>JAJCYS010000042.1 GCA_029262815.1 Deltaproteobacteria bacterium | reverse complement strand
TTCCACCACCGCACAAACTCAGATCCAACAAGTACTGGCGGGTATAAAATCATCTGGTCTTTGGAAAGACGAAGCCCCCCTTGAGTCGCCTCAATCTACTGACATCCGATGCCATCAAAAAACCATGATTAACTTCTGTGCGAATAATTATCTGGGTCTTGCTAACAATAATGACATCATCGAATCTGCAAAAACAGGATTGGATACGTTTGGGTACGGGTTGAGTTCTGTTCGATTTATCTGTGGCACCCAAACTGTACATGCAGATTTAGAAAAAGCCATTTCAGAATTTTTAAGTCATGAGGATGCCATCCTCTACACCTCATGCTTTGATGCTAACGGGGGATTGTTTGAAACACTTCTTGGCCCCGAAGACGCTGTGATTTCAGATGAACTTAACCATGCCAGCATCATTGATGGTGTGCGACTCTGTAAAGCCAAACGACTTCGCTACACGAACAATTCACTAGAACATCTTTCAGAATGTCTTGAAGAAGCAAAAGAATCACGTATTAAACTCATTGTAACTGACGGGGTCTTCAGTATGGATGGCACACTTGCTAACTTGCCAGGCATCTGCAACTTGGCAGACAAACACCAAGCACTCGTGATGGTGGATGATTCTCATGCAACTGGACTTCTGGGGCCTTCAGGGAAAGGTACTCCCGCGTATCATAATGTCGAAAATCGTGTGGATATTATCACTTCCACGTTTGGAAAAGCGTTGGGCGGTGCTTCGGGCGGATTTACAACCAGCCATAAAGCAATCATCCAATTACTAAAACAGCGATCGCGTCCTTATCTATTTTCAAATAGCTTAGCGCCGGCGATAACATGTGCAAACTTAAAAGCGCTCGAGATAATTCAAGAATCAGAACATTTAAGAAAAACACTCCATGAAAACACACGCTATTTTAGACGCAACTTAACTGAGTCCGGATTTGATATTGTTCCAGGCGATCATCCTATTGTTCCGATTATGATCTATGATGCCAAACAAGCCAAATCGATGGCTAGCTACTTGTTTGAACTTGGCATCTATGTGGTGGCATTTAGCTATCCTGTGGTCCCTAAAGACAAGGCACGTATTCGCGTTCAACTCTCAGCCGCTCACACACAAACTCAACTGGATCGCGCGATCGACGCATTCAAGCAAGCCCGGAAAAAGACACTTACATAAACGAAACAGGCACTAAAGCTGCATGTTCTGATTGAAAGTTTGTGACTTGCCCTTGATACAGCCTGGCACCTGTGGCAAGAATTTTGTCCTCATAGATGTAGTAACGTAAATCCCACTTCATTTGCTGGTCGGCTTGTTCATGCCAGACCACATCAGGAGGAATATACTGTTGCGCGATATAGTCATTCCCTTCAAGCGTTGTTAATTTTGTTTGGCTGATACTTTTCCCAACATATACGCCTTTTGATCCGTACAACTGTGTGGGTTTAAACACCCACTTCTTTCGATTGGCTTTCCAAATTTCGATGGATTGGCTTGAAAGCAATTCTGTTCTAGGTACACATGTGATTAACCGATTTTTATGTTCAGCCTCAAGATCAAAAGCATCCAAAATACTGGGGTCGGACCAAGTGATCATTCGTTTCTTGTCCGCAAGCAAGTGATATTCTCGCGGAGATGGTGTGACACAGACTCGGTTATTCAAATAAGCTCTCCTAAGATGAGACACACTTGGATTTGAAAGTAAAAAATCACAATACCTTAAATAGACCATGTCAATTTTTTGTTCACTGAGCATCAAGTCTCCTTGTGCTGTGATGCTCAATGCACTGGGGTCACAAATTGTACATTGGATACCTGCTTCTTGAAAGAGGTGTTGGTAGGCTTGAAATTCTGGATAACTGATTTGCGTTTCTGGGTCTTCTTCAACAATTACAATGTGCTTCAACGGATTCTTGGGGTCATAATTATGCCACTCAGATTGAAACATACTCAACACCTCTGATGGACTATGGGGTAAAGACAGTAACCCAAATGCATTGGTGTTCACTTCAATCAAATAGGGTTTTTCATCTTGAACATGAAAATCATATCCCATACACACAGCTGAATGAGAAATGCGATGCACACGGATAGGATCTTCAGATGACAGTTCATCGCAGTATGCTTGATATGCACTATTATTTCGAATAGACCAAAAGGCTTGGATACAAGACTGACAGAACTCATCAACCGATTTAGACAATATTAAGGTCAATTTTCCTTGTACGGATGAAAGTGTGGTCATGTAACGCACCATACCTTGATCTTAAACACTGAAGCAAGCTAAGATGAGGCCTATGTGGTCTGGGACTCCTCATCTGCATCTAATCAAGTGGCTTCAGTCAGAGGCACTCGTTGATAGCCAGCTCGACTGGCACGCTATCGGCAAAAATCCAGTGTTACTCCAATCACTGATTCACTTTGTTAGAGGGTGCTGCGAACACCACCAATTTGTACCTAAAACGCTTTACGCTTTACCAGACACCCAACCTCTTGCTTTTGCTTTTGCTGCATTGAGTGCTTTACCTATTGTCTCTGAACCACAGGCGGGACAAACCCTCATATTATGTTGCTATAAAAGCGATATTCAAGTCCCTATACATGCGAACAATTTAGGCATTTCAATTTTAGATTAACCAGATATCTCGAGGTTGAAACCTCGAGATATCTGGTTATTGAATTTAGTTACTTAGCTGAGTTTTCCTTAAGCCGTTTTTGAATATAAACACCTTCGTCTTCAGTTAGTGGTGCCTTGAAGGCTTCAGGCGGTGAATTCAATAATAAATTTAGTTCCTCTTGTGTCAAAATCTTAAGACGATAAGGAGGCCCGTAGGAAGTTCCACCCCCATCAATGTTGGATTGGGCTTTTTTGCCATCTTCAACATATTTCGACAGTCCGTTGAAATATGCCGTACGCTTTAAATAATACCGGTTAGAGGAATTTACAGGTGCACCATTTACACCTGAGGATGTTGCCTCTAATGTATTCAGTTGATCCATAATTTTTTTAATACTTGCCCATTCGTCTTTGTAGTCGTTGTAGGTTCGTTGAATGAATTCGGTAATTTTGACGATACCTTCTTCACCCACGTTGGTAATTGCGTTTTTAAGTTTTTCATCTTTGACATATTTGAGAACAAGCACTTTGAGTTGCAACCAAATAGCCTTGAGTTGGAGAGAGAGTTCAGCATTCTCGCTATCAGGTTTAATTTCATCATCTTCTCCAACGGAAGATGAATCAGAATCACCTACGGGGAGTTTTGTCTTTTTAGCTTTTTCATTTTGCTCTTCTTGAAATTTTTGATCTGAATGATATTTGACCATAAAATCTGCCACAAGATCTAGAAGCACTGCGTACAGCTGTCTCTTTGAGTATTCATTAAAAGGATTATCTAATTTAGATACCTCTTGAACAGTAGTGTAAAAATCCTCAGCTGTTGCATCTAATCGATCTTGAAATCCTCGATCACTCATCTCAGCTTTGAGATATAAACGGAGGGCTTCAAGCGCGATCGAGAAGATAGCTTTTTTGTTATCGTCCCAGAATTTTTTGATATCCGCAGTCGAACATCCACTGGCAAACACCATAGAGCCCATCCCTATAATCCCAACATACTTTAAGGGCGGTAGGCCTTGAGCATTGGCCAGAGACCACACAACCACATAGCTCATAGGTGAAAAATTACCTGCTAGATGTCCCTGCTCTCCATATGAGGCTGCATGAATTGCATCAAATAGCGGATCATTATGCTTTCTCAGGCTCCGCATCACACTTGCGGTTTTTCCATAAAACGGTGAAATGGGTCTCTTCCCTTGTTCTTCGAGCCAGAGTCTCAAGGCCTGCCTTTCTTCTGTCACTTTGGCATTGGGCCCATAGAGTTCGCCCAACACTTGCTTGTATAGTTTTTTGAAAGCACGCTTTTGCTCCCTTTGAGAGAGTGCTTTCCCTTGTTCATCCGTGAACGCAGCTGTTATTCTTTTATGAACTGAAGATTGAATGGTCGCAAGCCAAGCTCTCTGTTCTTTTGGCATGGTCTTGTAGACCTGTTCAAGGTCATTTTCGGTGAGTTCATCTGCGAACGCAAATCCTGATAATATAAAGCTGACTCCCAGAATCAGACACTTCCAGTGTATTCTTTTAAACATAATTCCCCCTTTTATTATTTGATATTTACCTTAAAGAACCGCGGACTAAACGAAGTGTGATCCTTATGAAGCAGGCATATAGGTAGGTGCGGCTCTTTCCCCTTGCGTCGTATTATATCAGGTTTTTTCTGGGAGACTTTTTGAGGCTTGAATGGGACGGAAAACCAGGTAATATAGGGGAACTGGCTTTTTGGGAGAGGTGGCCGAGTGGCTTAAGGCACACGCTTGCTAAGCGTGCGAGGGCTAACGCCTTCCGAGGGTTCGAATCCCTCTCTCTCCGCCAGGTCATTGTGCCATCGCCTCCTGCGATGCCTTCATTTCTAATCAACGTAGGTTCCTCCCGAATAAAGTCTGGACACTCTCTGCCTTCGGCCGCAGGTAGATTCCCACTTACTTACTTCGTATGTGTCGGAAATGTCAAAGTTTACATATACGAGCGGAAACATTCAATCCAGTAGTGCCAAAAGGTAGCCGGGGAACCTAAGTGCAGATGGCAAATGGTAGGTGGACGCCTTTAACTTGCTGATATTACTTGGTTTTAAAGATTGTAAATATATTTAATATTACTTCTAAATATAGTAGGATTAGGCTACCGATGACTAGACATAAGGTGAGGTTGTGTTTATGCAAATGAAGACTATTTATTGTGCCATTTTTATCATGTTTCTGACCACCTGGGGTTGTTCATCTAGCAAGGAAGCTCAACTTCCCATTAAACAAACTAAAGTGGAGCATCAAGATAAAGACGAAGCCAAATCAGAAGAAACAATCAATAAAGAGTTGGAGCCCTCGCCACAAGGTGTTCCTCAAAATCAAGTTTCAGTAAACAAACAAAAAGAGTCAGGCGAAAGTGCTAGCGGTGATTCGGCATCTGATCAGAAAAAAGGCAATGAAAAAGACAGTACAGCTCAAGATGCGGACACGCTAGAGAAAAATACTACAAACGAAGTTTTGATTAGCGAATACAAAATGGAGGCACTCGAAGCCAGCTATCTTTTACTCGAATTAAATTTTAATAATTCTAATAAAAAGTACTCGAACAAGCTGGATCCGTATATTAAACGGTTCACAAAGATTGCGAATTTAATTGATTCCAAAGAAGTGTTCCAAAAAATAAACACGTCTTTCTCACTTTTTTTCAGTCTTTACGAATTGATGACAGATGCACAAAAGCCAACTACTTCTGAGTCTGATCTTAAAAAAGAGTTGCAAGTGGCAATACCGGCTGGCCCTTTTCATCAGTATGTCATTTTTGAAAAATTACATCGTCATCATAAAACAATAACTGATCCCAAAATATTTATCGCACTCATTTCTCCACTCATCAGTTCACAGGATAACTATTGGCATCAAATACATATATTCCCATTCCTAGCTCAACTTTTTTTAAAACTAAGCCCTACTGATATTCAAAAGCACACTAATAAGATGAACGAGGTATTTACAAAATCAATAAAGTTGCTCACGCATGCACTCACACTAACCTCAGAAAAATTCCAAGATTCTGCTTTATTTACGCTAATAGTATTGGCAATCAAAGGCCCTGATGCACTTAAACAAAACCTTTCTACCGAATTACAAAAATTAGTTAAAGACAAATCTATTTCAGTAATTTATTTAAATAACACCATCGAGCATATGTTTGTATTTGGTCGGAGTGTAAATTTTTCAGATCTAACATTCATTCAAACGATATATGATCATTTAAAAGTTCAGAATGAAGATACAGTCCTAAAATATTTAAATTACTTTCGAAAATCGACGCGTTGGATGGCGTTTGACGAAAAGTATTTTGACTTAGCATTCACCCTGCTTAAATCAAAAATTCTTACTGCACGGCTTCAAGCAGCTGAATATCTTACGAGAGGCGTGTGGACATTTCCAGAACAATATGAAAACACACCTAAGGGAAAATATTATAATGGTTGGTATTTAGAATCCAATTATCTAAAAAACACGACTGCTACTTTTATAAAGAAAGTAGCAGATCTTGGTATTGAACCAACTGATGAGACATATCTATATACGTTGGCTGCATTCGGCCAAGACATTTCAAAAACAAAAAGTAGCCATGATTTGTTTTCTACCCTAATCGAATCAACTGACTTGAAGATTGTTGAGCTTGGCGCACTCTTAGTTACATATCGACTTCTTCATGAATCATTTGAAAAGTCTGGATCACTCAAAGAAGCGCTATATCTCATTAAATTAACCTCAAAGGCAGCGACAAAACTTGGAAAAAGTGCTGAAAGGTTCCAGAAAGGCTTCTTGATCTCTTTTGCGCCCTACCTTAATTCAAAAACATTTAATAACCTCAAAGGAGAGTCAATCAAAGATGCGGACATTCTTCTTACAGTTTTGACCCAACTCATTACTTCATTTAAAAAACTGGACAAAAGAAGTGGTGATTTTTTTTGGGAAAATCGATTCATGCCTGATCGATGGCGTCAATCTGATAATGCAGCGCTGCAAAAATTTATAGCCGCATCCCCCAATTTAGTCAAATTACATGAGGCATCTTTAAGACTATATTTAGAGCCCGCTGAGGGTTCACTAGAAGAAATAGCGCGTCGGCAAGATGGACTTGCAAGATGGATTCAGAACCTCGAGTTCTTTTCTAATCGTCCCTATTCAAACATAAATCTTGAAACCCATGAAAGCCGAAATCAAGTCATTAAAGAAATTAAGAAAAAATATAATTCTCCCGAACTAAGTAAAGATGAACAAACACAACTCAAGCAAGGTTTGATTATTTATCTAAGCAAATCCGGACACCAAGAAGAGTCGATCGATTTAATTAGGCCTTACTTTGAAAGTAAAGATCCAGAAGCAATTAGGATTGGCGTACGTTTAACCGGTCGCATATTCGAGCGAAACTCTTACGAGCTTAAAATTTCTGAATATTTCTTTCCTCTTATAAATATGGTCGAATTAAAATGGAAAAACATCTCTTTATGGTGTCAGTGTGATCTTAAATCGGACAAAGGCATAACGATCGAGACTGAGTTTCTAAAAACCATTGCGATATTTTGGAACTCATTTAGTTCCTTTAGGCCCGATGGAAAAATTTTCAAATTGTTTTGGGAAAATCACGTTCCATTTGTTTTTACAAAACTTGAAAATAATACGAATTTGGAATATCAAACATTGGCCTTCCGACTTTTTTCAACCTTAGACTGGACTTGGAAAATAATTGATAATTCAACACTTCCGAAGGATCGTCTTCTTACGCCTGACGAAAACAAACGTCTTAAATTTATCTGCACACACTTAGAAGAAACCTCGCATCCTTTTAGGGAAAAACAAATTCCATTCTCAAAAGTCGGAGAAGCCCATTTAAACGTGTTTGTCAGCTTGAATGCTCTTCGGAAAACCCCCAACCCTTCTGTAGAAGTACAAAAGACGCTTGTAGCTCAATTCACTAAATTCATAGATCAACATATAGAAAATTTTCGTGTTTCATGGGAAGCCAATTTACCCAAAGAAATTTTGGCTATCTATTTGGAACTAATCCACCACATCACTGATAGCGAAACAGTAGAAAAAATGGTTACATGGGTGTTAACTAAATTCAAAGATGACGAAGCCACAACGAAATGGGCATTGGATAAAATAATTTCGAAGCCTTGGAACAAAGAGTACCCTCTGCTAAAAACAATCATTGAAAAAGTCTCTTCTACGTATACGAAAGACATTCTATTTGAGGCATACAAAAACAATTTCCCCACTATTGAAAGTAAATATAAAATACACATTAGATACTTCAAGCCTTTCTATTTTTATGCCAAGCCACTTGAAGATCGAAAAGCATATTTTAAGTTTGCCTTAAACGCTACTTTGGAAACTGAAGATTTAATAACAAGATATCAATGGGGTGTGATGTCTTATATCAGAGAGTTCGCGCTCAATGGATTTGGGAATCCAGACTCAGAGGAAAATGATGTCATTTCTGGATATCACTATGCCGTTGACACGTTTTCAGCGCTCGTTGACCAGTTTTTAATTTTTAATAAGAAGGACAATACCTATCGCATACCACTCCAGAAAGAGGGTGAATTAAGTCGATTTATCGTATTTGATATATTAGAAGAATTAACACGCATGTTTCACAAAAATTCGGTTAAAGAACTTGAACTGTCTCAAGATATATATCAAAAAATTATTACTATACTTCAAAAAGTGAAATCGATTTTCACTAATAATCCTTGGGCTACCACAAAAAAAATGAGGTTCATAACCCAAGTAGCCATCATTACTGAGGGGGCAACTGAGGAGAACAAACCCTTATGTTGGCCACTATTCCACAGCCTGTTTACAGTTTCATTTCTCCATCCAGGGGCAGACCTAGACAAAAGACTGTTTGAACTTGGCTCACCGCTTTTTTCTCAACCTTCAATCCACACCACTTTTTTTGTCAATGAAGTGATAAAGGCTTATACACATTACTTTGAACAAAATTCATATTCCTTTAAAATCGAAAAATTTGTGGCTTTTAAAAACATCGGGTTTGTCAAAAATGAGAACGTATATCATGTTAATGAAATTGATGATAAAAGTGTAGACTCCCAGATTTCGATTGAAGAATTAATTAGTGACACTCTCAACGCATCAAACAAGTTGGATCCTGAGTTGGTCGATACAAGTAAGAAGATTAAACTCGAAAAATGGCATATCAAAAAAACTGCCGTATCTCAGTATATTAAGTCGATGTTGATAGGAAATTATGCTGATTTTTCAAAATCTTTATTCCTAACCTACGCTAAACAACTCGACAAAGAAAAACCGTTGATGGCTATTATGGACTCATGGGCTTTAATCCAAGATTCTAAAGAAATACAATCCTACTACGATGAGTTAACGTGGCAGTTTGAAACAACAAGTGCCATAATTGACCTCTACTTAACTTTTGTTGAACATAAGACGACAAAAGAAAAAGGACGTTCTGGGTTACTTAACTTCTTAAAAACATATGCAATTGAAATGCCTAGAGAGGATGATACTCAAGAATTGGGGGTATTAAAACCTATGGTCTCCAAAATAATCAAAACGATTCAACTCACGCAACCAGAAATAGATGAGCTCAAAATCATTAATAAAAACCTTTCTGTGAATGGGGGTCTAAGTAATCGGAAAATTAATCAACGAGAATTTTTGGATTACTTCCTAAAAGAAGCTACGAAAGAGTAATAAGATGCTAGTGGATTCCCGTTCACGCTACGCGTATCGGAAATGACAAGGAGGGTGCTTCTTAGCCTTAACTAGCTCGTATTCCTTTATGAGGAATTGATATTTTTGTATGTAATTCTTCTTTAATGTCTCGTCTTTTGTATTTACTCTCATCCAGCAGTCCTCCGTTAATAGTTTCTTCCGAATTCTATCAACGAATTACCTAACCTTTACAGCAATGACGACTCGAGTGATAGACTAAGCAATAATGCACCATCCATCACTCGAATATACGCCTTATCTGCTTCTTGCCCTAAGCATCTTAAGTTTATGGATTTTTCGAAGCAAACCTTTAGCTTCAATTGGATTGGCTGTTATTGCTGTTGGGTTTGCATTTTTAAATTCGCGTATTTCGATCATAGGGTGTAGCATCTTAGGCTTCTCAGCATGCATTGTGTACCTAGGCCACCAAAATAACAACAAATGGATACGCATCGTTTCTCACTGTATATTTCTTCTACTGGCAATTGGCCTGTTTACACATCAGTTGCCAGGTTTTAACAATCTAAAAGTGCTTGATCATGTTCAGCTGTCCGCGAATGCTATTTCGTTTTCAATGTATTTGAATTTTGACAAACCCTTTTTGGCACTTTTGCTTCTACCCATAATCGGAATTTCCATTTCAAACAACTCAAGAAAGCCGATCCTAAAAACAGTTCCAATCGTACTGTTCCCATGTACATTCATTTTGTTTTCTACCGCAATGGGACTTAAGTTCGTCCAATTTGAACCTAAAATGCCTTCTTTTACGATTCTGTGGCTTTTCAATAATTTAATTTTGGTTTGTATTGCCGAAGAAGCCCTATTTAGAGGGCACATTCAAAGACATCTAACCAACTTCCTTAAATCAAAACCCAACGGCAAAATGATTGCTTTGTGCATTACTTCTTTATTATTTGGATGTATGCATTATCTAGGCGGGCTAAATCTAGTTGTTCTAAGTACTATTGCAGGCCTGTTTTACGGTTATGGTTATTTACATTCAAACCGGATAGAGGTCCCCATTTTGATTCATTTTGGCGTGAATGCTATACATTTTTTCTTCTTTACCTACCCTGCGCATCTATAACTTCAATAGCCTATCTGAATTCATTTTTTCGGACAAACACTCGCACATCCCCAAATTATTATTCTTCTACATTTTGAATTTGGCAAAATATTAAGAGTAACTCCTTTTCTCACCGTAGTAACACAAGTTGAATATCCACCCTTTGTTACAGCGCCAATAAAGGGTGTAAATTGCCATATTTCCCCAGATGGGACATAAAGCCCCTTCTGACATGTGTTGTAACATCCAGCAGGTGGATTCTGAGAAAACCCATTCCCAGAATATGCTGACCCTATGCCCAATAGTAACAATGTTAAGACAATACGCATTATTCGCTCCTTACAAACTACTACTATTACTATCTTGCACCTCTCATCGGTCATAAATTAAATATTTTAAAAATTAATCTAAATCACTTTAATATCAAACCGATACCTTAATTAATGAAGATCAATCACATAGCTGTAATCATATTCGGTATAAGTATTGTAACTACTGGATGTCATTCAAAAAAAACGTCTTTGATGAAGGGGAAAGCAACGTCCATTAAACGTATACTTACCCCACCCTTAGCCATCCAAAATAATAAAAAACACATCCCATCTATACCTAATCTTAAGAGTGCACAAGAGCTATTGGAAAAAGCACAACGCATTGAACGGTCCCACGGTGCAGCTAAAAAAACGATTGTTCAAACCTATATCGATGCCGGGACCACTGCCATCCATCAAAAAGACAAAGATGTTTTGTATCAAGTAGGAACCGCACTCGAAAAACTCAAAATATTTGACCATGCAACGAGTTATTACGGGTCTGCCGCACTTCTGAGTAATCCCAAAGCAAAAGTTAGTCTTCTAAACCTTCAAAGAATTGGCAACGCCTTTGCTATATCAGAATTAGGCACCTTAGCAGAGCAAAAGGATAAAAATGCACAACAGGCATTTGTCCTTTACTTAAAAAGTCTGCGGATGGGGGGGCATGATAAAACACTAAGTCATCTTGAAAACCTAGCTTCAGGTCTCGATAAACACACCCAATATGAGTTAGGACAATACTACGAATCTCCATTGATCTTTAAACATAAAAACCAAAGAAAGGCATCCCACTGGTATCTCATGGCTTCAGTAAAAGGATATCCTCCAGCAATTAAAAAGTTAAAATCCATAGGATCAGGCCAAGATTTGTATGCATACGCATCTTATTTATTGAATAAAAAGGACACTAAAAACGGGTTGAAATTCCTTGAGCTTTCCATAATCAAAGATAGTACACAAGCGCGAGACAAATCAAAAACCCTTTGTACTCAAGAGAAATTAGCCAAGGCCTGCGTTCTTGTTAGTCTTTACTATCGAATGAATAAACAAGATAATGATTATGAGCAAATGATCGCTTGGCTTCAAAAAGCCAAAATATTAGGCTCACCCACCGCCAAAAAAGAACTCTCCGAAATACTACCGAGTACATTATTAGACCCAAAAAATCGAACAGCTATTACCCTACTCACAGAGGCTCAAAAACTTGAAAAAGAAAATCAAATAAATAAAGCCGCCTTATTTTATGCACAAAGTGCTCACAAAGAAAATCAAACAGCGTATTCAGAAATTCAAAGGTTAGCAAAAACAAACACACAGGCAAGTTATTTATTTGGGCTATTTCACGAAGTAAATAAAGATGAAGAAGATTACGACGAAGCTGTAAAATGGTATCTTAAGTCGGCTCTTAACAAACACGCATTGGCTCAAGCTAAAATCACCTCAATGACAGAAACCGCTGCTCTCGTAAAACTGGCAAAATTTTATGAAAAAGAAAACCAAATAAGCAAAGCTATCCCTCTATACATAAAAGCATCATTTAAAGACACCTTTACAGCTATAGATACACTCAAAACATATGCCATGAAGGGAAACGGCGAGGCTATTATGGCCTTGGGGGATTTTTATCATGAAGTAGAAGGCGACGATCGAGAGGCAACCATTTGGTATCTTAAGGCAATAAAATTAAAAAATAAACCGGCATTGATTCAACTTGAAAATCATAAAAATTCAGAAATTTTAATGGCACTCGGCAGTTACTATGAAGCTCAAAAAAATCTTAAAAAATCTATTCCCCTTTACGCTCAATCGGCACGAATGGGAAGCAAAAGTGCAATTATTGCACTCGAAAAATTAGCCAACCAAAAAATCGAAGAAGCGTGCTACCAACTTGGATTGATTTACGAAACCGAACCACAAAAACGAAACTTTGATGAAGCAATTGCGTGGTACAAAAAAGCAAAAGAACTCAAACACAGCAAAGCTAATCTGAGACTCCGTGGTCTGGGTGAGAGTTGACTATTATTCTCTTAGGGATTGAAAGAAAACCTGTAATAAGTTTAAAAATCGTTCTTCGATCCCAACAACCTTTCGAACCCAACAGGTATGCGTCCCCAACATGTGACGCATAGGTACTTTGTCAGAAACAAGAATCCGGTGATGAGAAAAATACCCCCCTTTTTCATCACTCAAAAAATATAAGACACCAGCCACACGAGCTTGAGCAGCCGCTCCCATACACATCGTACACGGCTCCAACGTCGAAACCAAAATACAATCGGTTAGAAATCGTGTTCCCAATTTATTTTGCATTTCACTAAGAGCAAGACATTCTGCATGGGCTAAACTGGAACTTATTTTTTCTACTCTGTTTGAACAAACTGCATACCCACCTGTTAATGTGTCGATGCAAACTGCCGAAATGGGAATATCGCCAGAATCTTGCGCAACTAACGCAGAACGCTCTAGTTGATCAATCCAGTTGAGGGGAAAGGCACCAGCTAACTTGCTCATTTTCTAAATCTTGAATTACAACACCGTGGCTTTGCAATTCATCCCTTATCATGTCAGATGTTTTATAATCCTTTGATTGCCTTGCTTTTAAACGTTCAAGAATTTTCCCCTCAATAAACACCTTAGATACTTTAAGTTTCGACAACATCTTCTGCTCAGATGCGTCAAAAAAATCTTGTGGCATTGAACCAAATAGACCCAATACTTTTGATACAGCATAAACCGCCGATAGTTGTTTTAGCGTTGCTTCATTTGCTTTATTTGATGCCACTTCTTTCGCAGCTCGCTTGAGTGTATCAAATATGCCCCCTATCACTTTAGGTGTGTTCATATCTTCAGCGAGAATCTGGAGCAATGAATTTTGATCTGCCGGAATATTGACCAATCCTCCAGATTGATCGACAAAGGACTGGACTTGTTTTTTATAGGTGTAAAACCGACATAGCGCATGATGTTTTTCAATCAGAATCTGCTGATTGAAACTGAGTGGACTTCGGTAATGGCCAGAAAGCAGCATAAACCGAATGACTTCGGGATGAAACCACTCAAGCAATGTTCGCAGCAAAATAAAATTGGCCTTCGACTTGGACATTTTCTCTTTGCCAATATTCAAAAAAGCGACATGCATCCAATAACGTGAAAAAGGTGATTTAACGACCTCAGATTGCGCAATCTCATTTTCATGATGCGGGTGAATCAAATCCACACCTCCCCCATGTATATGCAGATCTCCTTCAGCATGTAGGTCAGCCATTACTGAGCACTCGATGTGCCAACCGGGACGACCATTCCCAAAATCAGCTTCCCATGCAGGCTCTCCAGGTTTTTCAAATTTCCATAACACAAAATCACCAGGATTTCGTTTTTGATCATTCAAATCGATTCGAACACCAGAAAGTAAATCTTCTTGTTTTTTTCGACTCAACTTTCCATAATCGGGGAATTTACTGATGTCGTAATACACCCCATCACGAAGAGAATAAGCAATCCCTCGATCAATCAAAGTAGATATCAACGAGATCATTTGAGAAATATGGTTTGTTGCCTTAGGCGAAATGTCAGGCATAAATTCACTCAGATGAGCCATATCATCTTCAAAAGCCTGCAAATACGTTTCACTGACTTTCTGGCAATCACCATTTTCTTCAGAAGCTTTTTTGATGATCTTGTCATCAATGTCCGTAATATTTCGAACATAGTTGACCTGCATATCCACAGCCCGACAAAATCGCACAAAGCAATCAAAGAAAAAAAACGTCCGTGCATTTCCAATATGGATCAAATTGTAAACTGTGGGACCGCATACGTAGATATTCAAAGGATCAACACGATACGTCTCAGTTGAAAGAACCACGCGTGTCCGACTTAAAGTATCGTAAATTTGAAAATCCATGCTTTTCAGCTTTCCCTGTTAAACGCACGAAGCCGTGTCAATAACCAATCAGTAGGCACACGATCCACAATTTCACTCAACTCAGGTCCGCTAGAAGCATTCGTTAATGCCACGCGTATTGACATAAATAAACGTTTCCCTTTCAGTCCCGTTTTTTCTTTGACTTGATTCAACACCTCGCTAAATACACAGTCTGGTCGGATGAGCTCCAAGAGAGCATCCTGTACACGCCAAAAGGCTTCGGCGTTTTCGGCATCAGATAAATAAGTTTTGGATTCATTCGATAATTCTTGAGCGGGATCAAAAAACAACGCAAGGTGTTCTGGCAACTCGCTCAAGAGTTCAATGTGCGCCTTATAGTACACAATGCATGCTTTGAATGTTTCAAGTGCGTTGTAGAAATTCTCAGGAACCGTCTCTGGTGTCAGGTATTTTTTAGCCAGATCAAAAAAATCATCGTCTGACATCTGTTTGAGATACTCTGTGTTGTACCAATATAATTTTTTGATATCCCAAAACGCTGCGCTCTTCGAAAAATACTGCAAATCAAACCCTGAGATTAACTCATCAAGTGAGTACATTTCTACGTTGTTGGGATATGTATATCCCAGAGTCAACAGATAGTTGGTAAAAGCCTCAGGAAGTACGCCTTTTTCCAAAAAAGTCAAAACAGAAACGTCACCATGCCGTTTGCTTAGTTTTGATGGATTCCCCTCTGCATCTCTCCCCATAATCAAAGGCATATGCAAAAAGGTTGGAGGCACCCAATCAAACGCATCATAAACCATAAGTTGGCGCAAAGTATTTGAGAGATGCTCTTCTCCACGGATGACATGCGTCATCTCCATTAAGTGATCATCCACTGCAGCTGCAAAGTTATACGTCGGAAATCCATTACTACGATAAATAACGAAGTCATCAACCATCAGAGATGGCAGCACAACACTATCCTTTAGCATGTCCTTAAATGTATACTCGGACGCACACTGTGATACATCTAGTCGAATCGTGTACGGCTTTCCCTGATCAACGAGATTTTGCGCTGCGTCCTGGGTTAATGATCGATACGTATCTGGCAACCGAAATATTTTTTGTCCAGAGGTTTCTTTCATCTGAGCTAATTCATCATCCGTAAAAAAACACCGATAGGCCTTTCGATTTTCCAATAAAGTATCAATGTGATTTTTGTAGATATCTAAACGTTCACTCTGGCGATAAGGACCTAATGCTCCACCACAATCTGGCCCCTCATCCCATAGAATTCCACACGCTTTTAACGCTTTTGAAATAGCCTCTTCAGAAGCTCTTGAAGACCGTTCTTGATCCGTGTCCTCAATTCGTAAAATAAATTTTCCATTTGAATGGGCTTTGGTGAATGCATAATTCATGAGAGCCGTTCGGGCTCCCCCTAGATGCAAATCCCCCGTTGGACTTGGCGCAAATCGTACTCGCATAGACGCTAACTTTACCAGCTCAGCCTATAAATTGAAAGTTCCTTTACCGGCCTTAATTGAGAGTATTTCCAGCCGAATACTATGAGTTGGCAAACTGCAACTGAATCGAATAGAAGCTATTTTTGAATCTGGGCCTAGTTCTAGGACGCGTCCTAGCAAGTACCAAAAATATTGGTGATTTGTTTTTCGACCTCGCCTTCGTCAATCTCTTTAGCGATAGAGATTTCTTTGACCAAAAAGCTTTTGGCCGTATCCAACATTTTACGCTCTCCAAAGCTCAAATCTTTGTCTGATTTTAAGAGGTACAGGTCCCGTAACACACTCGCTATCTCAAAAGGAGATCCGGTGCGAATTTTTTCCATATATTGACGATATCGACGATTCCATGTTTGGTTGTCAATTTTCTTATCTCTGCCTTTTAATATATCAAGAACCTTTGAAACCGCTTTTTTGGAAATAATTTGCCTTAACCCAACAGATTCTACCTTATCCATCGGAACCATGACTTTCATACCCGTTTCTAACATTTGCAGGATATAAAAAGATTTAGTTTGTCCATCGATTTCACGATGTTCAATACTGGCAATGCGCCCCACTCCATGGGATGGGTACACAGCATTATCACCTACTTTAAAATTCGCCATGATTTCCCTCCATTACGTTCATCCGTGTTATTATTTGTATCAATAATTAAGCAAAAAGTCAACTAATTAATTTTAACTATAAAACAATATATATTTATGGCTAATCCCCCTAGGATCATACTTTGTTCAAGCAGTGTTGCACGCCAAGCCTTATGCTTACTTACGAGGCCTATGATAACCCTTTTGTCCAAAAAATACTTGACTTACGATGAGGAACCGTGGGATGTTAGCTCTTCCATAATCCCCCATCCCCAACATATCGAAAATATTGACTTAAAGTGGCAAGCCGTTGTTCCTTCTCTTCAAATGTGGAAAAGATTTGATACTACTCTATGGAATCGGTTTATAGGGGTGGTTTGCGATACAGTCGTCTATGATCATGGACATGCTCGTTTTAAACCTTTATCTTTAGCACAAACTCACAAGTGGTTTGAATCATACATAAAAACACCGCCTCTGATCACCACTTGCTGTAAAGGCGGGCTCTATGAGAATCAAACACTTCTCCACACCTTTATGTATCACCATACGAGCCGGTTGCAATTTTGCCCAAACAGCCAATCAGATATAATCCGCTATCTGGATAATCACTACAGTACAGTTAGGCATATGGCTGGGGCGATCCATGTTGAGGTTTTTTTGGCCAATCGGTGGGTCATGCCTCCAAAAACCCACTTTGACTTGGAAAATATTATTGGACTACCTATATCTGCACTTATAGATGATTTAGAGGCAAAGAGAATCTTATGACCAACTACACCACCTTGATTAAACAATTATGTGACCCAAAAACAGCTGCTAAACGTGTAACTATTGTGGCCATTTCCAAAAAACAACCAAATTCGAAATTGGCACAATCCTATGATGCAGGATACCGCCATTTCGGCGAAAGTTACTTTGACGGTCTTGAGCGAACCCTAACATTTTTCAAAGATAAGTCTGATGTATTTATCCACTTTGTCGGCCCCATTCAATCCAACAAAATCAAACATCTCTGCCGGTCAGATATCGAACTGGTTCACAGTGTTGGAAAACAGAGCCACCTCGATAAGTTTCTTGCCTATCAAACTTCTGGAGCACCCATCCCCAACATGCTTTTGCAAGTTAATGCTACCCAGGATCCCAATCAACAGGGATTAGCATCCAACACGCTTCAAACCCTCCTTGAACAATTCCATACCCTGCCTATAGTAGGTGGTATGGTCATCGGCCCAAATCCTATTCTCTTTTCTTCTAAAGATCTCTGGTCCGAAGCAACCACCCACACCTTCAGAGAAACCATGATTTTATTCCGAGGCATTCAACAGGCTCACCCACAATTCAAAATCTTTAGCCTTGGCATGAGTCAAGACGCCAAAATTGCTATTGAGCTTGGCGCTACCCATGTTCGACTGGGGACCACAATTTTTGGGCCCAGAGATAAAACATAGGATTAGTTCCTCATATCTACAAAAATAAGGTAAAATATAAAGTATTATGGGAGAAAGTACATACTTTAGAAAAAAAGCATTTGGTGGGTTACACCCCCAAGATGTCCATGAACATATTCAAGAACTGAACCAAGAACTCGAAGTCGCTAACGAAAAGGCTTCTGAACTTGAACGTGATCTTTCCAATTCTAATATCACCTTGAAGAGTTTTGAGGAAAAAGAACGTGCCTTAAAAGAAACTATGCAAATGGTGAACAACTATTCGCACAAAATGGATCAAGAGGCACAAGAGCGAAAAAATCAAATCGTTGAAGCTGCTAAACATGAGGCAACTCAAATTATTGAGAAAGCACATGACAAAAAGGGGCTTTTAGAACAAGATTTGGTTCGCTTACAAAAACAAAAGCAAATCATATTGAATGATCTCAAGTCGATCTGTGATCGGCATCTTGCTCTATTAAGAGCTGAGTCTGTTGAACAAGACTCCTTATCCCTGATTGATGACAATGACCATGAAACAGTGCCGCAACCGGAAATATCTCAATAACACCCTGTTTATACTTTTTTTTGCACTCTTTGCATCTAGTGTAGAAGGCACTGCTTTGCCCGTTAAGTCATCGGATTTTAGGTTAGTGCTTGCATCAAAATTGAAGACACGGCTTAATCCCACATCTACTCAACTCGGCTCTACTTTCTTTTTTGGGCAAACGGTCACAACTTTAGAAAAAAAGCACATTGGAGATGAGGTTTGGGTCTATATTCAAGACCCTTTTGCACCTAATCAAAAAGGCTGGGCCCCTATCCGTTATGTAGGTGCCTTAGCAAAATCAATGACCTTCGATCGTGCTATCAAATCCGCGCGTGATAATCTCAAGGAACGATTAGCTCTCTCAGATTTGACACGAAAAACAATCTCTGCCGAACAACTCCTCAAAAAAACTTTGACCGTCCAACAGAAAAAAAAGGCATTGGCCTATGCTTTAACCCAGAAAGCCTATTCTAAAGCGTGGCAATTGGCCTGTCTGCTCTACCTTGAGTCTGACTCAAAAGCATTGAAACACCACATGCATTCCTTATCTAATTTACTTTCAGAATCTTTTGTTGAATTGCTAAGTCAAGGAGCATGTCAGTCTTCTTCGCCTCATCTTGCGACATCATTTACCGCTGAAGAAACATTCCTGATTTACCAAACTGCTTGGTACGCTTTAGCCAAATAAATATTTTTTCCCGCTTCACCTGTTTATTTGTCATCCCCGACACGAACGTAAGCGAGGGAGCGGGGATCCACAAACTCTAGATGGCTCCGCTAGGTCTTTGGCCTTGATGGAGTTTTTCTTCCATAATATTGATGAGCATTCGTTGTTCAGATAATCGTTCTTTCAGACTGGCGATTTCTCTAATCTTATCTTTCAAAAGATCTTGGTACATTTTTTCTTTTTCATGAATCAGCTGTTTACAAAATTCGAGTAACTGCTTTACCCCTTCTTCGCTCCGAGTTTCTTGTGGTGTCATTCCCTGTGCCCCCTCAACTGCTTCATCTTTGATGTAGTATTTATGATCTAAAAAGCGATAGGTTACCTTATTTTTTTTGATATACCGACGTACGGTAGAAACAGATAAGCGATGCTTCAGAGCATAGCGGGCAAGTAGTAGCCAATTTCCTTGAGAAGCCATGTGTAATCTATTATGCCATTAATTCTTATGAAGCACTATGGTGTGATCAAAACGTCATACCCCGATAGGGTAGTCACTATCTTGTCATCTATCCAATATTCGCCCTCTTTTGGCTCAATCACGTACGCCTTCATATCCCCAGGTGCACGAAATATTCCCGTTGGCACGACTTGGATTCGTCCCCCCTGAGAGCTGAACCGAGTAATGATCGGTTCGTGTGCCTCATCGGATCTCACAACCACCATGACACGATCTGATACTTTCTCCGCATAAGCTTCTTCAAGTAACGCTAAATGTGATTTCAAATGATAGGCGCGTGCTTTCTGTCCGCGATACCAAAAAAAAGGCCGCCGAGACAAGACATCAAATACAGACGGGGTTCCAACGTTTTTCAACTTAATTGTACTCATCGCAAACGGCAAGAACCGACTCTGACCTAAATCATAATGAAAGACATTGCTGGGCGCTACAGGCTCTAGGTTTAAAGTCACAAGCTTGACCTGCTCATGATCAGAGATTGCTCCAGTCACGGCTGGTTCTGTTCCCATCACAATCAGAGCATGCTTTGTGTTAACTCGGTCGACAAAAATTTCTCGGGGGGCATAACCCAGCGCTTCTAATCTGATTTGATACACCTGTCCAGGCGACAAGTTTAAAAGGACCCAAGCCCCTGTTGAAGCTTGATTTGATATAATTTTTGAAGCAACAGGCTGTCCATCTACCCATACATCTAACCCATCAGGCGACAACAACTCCCAATGCGGAATATACACGACTGTTGTTCGACTCTCGAAATAGTGTTCAACCTGGTCAAGCGAGACCTGTGCTTGTAATGCCCTGCCAATGACACTGAGTCGATATCTTCCCCACATATAATCCGTTCGATTCTCATGCGAAATATCCAAAGTCCGGATACATGCACCGAATTGCTGTTCAGTCTGCTCTAGAGGCATTGCATCTAATGCAGGTAATGAGGCTAAGGTTAACGCAACTTCATGAGATACCCAGAGTCCGTCACACAGGTTCGGTTGCCCAGACACTTCGCCAGTATTATTCAGTGGAGTTTGCTTAGAAGCCACATATGAATCTAAATTGAACGAACCTGAAAGCTCTTCTTCTTGAAACGCAAGACGGGCGTTGTCTACCGGCTCGCCATTTGACAACGCAATAAGCATATCAGCGCGTTTGCTCAATTCTGCATACGAAAAAGTTCCATAGTCTATTTCTTCTGGCAGGTTTTTGTATACAATCGATTCACTCAAAGGCACACCAGCCGCACCTACACCCGATGAAACCTCATCCAACGCGTACCACTTCAAATCAAAAGGGGCAGCCACGGCGTCTTGGACAAAAAGTCCCACTCCGAGTAGGCTGATGATTAGATATGTTTGTTTCAAAAAAGACATAGAACAGTCCGGGTAGATTTGATATCTTGAATTTATTGTCTCAAAAGACATCCCACTTTGTCAATTATGGGTACGCATTACTTATCCAACCATGAAACTCGCTGGATTAAAACCGTTCCTGGTTTTGAGAAGTCTTTCCGTATTACGCCCTTGCAACCCGATGCCTCTTCAAGAAGATACTATCGTTTACACACGCCTCAAGGCCAAACCGCTCTTCTTTGTAAAATAGGCGCAGAAGAAACTCTGGCCCATTTACTTACCCTTCATGCTTTATATCAAAAAGCCGGTGTGGCTATTCCTCATATATTAGCCCACCACAATTCACACATCTTATTTGAGGATCTGGGTACCACACATTTAAAAAACTGCAGCCCTTCAATTGCACACCACTTCACCGAAATTTGCAGTCAAATCTTGAATATCCAAAAGATATCCACTGACCAAGCCTTGAGTATTACTTCTATTTATGAAGAAGGCTCTAATTCATCCGAATTAAATGATTTTTTTACTTTTCTCCCTCATAAATCTGGGTTTGAAATTGTCCAAAATTGGATAGGCACACTCATCACTCACTTCCATGCCTTACCGCAAGTTTTTACACATCATGACTTCCATTGGGAAAACATTATGACTTATGAAAATCAGGTTCGGGTCATTGATTACCATGACCCACGATTGGGACCTGAGAGCTACGACATCGCCTCACTCATTGCGGACAGAGGTTTTTTTCAGGCCTCACCAGACACCGCACAATCACTTGTCCATTTATTCTGCACCCACCATAAGACTCTCAGTTCACCAGATATTTGGCTCAATGTAGCTCTCAGGCTCTGTAAAATATTAGGAAATTTTCTCCGTCTTTCAAATGACGTACGGCCTGACTATAAAGACTATTTTGAAGTAGCTCTACAAACCCTATCCCAAATCCCATGGCAGCAGAAAGTCCCCAGCGAACATTGGGAACCCTTAGATACCTTGTTTGAACTTTTTCAGGGGTATACTACATCCCAAAGGTAACCCATGTTTGGATATTACAAAAGAAAAGGGGCATTTTTCATACTGACCCTCGCATTATCCATTCTGCTTAGCTTTTTTTTAATGCATTTAACCCCCGGTGATCCTGCTGATTTAATTCTGGGACCCGATGCGCCCCCCGCTCAAAAAGAAGCCTTTCGTGAGACTTTGAACCTAAATCTACCTCTATTCACGCAATTTAAGCACTATATCTCTGGTCTGGCCCGTGGTGATTTAGGCAATTCAATCAGCTATGACGAGCCTGTTCTCTCACTCATTCTCAATAGATTCCCCAAAACAACTTTTCTGGCACTCGTTTCTATTCTACTGACCCTCATCTTAGGATTAGGGTCTGGTATTTTGGCTACTTGGTTAGCACGTTTTCCTACTCTAAATATGGCTTTTTTAGGTATATCAATCCTAGGCCAATCCACACCGAACTTCCTGCTAGGCCCCATATTGATTCTATTATTTTGTATCTTATTGCCCATTCTCCCCGTCTCGGGCACAGGCTCCTTGAGTCATGTTTTTCTCCCCGCTGCCACGTTAAGCCTGAGCTTGTTTGCTATTTTAAGTCGAATGACTTATGTCGGACTCATCACCGAGCAGAAAAAAATGTATATTCAAGTGGCCTTTGCAAAAGGGAACTCTCCCTTCCAAGTGCTTGTTCGGCATGCCATCCAGAATGTACTGATCCCACTCATCAATTTAGTAGGCCTCCAACTGGCCGTTGTTCTCACGGGAGCTGTTGTTACAGAAACCATTTTTGATTGGCCGGGGATCGGTTCGCTTTTTTTTAGTGCCATAGAAAAACGTGACTACCCTTTAATCCAAGGGCTTATTTTATGTTTCACTGCTACTTTTGCTATCATTAATTTTTTAGTAGATATGATGAATGGCTGGGTCGACCCCCGCCTCAACGCTGCAGCTGATCATGAACAAACTTGAAAAAACTTTCTTGCTCGGATTTCTGTGTATCGTATCGCTACTCCTAACTGTTCCATATTTTATTCCGCAACACATTCTAGACGCCATTGATCTTTCGAATGCCTTCTGTTCACCATGGCTATGCGGTTCACTCGGTAAGGGAGAAAATGGAATTGATCTTTTCTATCATGTATTGGCGGGTTCACAAATTGCCATTATACTTTCTCTACTCGTCTGCCTGTGTTCAATGTGTGTTGGCATTCCACTTGGTCTGTATGCAAGCCAATCCTTAAATCGCTGGGACCATGGCATCATGCTGGTCACCAATTTATTTCTGAGTTTTCCCAGTATTTTATTAGCCATTGCCCTCAGTGCATTTGTTGGGCAAGGGTTGTTTAGCACATGGCTTATTTTGTGTGTAACAGGATGGGCACCTTTTTGTCGTTTAGCCCGCGCGGCATCTCTTCAAGTTCAATCCCAAGATTTTATCCTTGCTTCAAAGGCTATCGGTTGTTCATCTTTGAGAGTTGCTTTTAGACATATTCTGCCGAATATTTTGCCACTCTTGATCGTACAAGGTGCGTTCCAACTCTCAGGCATCATTATTGTCGAAAGCACCCTTAGTTTTTTAGGGTTGGGTGTGTCCGAAGAAACCTTAAGCCTAGGGCGCTTAATTTATACGGGCAAAGAAGTCCTCTTAACAGCGCCACACGCTACATTGGTACCTGGTACTATGATTTTATTTTTGGTAATGGGATTTTATTTATCTGGCATGGCTCTTGATCAGGCCTGGATGAAAAAGAAGGCACAATGAAAGCACATATTTCAGGCCGTTCATTTATTTTAGGATTCCCTGGACTTTTTGTTACACATGAGGTCAAGAGTTTTATTAAATCCCACACCCCAGCGGGATTCATCTTTTTTAAAGATAACCTGAACGATGTCCAACAAATTAAAACTTTACTCACAGATCTAAAACAACTTTACCAAACACTCAATCTGACACCTCCAATCTTGGCAATTGATTATGAAGGTGGGCTGGTCGATCGACTTCCGGATCCTTGTCAACGTATCCCCCATGCCAACGAACTAGGTAAAACCGCTTCCACTTCTGAGCTGTTTAAAATCGGTGAACAAATGGGGCTTACTTTAAAAGAATTAGGGTTCACTTTAAATTTTTCGCCCGTTTGTGATGTCTCCACTCCGCAAACCCCAGATTATTTATCTTCTCGAATTTTTTCTTCCGACCCTGAAACTGTTGCAACTTTGATAGCTGCTTACATCAAAGGCCACCAAGGTACAGGCGTCCTAGCGTGTGCCAAACATTTTCCAGGCATCGGTTCTGCAACTCGTGACCCTCATAAAAAACCAATTGAAACAACTGACCCGAAACAAATTTTTGAATCCACGCACTGGGTTCCTTTTAAATCTGCAATTGAGGCTAACGTAGGCACTGTTATGACAAGTCATATCATGTGTCCAAATCTTGACACCCAAGATATTGCAACCTATTCCCAAAAAATCACACATACACTCTTAAGAGAACACTTGGAATTTAAAGGACTTATTATCTCTGATGATTTAAATATGGGCGCAATCCAAGAACAATTATCCGAATCAGTTTCAAAAACACTAGTCGCAGGTCATGATTTGGTTATTATTTCAGACCGTGACATCAATACTCATGCAAAACTCCTCGAGGACCTATGCTAGAACATAGCTCCTAGACCATTTTTCAAAGATAATGGAAAAAGCTTACACATTGCTTTCTTTTATTTAAGCATATGAATTTCTTATAATTAAAGAGACCTCATGAAAACTCCACGGATGGAAATTGTGGAGGTTATAGGATCTTTCAAACGTTATCTTTTTTCCTACGCCTCCTGGGTTATTGCTTTATGCCTTCTCATCAGTCCCTTCAGTTACGGTGACGAGGCAAAACCAGATGAAACCTGGCAATCCCCCAATAATAAAGCTTATGCCAACGTATACGATGGCTTGCACGTGCTTCATGTGTTTGGCTCCTCTGAAGAGATGGGAAAACAACATGGTGAATATTTAAAGCATGTCATGGAAGGCAGCTTAGATCATTCGTTACATTTTTTTCTAAATAATTATCCAGATATGTTTTCGAATGCGATGCCAGGAAAATCTTTGTTTTTAGGAAACCTCTTTAACTCTGGACTCAACTATTTAAGCAGACATCAAATTAAAAACATGTCTCCTTTTATGAGAGAGGGTATCCAAGGTTTACATAGCAGCCTCGGTAGACATTATTCACTGAAACAAATTATTCAAGGGTTTATTTATCCTGATAAAGGGCAGCTCATTCCAGGAGTTTTATTCCCGAAGAGTGATCCGACAATCCACTGTGGGATGGGGTGTTCAACTGCTTTACATCGTGTTGATGAACAAACCTTGTTCTTAGGTCGTAATTTTGAATTCGATAGTGGTGAAAGGTGGCAAGGACTTCAGTCTGTCATCCATTTTCATCCGGATTCTGGGATGCAGTATTCATTCTTTGGATCTTTAGGCGTACATGCACCTGGCGTCAATGGCATGAACGAAAAGGGGGTGTACATTGCGCTTCAAGTATTGCCGTTAGACAGTATTTATTTGGGCAAAAAATCCACACCTATCCTTGCCATCATGGAAGATATATTAAGAACCTCAAATACCTTAACCGAAGCAGAAAATCGCCTTAAACAATATGTCGATGATGGTAAATTGGCCAACAGTTGGCTCATTAGTATGGCCGGCCCACGGTCCGAAGGGGGGCCCGTTGACACACATGCATATGAAATAATGCCGGGACACATGAATAAACGTTTGGGAAAAAACGCACAATTTTATACCAATCATCCTGTTACAGAACCTCTTAATTCAAGATGGCCAAAGCTCACACCCACAATTGAAATGTTATCAATAGAACGGCAAAAAGCCCTTGAGGAGGCTCTTCAAAAACATAGTGATCCCAATATGGATACCCTACTTGGAAAAATTATGTTTAGAACCTATGTGCCAGACACCGTAAATGCGTACGGCATTTCATACAAGGGAGATGATCGACATGTTCATATTGTTAATATGCCAAAAATCCTCAAAGATAAAAAAGCCCATCGGCTCATTATCCCCTTACCCTCGCCAGGATCAACACCTGAGCAGCTCGATCGAGTCCAGATTAAAATAATCGAAAGTGCTGACCCCAATGATGTTCGTGCGTTTTCGTATATCACAGAAGCTCAAAGCATTCATGCTGGCCATAGACCTGATGATGTTTCATCTAATTACCTAAAAGAGGCTCTTTCATTGTATGACAAAGACAGCCAACCTAGAACGTGGTTGTTCGGCCATGCCATTTTGATGCTTGAAGAATTATCCTACCAAAAATTAAAAGCTAAACACTTTAATTTGCATGCGATGAAAATCCTTCAGGTTCTTAATGATGCTTTAGATAAAACTCCCCTCAGAACCATGCCTTCTTTTAACACTTTCTATGAGGGCCAACTCAACCCCATGCAACGTGTGATTACCCTTACTTGGATTTTTGCACTTGAACAGACTACCAACTTTACAGTTAGAAACGTCTCACTTAATCATCTGAAGGTTGCTATCAGGGAACTACCCGAAGAATCGTTTCAACTCCACGCAAAGCAATGGCTTGAGTTGGCAGAAAGCATTGCAAAAGCAAAGCCTCATAAACGGATGGCATTGCTCAAAAAAAGAGTCCTAGACGCTGTGTTCACATTAAAATTCAATGATTACTATATGACCCAAAGCGTCGTAAATTGGGGCCTCTTCAGCCGTCTACGTGAATTCTACAATGCATCCTGTATGAACTAGGCAGGGATCCGTTATAATACTTCACTCGCCTACTTTCTTAATCTCAATGATCTCTGGATTGACGTGTGACATTCCAAGTAATCGCAGGGTATCACTTTCATCCGTTGACAAGATATCCCTAAAAAAACGATCTGAATTCACCTTTGTGGTTTGAATGTGTGTCGCACTATTTTTTGTAATAGTCCAAAATCGCAGGGTATTATCGCTACTTCCAGTAATGAGAAAGTCTCGCCAAAATGTCATCAATGTGACTTCACCTTTCGGCCTATGTTCTAAATAACTTTTATTCGTTATTTCTGTTACTTTTGCATTCGAGATATTAGAAATATCGACTACATACATTTTTCTGTTTCCATATCTTCCAAATGAGATGAAACTGTTTTTTTTCTCAGATATCGCCACTCTTCCAAAACATCCACGGATTGGTTTTTCGGTCTCAAAAATCGATTTGGCTTGATGCTCAGAATTTCCATCCCAATACCACATTCCTAAATAATCTGGATGCCAGCTCCCCTCTAATTTCCGATGGCATCCCGAAAAAATGAATCCATTGTTGAGTATGGCTACATCTTGTATCTCAATATTTTTCAATTTTAAAAGAGGAGGTTTTTTTAACTTTTTCTTTTTGTTTTTTAAACCAACATGATGCACTGATGCATACACTGTATAGTCTTCTGTTTTGTCCTTTGTCACAAATACAAAGGTCTTGTTTTTAAAATATATATCGTCATTATGTTTTCTCGCTTTTTCTGGAATCGAAAGAACTGAATCTAAAACCACATTTTTGTTTTCAGTAAATTTTATAGAATTCTTATTTTTTCCCTCTTCTAATTGATAGGCATGAAGAGACCTCGTACGTGTTTTTTGATCTAAAGAGCTAAACCGATACATATATTCATGATCAAAATAAAATGAACTGGAGATCCCATCTGCATCGTGGTGAGTCATCAATTGGCCTGTTGAGCTTGCATAAATATTTTTTTGTAACAGTACATAATCTCCTTTTATGCCATAGTACTCAGAGGACGAGTATGAAAAAGGCAATGCTGATATCACTTTCCCCTTCTTCGTTTTTCGATTCCAAATATGTAAATCTTGGATCACATTAGCGAAGCGTCCTGTGGACATTAAATAATCTCCTCGTATTGCAAGATGCCTCAATCTATTCTCAGGCAGATCAATCTCAGCTACCTTAACAATTGTTTTATCTTCATCTAACCGGATTTCCCATATCTGAAATTTCTTTCCGCATACGAATGCAAACATAGGCCGTCCATTCGGCCGTACTTGTTTTTCAAAAGCTAATTCATCAACATAGCTGCAAGCTAGTTCTTCGGTGTGCAGAACTGATGGGTTTTTGGAATCTGTGACATCCCAAACCAAAAACTTCGATTCACTTGATAGGCTAACCATGTAGTAGCCACTCTTCATGTTCCCCGATAATGCAAGATTGAACATTTTCGGTTCACTGTATCCCTTTTTCGCGGGCGTTAAAGGATGCTGAAATGGGCCATGCTGCTTATTGGTTTTTTTAGTAATATCCCAAATCCAAATTGAACCATCAGATATACTGGCGGCAAGCTTGCCATCCGCCATACCAACTCGAACATCCTCTTTTTTAAAATTCGTTTCATTTTTTCCTGGGACAGGAATATAGTAGAGTGCACTTTGAGACTTTGTTGACTCCTTATATTGATCTACATGCCAAACCCCTATCGCTTGATCCTTTTCCTCATACTGTTTTCGAATTGAACCTAACCAAGATCCTGAAATAGAAGTCCCTTGCCTTGAAATATCTGATCTGGTATTAACTTCCCCAACAAGCGTACCCGAATAATCAAATATATCCAGCGAATTAGAAGCAGTTGATCGAATATAGTACTTCAATCCGACATCTGCGTATTCTTCGTAGTTAGAGCCATAGCGAACGGCCAACTGTTTGATGAACTTTCCATCTTGATCAATAATTTCATCCGCATTATCTCCGAGAAGTAAAAGTTGCTTGCACGAATCATCCATGCACATGACACGCCGACCGTACCTTGGAAAAGGAAGGGATTCTTTTACATCAAATTGATTTTGCTTGAGTGGCGGTTGAGGAGTGGGTGATTCTAAGGTGTTATCTTTTTTTTCTGATAAAGCATCTTTGGCTTCTTGTTTACCATTCGTGGCGACGATTTTTTGTCCGTTGTCTTCTTTGCTTGTCCCACCATTCGCTTCATCAATTTCGTCTTTTTTCAATTCGACTGGTTCTTCCTGAAGTTTTTTCTCTTGCTTAACTTTCTGCTGATTTGGTTTAGAACCAGATCCTTTGTTGCCGCTGCATGAGGTTAAAAAAACAAACCCCAATAACATACATCCCAAACTACTTGTAAATTTGTCCATTTAATTCACCTTCTTCTATTGGCACTTATCGGTTAGATGCTTAATTTTATTACCGTTTTATTGGTATCCAGTTTATAACATATAAGATTTTGTTATTAAACATCTTTTCACACATGTCCGATACGTAAGACGTATGATTGAAGACTTTGAAACCTTTAAAAAGCGAATATCTACCCTAAAAGCGAAGGTTGACGCCTGTGAATTGGGCACTCAAGATTTAAGTCAATTTTCCTTCGAACAACTTTCTGATGAGTTCGAACTCATCAAACACTCTCTCGAACATCTACTTGATCAACCTTCTGCCTCAACCATTGACTACCGACTCCAACTCCAACAATACAAAGGTTCGATTAAACACCTTGACCAAACTCTGAAGAACCTGAAACCAAAAATGGGCCCTACACTCAACACTGCTCTCCCCACAGATGATTTGTTTGATGCTTATCACCAAGCCATCAAAGAACATACTCGAAATCCAAAATTTAAATTATCAAAAGATGAGTTCATCGCTTCAGTCAAAAGTGCTCGAA
Organism: Deltaproteobacteria bacterium; assembly: GCA_029262815.1. Classification (GTDB taxonomy): domain Bacteria; phylum Bdellovibrionota; class JAJCYS01; order JAJCYS01; family JAJCYS01; genus JAJCYS01. Next base: position 59,916 of record JAJCYS010000042.1, on the reverse strand, counting down.
AAAATGCTCGAAAATACTACGATGGCGCAAAAACTGAAGCCTCACTTGGTAAAGATGCACAAGGACCTTTTATATCTATAAAACGAAAAAAATAATTTTAGCCGTGTTCAAACAATTCTAGAACTTGATACTCGTGATCCTGACCTAGAAAATGGTCTACACAAACTAATGCAATTCTTAACCGAAGAAAAAAATCCATCGAATATCTAAAACAAGTTGATGCACAGGACTAGTGTTTTTAGAGGGATCACTGCGGAGGCAGGGGAAGGGATGACAAGGTGTACGGTTAAGGGTTGGCTAGTCTTTTTTTGCTAGGTGTTGACGAATCACTGCGCGCTGTAATTTGAGTTCATGTTTTTTGAACTCTTCTTCAGATTCAATCAGCCCTTTCAACTTCTCAACGGCTCTCTGCTTTGCCTGTTTGGCTCGATTCACATCGATCGCTTCAGGGCGTTCAATTGTATACCCGCAGGCAACAATCTCATCTTCTTGAATTTGAATAAATCCATGTGAAACTGCAAATCGATGAACTTTCTTATCATCAGACTTAATACAACTTAACTCACCCACAGAAAGAGTCGAAACCAAAGGCGCATGCCCCGGGAGAATATTCGTCTGTCCCTTAGGCCCATGGAATGTCACTTCATCGACATCCCAATCTATAGCCACATGCTCTTCTAACGCGTACAGTGAAAACTTCATCTCTTCTCTTTAGCTTTGGCTCAACTCGTGAGCACTTTTTAACGCTTCTTCCAAGGTTCCAACCATATAAAAAGCTTGCTCAGGCACTGCGTCACACTCTCCAGCGAGAATCGCTTTAAACCCTTCAATGGTGTCTTTCACCTGAACATATCGCCCTTCACGCCCCGTAAATTCTTTGGCTACAAAGAAAGGTTGTGATAAGAATTTTTGAACCTTACGCGCTCGCGCAACGGTCAACTTATCCTCTTCAGATAATTCATCCATCCCTAAAATTGCGATTATATCTTGAAGATCCTTGTACCGCTGAAGCACTGTCTGTACAGATCTTGCTATATCATAATGCTCTTGACCGACAATTTCTGAAGCCAATAATCGTGAAGTTGACGCCAAAGGATCTACTGCAGGATAAATTCCCAATTCAGCAATAGATCGTGACAAGTTTGTCGTCGCATCCAAGTGGGTAAACGCTGCCGCAGGCGCGGGATCCGTCAAGTCATCCGCAGGCACATAAATGGCCTGGACGGATGTAATCGATCCTTTGTTTGTTGACGTAATGCGTTCTTGCAGACCACCCATCTCAGTAGCCAAAGTTGGTTGATATCCAACTGCACTTGGGATACGGCCTAACAACGCAGATACCTCAGATCCAGCTTGTGTAAATCTAAAGATGTTGTCCACAAACAACAACACGTTCTGCCCTTCTTCGTCACGAAAATATTCAGCCATCGTTAAAGCTGACAAAGCCACACGTGCACGGGCGCCCGGGGGTTCGTTCATTTGCCCAAACACCAAGGCCGTTTTTTCGAGCACACCGGAATCACTCATTTCATTCCATAAGTCATTCCCTTCTCGGGTTCGTTCGCCAACCCCTGCAAAGACAGAAAAACCTCCATGCTCAACCGCAATATTTCGAATCAGCTCCTGAATAATAACGGTCTTACCAACACCTGCACCACCAAAGAGACCAACTTTACCCCCTTTTGCATACGGCGCAAGCAGGTCAACAACTTTGATCCCTGTCCAAAGCGGCTCGACAGAAACACTCTGGTCAACATACGTAGGTGGTTCACGGTGAATGGGAAGTTTTGTTTTTGTATTAACAGGGCCTTTTTCATCTACTGGCTCTCCAACCACATTCAAAATACGACCCAAGGCTTCTCGGCCCACAGGCATCTGGATCGGGGCCTGGGTATCTCGTACCGCTTGTCCACGAACCAACCCATCCGTCGTATCCATCGCAATGGTTCGAACCATTTGCTCACCTAAATGCTGAGCAACTTCGAGGGTTAAATTATCAGTAGCTTCATTAATAGAAATGTTTGAGGTTACCAGTGCGTTGTTAATTTGAGGCAGCTCTCCACCTTCAAACTCAACATCCACAACAGGTCCCATAACCTGTACTACTGTTCCAATATGTTTTTGACTTTCAGCCATACGTTTTCTCCAAATATTACGTTAGAGCTTCCGCCCCGCCGACAATATCTAAAATTTCACTCGTAATGTTTGCTTGTCTCTGTTGGTTATACTTTCTATTCAATTTAGAAATCATGTCTTTTGCATTTTTTGTGGCGTTTTCCATTGCCATCATTCGTGCACCGTGTTCACTCGCAATACTATCCAACAAAACCTGATAAAATCGCGTATCCAAAAAAGTTCCTATAAGCTCTTCAGCCATAGTTTTAGGTTCAGGTTCAACCAGGAATGGAGCCATAGTTTTAGCATGTGGCGTCGCATGCTCCTTTGATAAAAGACCTGGATGAATGGGGAGTAATGTTTTTGTGCGCACTTTTTGTGTCATCGTAGAAACGAATTCTGTAAACACACAAATAATATGATTAAATTCCCCGTTTAAATAATCTTGACGATACGTTTTCATCAATGAGATTGAAAGATCTCTTGTAAATTGACGCCCAATATCTTCATGGAAGGTACCAAAGCGCGCTTTATGATGCTTTTTAAAATAATCGGCACCCCTTTTGCCCACAACATCAATCGTAACGCGATGGCCTTGCGCAAGCAGATCTTCAAGCTCCTGCTCAGCCGTTCGTATCGCATTTGTATTATAAGAGCTACACAGCCCTTTATCAGCAGTCACTACAATCAGTCGCACCGTTTGTGGATTTTGACCGTCTAACACAAACTGCCTTTTCAAGTAGGGGCTGAGATCCGTCGGTTCACGTTCAGCAAATAAAGGATATATCATATCCAAAATATGATCAGAGAAAGGACGTGAGGCTTCGACCAAATGTTGAACCTTCCTCAGCTTGACTGCAGCAATCATTTTCATTGCTTTAGTAATCTGCTGAGTGTTTTTAACACTCGTCAAACGTGTTTTAATGTGCTTCAGCTGAGCCATTACACTACCCTTTTTACTCCAGTCCTACTGTGATACTTGTATTGAAAATAATTCATCGAATTCCTGGCATAACGTATTTAGTTTTTCTTTCGTGTCGTCAGAAATCTTACCCTCTGATTTCACAGATGCAACAATTTGTGGGTGTTTTTCATCCAGATATTGTAAAAAAGCATGTTCATACTTTCCCACCAATTTTGTTGGGTACTTATCCATAAACCCATTCACAGCCGCATAAATTGAAAGCACTTGCTTCTCAACTGGCATCGGCTCATATTGACCTTGCTTTAAAAGTTCAACCAATCGCTCTCCACGAGCAAGTTGTTTCTGCGTTGCAGGATCTAAATCAGATGCAAATTGGGAAAAAGCACTTAAATCTCTGTATTGCGCAAGATCTAATCGCAAAGATCCAGCAACCTGTTTCATTCCTTTGATCTGAGCACTCCCACCTACACGTGAAACTGAAAGTCCTACATTCACTGCGGGCCGAATCCCTGAATGGAACAAATCTGACTCTAAATAAATTTGCCCATCCGTAATTGAAATAACGTTTGTAGGAATATAGGCAGACACATCTCCATCTTGCGTTTCAATAATAGGCAGCGCTGTTAAGCTACCGCCACCTTCCGCATCACTCAACTTAGCAGAACGTTCTAGCAATCGACTATGTAAGTAAAAGACATCTCCTGGATAAGCTTCACGCCCTGGTGGCCTTCTAAGTAGCAGGCTAAGTTCACGGTACGCTTGTGCTTGCTTGGTCAAATCATCATACACAATCAGTGCATGCATTCCGTTGTCACGAAAATATTCAGCGATCGCAACGCCCGTATAAGCCGCCAAAAATTGTAGCGGTGCAGGCTCAGATGCAGCAGCTGTTACAACTGTGGTGTACTCCATTGCACCACACTGGTTAAGCTTATCCACAGCCCGTGCAATCGTACTTTGTTTTTGCCCAATACCCACATACACACAATACACATCCTGACCTTTTTGATTCAGAATGGTATCCATTGCGATAGCGGTTTTTCCTGTTTGACGATCCCCAAGGATTAACTCACGTTGGCCTCGTCCAATCGGAATCATACTATCAATAGCTTTCAACCCTGTTTGGAGGGGTTCATGAACACTTTTCCGTTTAACAATACCAGGCGCCTTAAATTCAACGCGTCTATGCTCGCTTGCTTCAATAGTCCCTTTCCCATCAATGGCAAGACCTAACGCGTTGACCACACGTCCGCACAGTCCTTTTCCAACAGGTACTTGAAGGATCTTCCCTGTACGTTTAACAGTGTGACCTTCTTTAATGCCTCGAATGTCTCCAAAAATAGCGGCACCCACGGAGTTTTCATTTAAGTTCAACGCGACTCCGTAGATGTCGTTGCCAAAATCAATCATCTCTCCAGCCATAATCGACTGAAGTCCATGAATTTGAGCCACACCATCACCTACAGTAAGAACGGTACCAACTTCTTCAAACTGGACCCGCTTGTCAAAAGACTCAATTTGCTCTTTTAAGAGCTGGCTGATCTCATCAACACGAATTTTCATACGTCACTCCTACTTGCCAATTCTCTAGGGCTTAAGTTTTCAATACTTCGTCTAAGCTGTCCCAAGGATGCATGTATAGAATAGTCATACACATATTGACCCATCTTAATAATCATGCCCCCCAAAATTTGGGTATCTACAGTGAAGCTAAACTCACAATTCATGTCAGCAGCAGCCGGCAACGACTGGACACTTTTTTGTACCGAGGCCTGATCCTCTCCACTTAACTCGCTTGCGCTCGTAACAACTACCCTTAGAATTCGGGCTTGCCGATAATATAAATCATACAAATCCTGAATCAGCGGTTGGAAAATAGCTGTTCGTTTTTTTTCAACCAAAAACATGAGCATCTGTACAATCTCTTGGCTTATCACCTGCTGTTTTTCTAAAACTCGAATGAGCTTCGTTTTCTCATCTCGATGAAATCCAGGTGAAATCCACACAGCCGAAATTTCAGGACTTGTTTTTAACAAATTCACAAACGCTTGACATGTTTCAAGCACGTGATGAATTTTCTCTAGACTTAAATCTTGTTGCCAAGCAGCAAAAAACGCTTTGGCATATCTTTTTGAAACATCGTGACTCATCTTCAAACCATTACTTTTTTACATCATCACTTTGTTCAAGTGACTACCAACTTCATTAAATTTTGATAAATAAACCGGGTCGAGATTCGCTTCATTACTTTTTGATTTTTCGACCAATTTCTCTTTTGCCATATTCAACAAATCAAGCATCAACTGTTGCTTCAACTTCCCTTTCTCAAAAACCAATGTGTTCTCGGACTCTTTCGAATATCGTTCGATTTGCTTTTGTGCATTTCGCTCTTCTACTTCAATAAACCGAGCCCCTTCTTTATGTGCCTCTTGAACTTTTTCCTTCCGCTCTTTTGCCAAGCCTTCCAAAAGTTTTTCATACTTTTGATAGGCTTCAAGGGTAGAAGCATATAGTTCATTATTGCGTTTCACAGTTCGCTCAATATCCAAAGCCCGAGTCGAAAATGCTTCTTTTATTTTATGTCGACCAAAGTAAAATAGGGTCCCTGCAAATAAACAAAAGTTAAAAAGAGTTGGAATGAGTGCATGCCAAAAATGACTTACAACATCATCGCCACTCGCGAAAGCAAAAGAGGAGCTCAAACAAAGTACCCCTGCAAACAATATTCGACTCATCAACCTTGTCCTACTCACCTTACCGCCAAAGGGTTTTAACTAAGCTTGTTTCAGCTTCATTAATTCTCAAGATTAATTCTTTTTTAACTTGTTCATATTCTTTCATAAAAGCCGTACGACCCTGAGTCAGGGTTTCAAGTGATTTGGTTTTTCCATCATTAACAAGCTGGTGATGTGCACCCTCAGCTTGTTTACGATAACCATTCAATATTCCTGTCACTTCACGATACAAATTAGCTTTCTCAGTTTTATAAGCAGTTTGCTTTTCTTCAAACTTTATTTGCACTTCTTTTATTTGTTCTGCTAGCAAAGTTGTTTTTTCTTCACGTTTTTTTAGATACTTCATCATGGGTGTAAAAAAGAACAGGTGAAGAATCAAAAAGGCCACAATAAATAGCGCAAGCTGAACCCAGATCGAACTATTTATACCTAGCTGTTGCAATACTGTTTCAAACACAACATATTCCTTTTTTTGACACTATCCCGTAACTGTGCATTTGAATTCTAGTCTGTTCGGCTCAATTAATCAAATTAAGATTCTAATAGACTCATTTGCACTTTCCCATCAAAAAGCACGCCTTCTGCAAACTGAACGACGGGAGCCATCACATCAGCATGAACTTTGGCCTCACCCTTGGCCTCTACCCTCTCACTCGCCATCACACGTCCCTTGACACACCCATAGATGATTAGAGTGCCTACATGAATTTCACCGTCTACTACGCCTGTGGGCCCGATGATAAGCATATGATGCGAAAAGATATCACCAGACACTTTCCCATCCACACGAGTCGTTCCTTCAAAAGTTAGGGTTCCTTTAAACTCGCACGTTTCATGAATATAGGTGCAAAAATCTCCTTCCATAAATTATTTTTTCCCAATTAATTCAAGGACTTGGCCTAATATCTTTAAATCGTGGTAATGAATCACCAATTTCCCTTTTTGTGCGCCTGTTTGTTTAATAAGCACCCTTGCGTTGAGACGCTCTTCTGCATGTTGGCGTAATCGATCGTACTGAGGATCCATCTTTGATTTATTCTCACGCTTCAGAGACTGTTTCTTTACCCCGCTCACAGGCTTATACCGATCTATCCACTCTTCTAGAGATCTAACAGATAAGTGCTTTTTTTGCACATCAGACAAAACCACCAACTGATGCTCAAATGGAACCCCACAAATCACTTTTGCATGCCCAACCGACAAAGACCCATCATCTAATGCTTTAAGTACAGAGGGATGAAGTTTTAGTAATCGCAATGTATTCGCAATACTAGAACGTTCCTTCCCCACACGTTTTGCAAGCTCATCCTGAGAAATACCATGGGTTTCGAGCAGCCATTGATATGCTTTTGCTTCCTCTATCGGAGACAGATCTGCCCTTTGAATATTCTCAATGAGAGCTAAAACCATCGTATTGGAGTGATCTAATTCCTTAGTATAAATTTGAACGGGAATTGAAGCTTGCCCAGCTAACTTTGAAGCCCTAAACCGTCGTTCACCAGCAATAATACTGTACCGAGAAGACCCTGGAATTGGGGCGACAAGAATAGGCTGAATAACCCCATACGCTTTGATAGATTCGGCTAATGTTTGAAGCGCTTCAGCATCAAATTTTTCTCTAGGCTGTTTCTCATTCGGTCTTATTCGGTCCAGTGTAAGGGATTGGACTTGTGCGTTGTACGCTCCAGCAATATTTTCTTGTACTTGTTCAGTTGTACTTGCAAGCAGGTTAGCTAACCCTCTGCCTAACCCTCTTTTACGAAGTTGTTTCTGAGAATTGGACTCTTTCATTCTGCTTTCCTTTAGCTTTGTACTTTTTCAAAAACTCTTGGGCAAGTTTAGCATATGCTTTTGCACCGGATGAAGTCGGATCATATAAACAAACCGGCTTGCCATGGCTAGGACACTCACTGAGTCTGACATTTCTTGGAATCTGTGTCTCAAAAATACCCGTTTTAAAGTACTCATGAATTTCGTCACGCACTTGGCGAGACAAGTTATTTCTCGAATCGTACATCGTTAAAACTATGCCCTCTCGGGCCAACTCTTTATTCAAACTGGACTGGACAATACTGACAATATTTAAAAAATTGGTTAATCCTTCCATGGCGAAATACTCACACTGCATCGGAATTAAATATGAGTTAGCAGCTACTAATGCATTTACAGTCAAAATCCCTAATGAGGGAGGACAATCAATAAAAATATAATCGTAATAGGGTAATGTTTTTTTGAGGACATTTTTGAGTCTCAATTCACGCCCTATCGTATTCACAAGCTCCAACTCTGCACCACTCAAATCGTTATTCGCGGGACAAAGATCTAATAAATCAATTTGTGTTCTATATATGGCTTCCTCTATTGGAATTTCTTCAAGCAAAACATGGTAAATATTTGCATGTGCATAATCCTTGCTCTTCAAGCCAAGTCCAGAGCTAGCGTTGCCTTGCGGGTCCAGGTCAACTAACAAAACCTTCCGTCCAGCCATAGCTAAAGATGCAGATAAATTAATGGAGGTAGTGGTTTTACCCACTCCACCTTTTTGATTTGAGACGCATATAATCTTTTTCATAACATTCCTATCTTATCTCAGGCTTTGTTCCACGTAGAACATCTTTTTTCCCTTTCCCTTTGCGACCCATAAACCTCAGGAGCACTAAGATATCTGCAGGCGTAACACCAAATAGACGCTTTGCCTCTTCTACAGTGCGTGGGCTCGCTTCACTAAGTCTGTTTCGAGCTTCATTTGAGAGGCCAGGCACACTTAAAAAATTCAGCGTGGTTGGAATTTTTATGTGCGCTTCTTTTTCAAGCCTTGCAATATCTTTTTGTTCCCGAGCTAAATATCCTGCATACTTAATTTCGACAAAGGCCCGCTCTAAAATCCCCTTGCCATTTATAGGGGCAGATTGCGCAAGGGACACAAATGTGTCCATATCCATTTGATCAACCAGTACGGCTTCTTTAAATAGTTTAGGCGGAACTGTTGCAAGTTTAACTTGCCCTGTAGAAGCTTGTTTGAGTAGATCGCGATACCCAGAAATAATATCCTCACAACCCTGGATCTCAACCTGAGAAAGTAAATTATATTTTATTGAATGTGGCAGCAACCTCTCTATTGCATTATCTTCACGGACGCTCAACCTATGTTCACATCTTGATGTAAACATCCTATAGGGCTCTAACGTACCATGCCTCGTTAAATCACTTAACAATACACCAATGTAGCTGGTCGCTCTTGGAAAAACAGGCATCGACTCTTCACCTAATTCACAACTCGCTGATAGACCTGCTACAAATCCTTGTATTGCAGCTTCTTCGTACCCGCTTGTTCCGTTGATTTGGCCTGCAAAATACAGACCGGGCATATTTTTATGCCGTAAAGATAGTGTTAATATTTGGGGATCGATACAGTCATACTCAACCGCATACCCATACCGAAGAAATCGCGCTTGTTCGAGTCCGGGAATGAGAGCGACGATGTGTGACTGGATATCCTTTGGCAAAGAAGTGGATAATCCATTCACATAAACGCTCGAACTACTCAAACTTTCAGGCTCTAAAAATATTTGATGCCTTTGCCTACTCGAAAACCTGTGAATCTTATCTTCAATAGATGGACAGTATCTCGGACCAATAGATGTTATCTGCCCATTGAATAATGGAGACTGATTCAGGTTTTTCTCAATAAAATCATGTATTTCAGTGTTCGTATACGTGAGTGCGCAGGTAATTTGATTAGAGACATGAGATGTCCAAAGAGAAAATGGAGAAGGTTGACTATCTCCAGATTGTGTTTCTAATCGTTCCCAATCGATACTTTCAGAGTCCAAACGAGGGGGAGTGCCCGTTTTGAAACGACGCCAGGTTACCCCATACGAATCAGATAAACTCTGCGATAAATGATCTGCTGATGCATCCCCCAGCCGACCTCCCTTTTGCGAATCAGAACCAACATGCATTTGCCCTCTTAAAAAGGTTCCCATCGTCAAAATAATGGTTTTGGCTTTAAGTGAGAGACCACAACTCGTTCGTACAATAAAGTCTGGGTGAGCCCCAGAAACACCGATTACTTCTGCCTCAAGAGTTGTTAAGTTTGGGCACTGTTCTAGTAATTGCTGCATTCGAAAGGCATAGGCCTCTTTATCACATTGAGCCCTACTGGACCATACTGCTGGCCCTTTCTTCGTATTTAGACGTTTAAACTGAATCCCTGTTTGGTCTGCGACACGCGGCATTACCCCGCCTAAGACATCTAACTCTTTGACTAATTGTCCTTTCCCTTGACCGCCAATTGCAGGGTTGCACGACATCGCGCCAATCGTTTTTCTCGAAAAAGTTACAAGCGCAACGCGAGCACACCGTTTAGAAGCTACCCATGCAGCCTCAATCCCTGCGTGACCCCCACCAACGATGAGTACATCAAATTTGTCTGTTTTGTTTGAATTCATACCCAAGCTAACTTACCTATTCCCAGAGATTTGAAATATCCTATCACAAAATACCCTATGTTCCACGTGGAACATAGGGTATCCAAAAAAAGGCGTCGCGTGAAAAAGCCTTAATATTCAAATAGTTAGATATATCCACAGCTTACCTGGATATGAGGAGATGGCTTTAGCGAAAATTATGTGTCGATCTAGCCTTATTCTGTACATTGGCAATGTTCCACGTGGAACATTTTTTCTCTCAGTCATTTTTGTAATTTTGATATACTACCCAAGAAAATTTATTTCCAAATTAGAGGTGACATCAATGGACAAAAAAACAATCGCGTTGGCTGTAATTAGTGGTCTTATCGTTTTGGCTGGATGTCAAAAGACGCGACTTCAATCAAGTCAGCAGGCCAAAATCAAGCAAAACGCTTCAGCCTCTTCCATAAAAACAACCAAACTAGAGACTGAAGTATCTATCCTAAAAAAAGAATTGGCGAATACTCAGGAAAACATAAGCGTATTACGAGAACGGATTATTGCTTTGGAGGTCTCACCCACCGGTAAAAACCCATTCACTCCACCACTTCTAGAAAAAAAAGTGGTCCAAGCTGTTCCAAACAACAACCTGAGACCTATGAAACGGGCTCTAAAGTTTTTGCTTTGGGAGCACTTGGCTCAACTCACTCTAAAAACGAAGCAATATGTACAGATTCAAAACAAAATTGGGTTTCAAGCTTATGCTGGCTATGTCCGTCAAACATTAAGGCTTTTAAAAACAATCGATCCAAAAAATCGTAAGCGCGTCGCCGCAGAAGAAGCTATTTTAACGCTTCAAGAAAAGAAACTAGCTCTCAACACAAGAGGATATCTCAAAAGTACCGGCAGGTTGTGATCTAAACAGTCATTCTTGTTATAAAAAGGCGGAGGGGGAAGGAAATGCACGAAAAATCGCTCAGATACAAACAATTGATGGTGCTTGCAGGTGGAGCAGGTGGATTGATTATAAACACTGGGTTTATCTGTGCGCTCTATTATGGTGTACACTTCACGCTACCAGAGTCTTCTAGTCCAATAGACGCCGTATTATACACTTTAAAATGGAACATATTCCCTGCTCTTTCTTTATTGATGGGAATTGGCGCTGTTGCCAATAGCCGATTCTTATCTGAGAACATTAACCCCCTCCATTCGGATATCCCTCCTAGGCTCCACGTCTATATAAGATATGTGGATAACACCCATCAACAATGCTTTTTATTCCTTGTCATGTCCTTAGTGCTGAGTATGCATTTGGGATATGAGTATTTAAATTGGATTCCCATCCTATGCTTAACCTTTGTGATGAATAGATTTCTTTTTTGGTTGGGTTATCACATACATCCCGTTTTTCGAGCCCCGGGAATGTTCGGAAATGAAGTTATATGCTATATTCCACTGCTTTATCTGGGATACAGAGTTCTGATTGGTTAGGCAAGTTGCATAGCATATTTGCAATTATGGGACGTTATTTCCCTAGGCAAAAAGAGGCAAAAAGGTGGTCATAAATAGCCTCGTCCTTAATTTCTCCAGTGAGTAACGCCAACTTTGGACGTATTCGATCGAGTAACATGTGCCCTAAGTCATAGTTTTGTTTTTGTATCTCGTCTACACAGGTGTGTCCTTGAGACAAGAGATCCTCACACACCGTACGCACAGGTTCAGGAAATGAACCAGGCGTTACACACCCGCTATCCATATTTGATGTAAGGTGCGGTAATAACTCAGTCGAGCTGAGATTTTTTTCTTTCAAAGAGCATAAGCTGTACCTCATATGCGAAAACGTTAAAGCCAACTGAGAAAGAGTATTTTTAAAATTAGTAATTTGATGGTCATTACATAAATCTGCTTTATTCCCAAGAATCCAAAGAGGCTGTGAATGGAGCATGCAAAATCGTTCGATCTTTTTAAGATTTAGGTTTTGAATATCGCAAACAAGAATAATGCCCTGTGCTTTCTCAAGACAGCTTTCAGTTTCTTGAATGCCCATTTTTTCTAAATCGTCCTGAGTTTCACGAAGACCAGCAGTATCAATTAAGTCAAACCGAAACGCTTCGTAAGACATAGGTGAGCTTATATAGTCACGAGTTGTCCCAGCAATAGGGCTCATGAGCGCTCGATCATAGCCAACAACCTGATTGAACAGCGTCGATTTTCCCACATTGGGTTCCCCAGCAATAACTAAAGTCGGGGTTTGAGCGATTTGAGCCAAGGGCCCTAAAGTATCATGCATTTTTTTTAGATAAGCCCCAAACGCAACCACAGCCTCTTTTATCTCTTGCCCAATCTCATTTGTTTCATAACCCTGCTCCGTGTAATCTAGGGTCATTTGCAAGGCGCTATGAAGACGTATAACAGACTGCCTCGTATCCACAAAAAGTGTATGTAGTTGATTGTTTTTAAGACATGCGATAGCAGCCAAGTCATACTGTGTCTTACTATTTAAAATAGCACCAATACCTAAAGCACTAGATACAGATATCTTACCTTGTAAAAAAGCACGATATGAGAACTCACCAGGTTCTGCTAGACGGGCCCCAAGAGACACAAGGTATTTGAGAACTTGCCGTACCCACTCCGGCCCTCCATGAACCATAAGTTCCCCGTAGTCCTCACCTGTAAAGGTTTGTGGGCCTGATGAAGCCCAAATCATTACTTCATCGCTTAATGGTTTGAGGCTCAAATTAACACATTGAATTCGATTGGGTTGGTACACGAACCCCTTGAACACTTTGGAAAATAATTCCAGAGTCTCAGATCCGGAAACCCGAATCACAGCAATAGGAGAAGGCAAAGAAGTCGCGCACGCACAAATAGTATCAGGTAGCGTGCTCATCTCATGCCAGTTTTTGAATGGTCACCATCTTAGACGAGCCATCTCCTTGGCTCTCAGTTGTCAACCCATCTGCTTCGGATACTCTTCGATGAATCAGTCGTCGTTCAAATGCATTGTAGGGCCCAATGACTACGGGCTCACCCGTTTCAATAATTTTTGCAATGTGTTTTTCTACTTCTCCTACCAGTTTTTTATCATCAACGGGATTTGTATGACTTCTTCTAAAAGACCGAAGCCCAACAAAATACAGTTGACACCGTTGCTCTTCATCATAACGAGTTCTCAACATCTTCAGAGTGAGTTCCTCAAGACTTTGAATAAAGGCTGATTTTTGGCTATATAACCACGCACAATCCTTCCCTTCAGGTTGAACCCTAACAATTCCAGGGTTTTTAATGCTCCGCTCTAACGTTAGGGTTAAATCCAAGCCCATTTTTTCGAACAAAGACTTGACGTTGTTTCCTAATACAGTAAGGGCTTCATCTGAAATAGGTGGCCCAGCAGGTTTTTTGGGAGCTTGTGAGGGTGCCTTTACGTTTCGTTGTGGACGTTGCTGATCTTGGTTTCTATCATTTCTCGGTTTGCGACGTTTATTAGTGCGTACTTCAGGCTTATTCCGCTGGGGGGGAGGTCTTCTATTCGGATGTTGTTTTTGTTGCGTGCTATTAGTGAGGGTTGGTGAAGGTGCTGTCGTATTCCAAACATCTGCAACCATTTGTTTTACATCTTGATGTGCGACAATTTGTGCATCATCCTCTTCTTCATCAGACGGCTCACTTTTAGAAAAATGAATTTCTATTCGGACTTCTCTTTTTTGTGCGCCAAACAGCAAAAACTTCTTCTTTGCACTTTCTTCAATGACTTTATACGAAAGCTGAGTAAAAGGATCTAGTCCTAATTTATCTCGAGCATTTTGCAAAGCTTCTTCAACGTTTCTACCAGAAAAGATAAGCTTTTGTTCGTTTTCTGCTTCCATAATTTTACTCCTTCATTAGCCTCATGATCACGAGATTGAGGCTGCACGTCGATTGATTGCTAACTGTTGAATAACCCCAAGCACAGTGGACGTTAAAATATATAAGTTTAGTCCAGCAGGCAGGTTCAACATAAAAAAAGTAAACATGATAGGCATAACCATCATGACTTTTTGAGTTGTTGAGTCCACAGTGGATGGGGTTAGTTTTTGTTGTACAAAAAAGGCAATTCCCAGCAAAGCTGGTAAAACATAGTATGGATCCTTACCCGATAAATCTTGAATCCAACCAAAGAAAGGAGCGTGATACAAGTCAACAGCATTCATAAGCACCGTATAGAGTGCAAAAAAGACCGGTATCTGAATCAGAATAGGCAAACAACCGCCTAAGGGGTTGACTTTGTGGGCACGAAACAACCCAACCATCTCTTGATTTAATTTTTCACGATTATCTTTGTGCTTTTCTTTAAGTTTTTGAAGCTCAGGTTGAATCCGCTGCATGGCCTGCATATTACCCATTCCCTTTAGCGTAAGGGGCAAAAACATAAGCCTTACCAAAATAGTGAGTATGATAATAGCAATCCCATAATTTGAGACGACGTGTGCGTACATGAACTTTAAGAAGCTGTAGATAGGACTAGCAATAAATCCAAAAAAACCAAAATCAATAACCTCACCCATCGTCCCAAGTCCACTTAATTGCTTCTGGTCTTTAGGACCTAGGTATAACTGAGTAGACAGGAGAGAGGTTTTTCGACTCAAGTCATGTGGGATCAAATATTTCAAAAGGACCAGGTGTGTTGCCCAGTTTTCTCCTTTTTTAAACTCAACATTAATCTTAGGTTTAAAAATATCTGGGGACAAAACACCCACAAAAAAATACCGATCACCAAAGGCAACCCACTGAACCGCCTGATTTACAGAAATATCAGCTTGTTCGGCAGTTAAGGAAACGCGCTCGACCTGATCGTCTGAATGACCGTAAATAAATTCCTCTTGGTTGACGGAGGAACGCGTGGGTCGATCTAGCAAGTTTGCTGGAAATGAGACCCAGAATTCTTTATTTTCTGCAGCGGCTAGCTGCGTAAAGTCATAAGACACATCCAAAACATACTGACGCCCTATGACGTAGATAATTGAAAAAGAACCTTGCTCTCCGCACCTGTAATGAAAAGACAATTTCGATTTAGAGGACTGTTCAACGTCTGGGTGTAAAATATCGCAAGAGACACCCACTAGCCCCTGAACTTGAAGTAAGGGTGTTGCTTCCACTATATGAAACAATCGGTAGAGACTCTTCTTTTCAGGGGTTTCGAAAAAACCTTTAAGCTCTGCTTTGGAGATTCCCCCACCCCCCTGGTTTGTGAACTCTATATCTAGAACAGAGTTAGAAAGTTTAAATAAACGTGTTGTCAGTTTTGTAGTTTTTTGTTTTGAATGTCGAGGGTTTACATCCTCTGATCCACCCACCCTGCTTTCAAGTTTGCTCGTTTTACCATTGAGCGAATGGTCTGTACTAGACGAGTGAGTGATCAAAGAGTTGTTTGATTGAACAGGTACGGGTTTAGCACTGGGAAATAATGCTTCCCAACCTACCAACACGAGAAAACTCAGAAGAAACGCAAGTATTACCCTTTTCTCCACTATGCCACCTTGTTCCCTTATGGGAGCTCAATCATCACATTCTGATGAGACCGTTTTCCAACAGGATGACACCTGAGTATCCGGCCTAAAATACCAGGCAATGCTTTTACAATTCCTTTTTTTCGAATGCTTCCCAAAGCAAACTCCGAACAGCTTGGGTAAAAATAACAACCTGTAGAAAAATAGGGCCTTAACCCAACTTGATACGCTTTAACTAGAACAATGGCGACTTTTGAAAGAGGGCCGCTGTTCCATATAAAGTATAAAATTTTCCAAATCATGCTTAAGCCTCTTTAAGTAATCTTCCCACGAAGAAACAACCCCTGTGTGTTCTTTATGAACATGAAACACAAACTGTTTTGAGGAAGGCTTCTGACTTATAAACATATGCCTAATCACACGTTTTACTTTGTTGCGTTTCACGGCCCCCAAACAACGACCCGAAATTCTAAACAAAGCTGTGGTCCCACCTAGACATGTCGAATCTAACCAGGTAACTCCAAAAGAGTCAGTCCGATATCGTCTTGTTCTTCTCAAGATGTTTACTTCGATCGCTTACTTGGCACCGAAACCGTCAACTGTTTTCGCCCTTTACGCCTACGATTACTCAGAATTTTCCTGCCATCTGCAGTTTGCATACGTGACCGGAAACCGTGTTTTCTTTTTCTTTTTAGATTGCTTGGTTGGTATGTCCGTTTCACCGCACCCTCACTTCAAAAATTAATTCTAACGTTGAAAAAAAGTAGGAGTCCATTAAAATCACATTTAACAGCTTATGTCAATAACACTGACCTTTATGAGGCATACTACTTTATGATTGAGACTACTAAAATAAATCAAACGTTTCAAGCAGTTGCAAAAAAAAGCTTTTCTCTGCATTGCTATACTGCCTGGATTCAAAAACTAAGCCTAAAAGCAGCTTTTCTCTCTCAAGAAAACACTGAAAAACTCCATATAACCATATTGGCAGATGATGACTATATACTTGAAACTATTAATAAAAACCATATTAATACGATCAAAAAAATCATTCATACCCTTGTCGATCCTATTCCGTTTTTTATTACTTTGAAAACACTACAAGCGACTTTAAGTCTGAATGACCCTAATCCATCACAAACTGAACCTCGATCTCATAAAACCTATACATTTGAGACATTTATATTAGGTCCGTCCAACCAATTTGCCCATGCTGCAGCGAAGGCCATTGTCGACGAACCTGGAAAAAGTTTTAACCCACTTTTTTTCTTCGGCGCATCTGGATTAGGCAAAACGCACCTAATACGTGCTATTAAGCACGAAGTTTCCCAAAAATACCCTGAGCGAAAAACCTGTTATGTCCCGTGTGAACAGTTTATTACGGATTTTACCAGCTTTACCTCAAATGAACGTTTGTTCGAGTTTAGAAAAAAATACAGAGACGATATCGATATTTTCTTGCTTGATGATGTGCAATTCTTGTCTGGAAAAGAATCTATTCAAGAAGAATTTTTCTTTACTTTCAATATGTTATACGAACAGGGAAAACAAATAGTTGTTACAAGCGACAAGGTGCCTAAGGATTTAACAGGTCTGGAAAATCGCATTCGCACCCGGTTTGAGTGGGGGTTAATCGCAGATATTCAACCCCCTGATCTCGAAACGCGAATTGCTATTCTAAAAACAAAAGTAAAGCTTCTAAACCTTACTTTATCTAATGAAGTCATTAACTTCCTAGCCTCTCACTGTACAAATAATGTCAGGGAAATTGAGGGCGCACTCCAAAAGTTGAAATTCGCCTCACGACTTTTTCAAACTCCTTTTACCCTCGAGTCTACAAAACAATTGGTCAAACCTTTTCTAAAAACGGAAAAAGTGTCTTATGAAATAGAACAAATTCTCAATATGGTTGCAAAAGAATACCGATGTCGCGTACTCGAATTGAAATCTAGCATTAAAGCCCGAGATATTTCATTGCCCAGACATATCTCCATGTACCTCGTTCGAAAGTTTACGGATAAATCTTATCCAGAAATTGGGTTTGCTTTTGGTGGAAAGGACCATACGACCGTTATTCATGGCGTGAGAAAAGTTTCTAGACTCTTGTCTGAAGACAAAAAATTCCGACTTCAAGTTGAAGGTATTGAGCAAAAGTTAAAAAACTTAGTACCTTAACGTTCTTTTCAACAGGTCTTTCAATAGGTTTTGAAGCAATTTTAAACGCTTTTTTTGACCTGTGTAAAAAGTGTGTTTTTCTAGTGTAGATTTATGATTACTATCTTGTAAAACTTAGTGCTTAAATTAGTAGATAACCAAAATGTTGAAAAGTGACAGAAAGTGTTAATCATAGCTTCACTTTAAAAAACAAATAGTTACTCTATATTTCAACAGGTTCTTTGGTTTAATCTTTAATAACCATAGCGGGATAAATAAATTCATTATCTAAACATTCATGCTAGCGATTGTAATATCTCAGGAGACTGCTAAAATAACTCGCCATGAAAGTACAAGTAGAAAAAGTAGCACTCTCTAACGTTTTATCTTTTTGTCAGAGTATTGCAGAGAAAAGATCAACAATGCCAATCCTTTCTCATGGATTGATTTCAGCATCTGGAGATACACTCACGATAACAACCACTGATCTCGAAGTTTATGCGACGGCTACGATCTCTTGCCAAGTAGAAGGTGAAGGTACCTTCTGCATACCCGTAAAAAGCTTCACTAGCATTGTAAAAGATCTGTCATCTGATGAAATACAACTCTCGCTAAATGAAAATCAGTCTTTAGAACTTTCCTCTGGAAGTGCTTCATTTAGACTCAATACCCTACCGCACGAAGACTTTCCTATTTTTGATGTTAAACATGCTGAGAAAGGGATTTGTGTTAATTCAACACACCTAAAATCGGCATTGGAACATACATTGATCTCTGTTTCTTCAGACGAAACACAGATCATTCTGAATAGTGTCTTATTCGATTTGTCCGACTCAAATGAGTGGAAGATAGCTTCGACAGACAGACACCGATTGAGTGTATTCGATATGACTCAATATGGTCACGAGTCTGAGGACCTATTGTCGAAGGGCCAATATATACTTCCTAAGAAAGGGGCTTTCGAGGTCAAAAAGCTGTGTGAACTCATTGGTGAAGACAAAAATATAAGTATTTTTGAGTCCAATAAGGTGTTGTGCTTTCAGCATGAAAATTTCAACTTATATGTACGGTTAATGGACGGTGATTTTCCGGCTTTTAAACATATTGTTGACGTGCAAGATGATTTTTCTGAGTTCATCATTAATCGTGAGCAACTCATGTCTGCGTTAAAAAGAACATCTCTTTTGAGTTCAGAGAAACTAAGAGCCATTCAACTTACTTTTTCACATGAAAAAGTGGAACTGTATTGTACAAGTGAGACCTTAGGAGATGCTAGGGAGGCTCTTACACCAGATGAAATAAATGCATTTGATGAAGGAAAATCTGTCGTAGCAACTCTAAACTCACGGTATTTAATTGAGCCTCTATCTGTACTTACAGGTGATCAGGTTAAAATTTTAATAAGAGATAAAGAAACACATATGATCCTGTTGCCTGAGGATGGTTCGCATTATAGAGCCTTGATTATGCCTTTAAGGGTGTAAGTATAATAAGTAGGGTTATAATAGTTGGAACTGATTTTTATCATTGAAAAAGTTCTTAATTCAGAGACCAACTTGGGTTAGCTGGGGACTTTTTCGTCCAGCCTTCGCGAGCAGTTCACGGAGGTTACTTCGTGGATGAATACGAAGAGGAGATGTCGAAAAAAATATTGTTGAGATAATGCTTCGGCGGATTTAGCCGTATGGCCAGATACCACGGACTTGAGTTTGTGGAATGGCTTTATTTTGGAGAAAATATATGGATCAGCTATATACTGCTGAGCAAATTAAAGTTTTAGAAGGTCTTGAGGCTGTTCGTAAACGTCCAGGCATGTATATTGGTGATACGTCTGTTCGAGGATTACATCATCTTGTATACGAGGTAGTCGACAATAGCATTGATGAAGCTTTGGCAGGATTTTGCTCTGAAGTTTTAGTAACCATACATAAATCCGGTGGCGTCTCTGTAATAGATAATGGACGTGGTATCCCTACGGACCTTCACGCTCAGTATGGTGTGAGTGCTGCCGAGGTTGTGCTCACAAAACTACACGCGGGTGGTAAATTTAGTGGGAGTGCATACAAAGTCAGTGGTGGTTTACATGGTGTGGGGGTTTCTTGTGTAAACGCTCTTTCTACTATTTTTAAAGTTGAGATTGAACGCGAAGGTCAAAAATTTGAACAAGAATACTCTTGTGGAAAACCAAAGTTCCCACTCAAAGCGACAGGTAATTCAAAACGAACAGGCACACGCGTTTACTTTGAGCCTGATCCTCAGATTTTTGAAACCCTAGATTTTGATTTCGCTAAGTTGGCCCATCGATTTAAGGAGCTATCTTTTTTGAATGGTGGGTTAAAGATAGAAATTTATGATGAACGTACTGATAAGAGAGAAGTCTTCGAATATAAGGGTGGTATCTCATCTTACGTAGAATATTTAAATCGATCTAAAACCCCTATCCATTCTAAACCTGTCTTCTTTAGCGATAAAAAAGAGGGTCTAGAGATTGAAGTAGCACTTCAATGGACCCCTGGGTATTCAGAAAACATTCATTCATTTGTGAACAGTATTAACACAATTGAAGGTGGGACCCACATGCAAGGCCTAAGAAGTGGACTAACCCGAACCCTTTCAAAATATAGCGAAAAAAACCCAACCAAACAAAAAATTGAAGGGGGCGTAGAAGGTGAAGATTGTCGTGAAGGCCTTACAGGTATTGTGAATCTTCGAATTTCAGAACCTCAATTCGAAGGTCAGACAAAAACAAAACTTGGAAACTCTGAAGTTAAGGGTGCTGTTGAATCCCTTGTAAATGTAAAACTGTACAATTTTTTGGAGGAAAATCCATCCCAAGCAAAGAAAATTATCAGCAAAGTATTGGATGCTTCTCTTGCCCGTATCGCAGCGCGAAAAGCTAAAAACTTAGCGCGAAGAAAAACAGCCTTGGATTCTGGAGGACTTCCAGGAAAAATGGCTGACTGCCAAGAAAAAGATCCTGTAGTTTGTGAGCTTTTTTTGGTTGAAGGTGATTCTGCTGGTGGATCTGCAAAGCAAGGTCGAAATAGGAAAACGCAGGCTGTGTTACCATTGAGAGGTAAAATTTTAAATGTTGAAAAAGCTCGTATCGATAAAATTCTTCAGCATGAAGAGATAAAAACAATCATTATGGCTCTGGGTGCAGGGTTCGGGGAAGAGCGTTTTAATATTGATAAAATTAGATATCATAAAATCATCATTATGACTGATGCCGATGTGGATGGCAGTCACATTAAAACACTGTTACTCACATTGTTTTACCGCCAATTTCCAGAGGTTATAGAGAACGGGTATCTGTATATTGCTCAGCCTCCTCTCTATAGGGTGAAGAGAGGGAAGAAAGAAACCTATTTGAAAGACGATGCTGCATTGGAAGACTTTGTACTCAAGCAAGCGCTTTCAACATATGAGTTTTCTGATGCAACTGGCAAGCCAGTAGAAACGAAAGACATTAAAACTGCTTTAAGAACCTATAAAAAAGTTCTAAAAATAATTCCATTTAGTCAAGCTTCTTTCGATCATGATTTGTTTGAAGATCTTCTTTTTCTGCCTTCATTTGGATCTGGGATAAATGCTTCGAAGTCAGCGCAAGAAGCTTTTGTTAAAGAAGCAAAAAGTCTTCTTCAAAGCAAACCACACAAGATTCTTGATTTTATGGATATAACGGTTGATGAGGAGGCTATTTCGGCCACATATAAAAACCGTGTTTCTGGATTATTTGAAATAAAAACAATTTCTACACAAGCTCTCGACTCAGCCAACATGATTGAGTTGATCAAGATCGCAAAAAACGTTGTTTTAAAGATAAAACTTCCGATTAAAGCATCTCACGATGGTGATGAGAAAATATTTTCTTTGATGGGTGAGTTTGTTGCTTATCTTAGAGACGTAGGACAGAAAGGAGTTTCAATACAACGATATAAAGGGTTAGGTGAAATGAACCCCGAACAGTTGAGTGAAACAACAATGGATTGCGACAAAAGAAGATTAATACGAGTCGGTATTGAAGATGCTATCGAAGCTGATGAAATGTTTTCAATGCTCATGGGGGACCAAGTTGGGCCAAGGCGCAACTTTATTGAAAGTAATGCACTTTCAGTAAAAAATTTGGATGTGTAATATGGGGACAAAAATAATTGGAATCGGACACTATGTGCCCGAACGCGTTGTTACAAACAATGATTTAGCTAAAGTAATGGAAACAACTGATGAGTGGATTCAAGCAAGAAGTGGTATCAAAGAGCGACGGTATGGATCCGATGATCAATCCACAAGTGATTTAGCTTATGAGGCCACCCAAGCTGCTCTAAAAAGTGCTGAGGTTGGAAAAGACTCAATTGAGTGTATTATCCTTGCCACCTTAAGCCCTGACCACATGTTTCCTGGATCAGCTGTTTTTTTACAGGAAAAACTAGGGCTAGCTGGAGTACCGGCAATGGATGTGCGGACACAGTGCTCAGGTTTTTTGTACAGTTTGTCTGTTGCAAAGGCTTATATAGAATCTGGTATGTACAAACGTGTGCTTGTAGTCGGGGCAGAGGTTCACTCAAAGGGACTTGATTTCTCTAATGAAGGTCGTGATGTTGCGGTTCTTTTTGGAGACGGAGCAGGGGCAGTTATATTAGAGCAAAGCGACTCGACAGATGACGGTATTTTAGACATTAGCCTAGGTGCGGATGGCAAGTATGCCAAGGACCTTTGGGTACCTGCGCCTGGAACTGCTTTTAAAAAATGGTTTGAACCTGGTATGGCTGAAGAGAGACTCCTTTTTCCTCAGATGAACGGAAGAAAAGTATTTCAAATGGCAACCACGATGATGGAGAAACTTGCTAGAGATACACTTTTAAAACATAATTTAACCGAACAGGATATCGATTTAGTCATTTGTCATCAAGCGAATGCTCGCATCATTGAATTTGTTAGAAAGTCACTAGAATGGGATCAAAGTAAATTTTTTATAAACATAGATAGATATGGAAACACGACTGCTGCAAGTATACCTATTGCACTATCAGAAGCTTTATTACAAGAGAAAGTAAAGCCTGGTAGCAAAGTTCTTCTTTTGGCCTTTGGTTCAGGGTTTACCTGGGGTTCTGCGCTGATATCTTTGTAAGGTGAATATGAATGAGTGATATATCTCAAACAAATATTGTAAGTGAGATTCAGGATGCATACTTAGAGTATGCGATGAGTGTTATTGTTGGTAGGGCATTACCAGACGTCCGGGATGGGCTAAAGCCTGTCCATCGAAGAATCTTGTACACAATGCACATGCTCAACAACAAATACAATCAATCATTCAAGAAGTCTGCACGTATTATCGGTGAAGTGTTGGGTAAGTATCATCCACATGGCGATACTGCTGTATACGATGCCATGGTACGGATGGCTCAAGACTTTAGCTTGAGATACCCTCTTGTTGATGGTCAAGGGAACTTCGGAAGTATCGATGGTGACTCTCCTGCGGCTATGAGGTATACCGAGGTTAGATTACAGAAAGTTTCTGACTACATTCTTCAAGATATTGAGAAAGAAACGGTTGAATTTGCGCCCAACTACGATGGGACCTTGAAAGAGCCTAAACTTTTGCCTACTCGAGTACCCAACTTGCTCATTAATGGCAGTAACGGGATTGCTGTGGGTATGGCTACCAATGTACCACCTCACAACTTGTCTGAAGTTGTAGAGGCATTGATTTATTTAATTGATCATCCCGAAGCTCAGTTAGAAGATTTATTAAAAATTATTAAAGGCCCAGATTTCCCAACTGCAGGTACGATTTATGGAACAAAAGGATTTCATGATGCGTATCGAACTGGACGTGGGGTGATTCAAGTTCGAGCAAAAGCTGAAATTGAGCCCATCAAAGGAAACCGGTCTGCAATTATTGTTCATGAGTTGCCTTATCAAGTGAATAAGGCAAACCTTATACAGAAGATAGCGGATTTAGTCCGAGATAAAGCACTCGAAGGCATCTCCGATATACGCGACGAATCTAGCAGAGAAGGCATGCGGGTTGTTATTGAGTTGCGAAAGGGTGAAACGCCTGAGCTTTTACTGAACCAGCTGTATAAGCATACTCAAATGCAGACGTCTTTTGGGATTCAACTCCTTGCTTTAATAAACAACGCGCCCAAGCTTTTTTCATTAAAAGAAATGCTACAAGAGTTTTTGCTTTATAGAAAAGAAGTTATTACCAAAAGAAGTTTGTTTGAACTTAGAAAACTTCAAGACAGAATTCATATTCTTGAAGGCTTGATTAAGGCAATTCAAAATATTGATGAAGTTGTTGCTCTCATTAAAAAGTCTGAAAGCCCCAAGGAAGCACATCTGTCCTTGGTAAGTACATTTTTACTTTCTGATATTCAAGCGAAATCTATTTTGGATATGCGGCTTCAGAAATTGACACAACTTGAAACCTCAAATCTAAGTGATGAATATAATAAATGTCAGAAAGAGGCAAAAGCACTTAAGGTTCTTCTTTCAAAAGTTAGCTTAATTTATGATGTGATAAAGACAGAGTTTATTGA
Source organism: Deltaproteobacteria bacterium (assembly GCA_029262815.1). Lineage (GTDB taxonomy): Bacteria > Bdellovibrionota > JAJCYS01 > JAJCYS01 > JAJCYS01 > JAJCYS01. Next base: position 35,535 of record JAJCYS010000042.1, on the reverse strand, counting down.
AATTAAAGAGCTATTCGGTGATAAACGTCGTACCTCTATTGAGCAAAGCTCGGTTGATTTTAATGAAGAGGATCTTGTAACTGAAGAGGATATGGTTATCACTCTTTCACACAAAGGGTACCTCAAGAAAAATCCATTGACTGAATATCGGTCTCAAAGACGTGGTGGAAGAGGTGTTCGGGGAGCTGGTGTACAGACTGAAGACTTTATAGAAAATGTGTTTGTGACAGGAAACCGGAACGTTCTGTTGTGTTTTTCAGATAAAGGGAGGCTCTATTGGCTGAAGGTTTATAGAATCCCGATGGGTACTAAGACGTCCCGTGGACGACCTGTTGTAAATGTATTAAATTTGAAATCGGATGAGAAGATTGTCAGTATTCTACCTATTTCTTCATTTGAAGATGGGCGCTTTGTATTTATGGCAACAAAAAATGGTGTGACAAAAAAATGCCAATTAGTTGATTTTAAGAATATTCGTGCAGGTGGAATTATTGCATTGAAGTGTGATGACGGTGATGTGCTTATTGATGCAGAATTGGTTTCAGATGATGATAATGTATGCCTAATGAGTTCTAAAGGGCAATCCATTCGATTTACTGAAAAAGATGTAAGATGTATGGGGCGGAATGCCAGAGGTGTGATCGGCATGCGGCTTACAAAAGGAGACGAAATCGTTTCTATGGCTGTGATGTTAGATGATAAAAAGAACCTTCTCACGGTATCTAGTAAAGGGTATGGGAAACGCACGAGACAAAGTGCCTTTCGTTTACAAAAACGAGGGGGATCTGGCATCATTGCGATGAAAACAACGGAAAAAATAGGTCGCGTTGTCAGTTGCTTGAAGGTGAGGCCGGAGGATGGGCTTATGCTTGTGACAAATCAAGGACAAATGATTCGTATACCAGTTGATGGGATTTCTTCTATGAGTCGAAATACTCAAGGGGTTAAGTTAATTGGTGTTAAGGAGAATGAGCAGGTTGTCTCGGTTGCGTTGGCAGATGCTACATTTGATGATCAAGAAGATATTTAGACCTCTACGCTTGTCCTCTCGGACAAAGGTTGCCAGGTTGGCTATACTGGTGACTTGCTCAGTTGTTGGGCTTAATACGGCTTGTACAAAAAGGTCGACTGACACGTCTCTTGTCTTAGATAGGTGTCTATCCACCCCCGCATTGAGTATGTGTGAGAGTGTGCTCAAAAAAGCTTACGATGAAACTACGGTTAAGTCTCAAAAACAACTTTTTCTTTCTCTTTCTATAGCGACTTTGGTTCATAAAGGAAAAATAAAACAGGCAAAACACATGTTCAAAAAATGGCTCTCACTCTTAGGGGGAGATGGGCACCTATTTTGTAAACGAGTCGTGCCTATAGCCAAGGCATCAAGGACTAAAGATAGAGAATCCTTTCTGGTTTTTATGTTTGAGGCGCAAGATTTCCAAAAAAATACCTTCAAATCGGCTTGGTGTATGAATGACCTCAGGCTTCTGTTTATGAAATCTTTGATAAAATTAGGCGCTTACAAGAAAGCAGTTCAGGCGTTGAGTGAGTTTAGCAAAACGATTTCAAAGCACCCTGCACTACGAGAAGAGGTAATTTACTTGCTTGCTAAAACTTATTTTTTGAAAGGTACATATATTCCATGTCGGGACCAACTTGAATTTTTTCGGGCTACTAACCCCGAGAATGAAATTCAAGCAAAAGCACTTTTTTTACTCTCCCATTGTCAATCTCATTTAGGATTGTTGTCCGAAGCGCTAAAAACACTCAATGGTCTTCAATGCTGCCCCAGTCTGATTGATGCAGCACTACTGTCACAAAAAAAACGTTTTTTAGTTGAACGAATTCAAAAAAAATCTAATAATTTAAGGTAGCTCCGGTAACATCCTGCATAAGGTATAGAGTGTAGGGTGATCATAGGGTGTTGTGGAAAAACTTCGATACATTCTGGCCTTTTCAACAGAGGTTGTAGCTGTTATCTTATGTGGGTATTTTGTGCATAAGATGGAGCTTGTCGACGATCGGTGGATCATTTTTGGTGTCGGGGTTCTTTTATTAGGTATTTTAGGCGGCATACTTACGGTGATATTAAGAAGACGATAAAACGCCTAAACCTCTTGGTGAATCAATGAATTCGAGCATGGTATGGGTCAGTATCGGCACCTCACTCTTTGTGTTTGCCTATTTGTGGGCAATTTCGAGGCAACTCCACAAACTAATCTGTCTAAAGCAATTAAGTGCACTGCCCTTTTTTGGCGGGCTAAAGATTTTGCTTCTGGCCACACTTTTTCTTTTAGTCCAGAAAAACAGTTCCTTTTTCTCCTTATTGTGGATAACATTGGGGGTGACATTGGGTTTCGTTTATTTTGGTGTAAGTTATTGGCTAAGGTTAGGGCGTAAATAAGATGGGCGAACATATTTCATGGCTCTATTTTTCAAACATTCCTTTTTTTAGGACTTACCCTCATGTGGGGTTGGCTGTCTTTGTTCTATTGGTTCTTTCGATTGTCATCTCAATCGTTTGGGTCTCTCTAAAAGCACACCAAAGTGTTATACCGTCTAAGCGTTTTTCTTTGCTAAACATTTCTGAAGTGTATGTTTCATTCATTCGGAAATTCTGCAGGGATACGATCGGCCCTAATGGCGACAACTACGTCTCATTAGCGGGATCTTTGTTTTTATTTATCCTATGTTGCAACTTACTGGGAGCAATACCAGGTTTTTTACCACCTACTGACAATTTGAATACAACGTTAGCGTTAGGGATTTTTGTTTTTGTTTTTTATAATCTGATCGGCATAAAAACCCACGGCTTTGCATACATTAAGCAATTTATGGGACCTACCTCTTCGAAGGCGCTCTATCCGCTTATCCCACTTATGTTTATTATTGAATTGTTTAGCCATGTTATTCGTCCTGTGTCTCTAGGTTTGAGGTTGCGGGGTAATGTGTATGGGGACCACTTGGTGTATAGTGTGTTTTCAAGTTTAGTTCCGTATTTGGTTCCGATTCCTTTTATGGCGCTAGGAATTTTTATTGCGTTTATTCAAGCTTTTGTGTTTACATTACTTACGTTAGTTTATATATCTTTAGCAGAGTCACATGATCATTAATCAAGTTTTTTGAATCAATATTAACAAGCATAGAAATGGAGTGATGCCATGATGAAGCAAATGAAAGTATTCGGTACAGTTTTAGGGGTTGTGGGAGTTGCACTTCCCGTTTTTGCTGCAGAAAAGGCTGTTGCTGGGAGTAGTGTTTCAGTTGGGTACGGACTGTTGGCCCTAGGTGCGGCTTTAGCAATTTGTATTGCTGCTGTCGGTGGAGCCTTAGCCCAAGGGAAAGCTGTTGCTGCTGCGATGGAAGGAATCTCAAGAAATCCAGGCGCCGAAGACAAAATGTTTAAGCAATTTATTTTGGGGTTGGTTTTTATTGAATCACTCGTGATTTATGCCCTTTTGATTGCTTTCTTTATTGTCTTTAAACTGTAAGTTCAAATTTTTCTATTAGGCTTTGGACTGGTTATTAGCTTGGAATATAAACATGCTGAGACACGGTCTGAAGCCTATTGGATTAGTTTAAAATCTATCTTTTTTATCTTCTGACTGTTCAAGAAAGTGTTTATCTTTTTTATCCAAACGGCATGGTTCGATTGACACTCAAACAAGAGTGTAGGATCTTTGATACCTAGGGTGAGGTGTCCATTATCGTATTTAACTGGAGCTGAGTGTTGAAACAAATCTCGTCCCGCAATCCGCTTCCAATTCATGGCCAGTCTAAATATGAGCTTCTCCGAATGGCTTTTAGGTTGCCATTCCATTTGAGGCAAAATTTCAGCCGTTTTTTTAAAATCACCCACAGTTCATCCCTTGCCTCGTATTCTATGTTTGTTTGTTTATTTTTACTAATAACTTTTATTGAACAAGGGTGTACATATACTCTTGTTCGCCCTATTCCGTTACTCCGTTACAATTTAACAACGATTCAGAGTGTTCAAGTTCAAAATGGAACGAATATTATTGGGTTTGAAGACACAGTTAGAAGACATCTAGAGTCCGTACTCATAGACTATCTTCCGCCAAGTCATAGAGAAACGACCGAAAAAAAAGGCCATTTAGGTGTTCAAATCACTCACTTCGAAGTTAAATCAACCGGGTTTTTAATCGGGCAGGGCCAGTCCTTAAAGGTTAATAAGGACAAACTTCTAGCGTCTCAATACACGGTTACACTATACATTGTTGTCACCCTGACCCATCCAACTGAAGGCATATTTCACAGAAGTGAACATGTCCATACAGAAAGCTTCACTGCTAGCGTCCTAGATTCGGATCGTGTGGGGGCCAGTCGAAATGAACTGTTAAACATCTTAAGGCTTGAGGACAAGATGGAGGTTGTTTCTAGGCATCTGGCGCAAACTGTTTTTAATGTGATAACATCTCCATTTTAAAGGTTCTTAAAGGGCTCAAGCCCAGGTTAGAATGAGGTCATATGGCGCTTCAGCGGTTTTTAGACTCCCCCTTACCCAAAGCACCCATTGTTGGTTTTTTTAGCCCAAACTTTGTGTTGAGACAGCTTTTTTATCGAAAAATACGTCAAGATCTCAAATCAAGCCATGGAGAACTTACGGTTCATATGGTTGACCGAGACAAAGCGCCTTTTTCTGCTATTCAAGGCGCACTGTTGCAAAGAGGGCTGTTCCAGCAGTTGGATGCCCATGCTGTTTTTTTGCAAAAAGATGACTGTAAAGGGAACTCTGGCAAGGCTTTTTTTGATTTTTTGACTGAATGTAAAGGGCATAAATCTGAGGCTCCACTCTTTATCGTAGGAGACTTCAGTCCTACACAAGCTCAGAAGAAAAAGATGCCTGTTGAAATGATCTGGATTTCCGAGCCAAGGTTAGATCAAGCCGCTGAGGTCATCACGTTATTTAAGGCGATTTGGGATCTTTACCCTGCTTTAGCCGAAACGTCCCCAGATGCCTTTATTTTCTATATCAAAGCGTTTGAGGGAGATGTCACACGAGCCACCTATGCATGCTTATACGCATGGGCAAGTGATGGCCAAGGGAAAGATTCCACAACACGCGCTTATTTGCCCCAAGATATATTTGCACTTGCAAAACGTATGAATCAAGGTCGAGATAATCCTGAAAAGCTATTCCAAATGGCTCAAAATGTTTTGAAGCATGACAGTGATTGGTACCCCCTTTTAGGGTTACTACATAAGTTTGCACTCGATCAGCCCAGGGCTCATAAAGGGAAAGTGTTTGACCGAGTGGCCACCGTGGATCATTTTTTGAAGCATTTTTACCCCAGCTCAAAACAGCGGGAGTTGTGGGCTTTTCTGTTGATTTATTTAGGCCGTGAGCTACAGTGCCCTTAAGGTATATAATAGTTAGGGTGTTGGGTTTTGCCATTGTATGTAACTAATGAATAAAGGGGGAAGTTATGGGTCTTCAAAAGAACCAGATGTTGGGAGAGGTTCTGACTCGTAAGGTGAGATGTTTTCATGGAACGACGAACAACGGGCATGGAAATACGATCTCGATTCAAAAAATATTTGGGTGTAATCGATTTGGCATTCAAGAATTAAAAAAAGCACTACCTACACCTACCTATAATACTTTTTCAAAGAGTCTAAAATCAGGTGCCAACGTGTCAGCAGAAATTGCTGGTGAGATAGCTGAAGCGGTCAAACGTTGGGCTGTTGAAAAAGGGGTGACTCATTATTGTCACTGGTTTCAACCTCAAACGGGCTCAACAGCTGAAAAGCATGATGCTATTTTTTTGGCTGACGATGAGGGCGTTGCGTTTGAAAATTTCACAAGAAGCGAATTAATCAGAGGAGAACCTGATGCCTCGAGTTTTCCAAGTGGGGGTAGAAGATCTACGTTCGAAGCGAGAGGATATACAGCGTGGGATCCCACAAGTCCCATGTTTATCAAAGATACGGAAAATGGGAAAACCCTATGTATACCGTCTGTATTTATTAGCTATACAGGTGAAGCGTTAGATAAGAAAACCCCTTTATTACGATCGATGAAGGCTATTGATCTAGCGACTAAAGAGCTTCTTCAATTATTACCTGACCCAATTCGGACTCAGGCGGCTGTACCTGTTGCAGGACCAGAACAAGAGTATTTTCTCGTCGATAAAACTTTTTTTTACAGAAGGCCTGATTTAGTACTCACTGGGCGAATGTTAGGGGGGGCCCCTTCAACTCGTGGCCAATATTTGGATGACCATTACTTTGGGAACATTCCAACTAGAGTTCAAGCTTTTATGCAGGAATTCGAATACGAGTTGTATAAGATTGGTGTGGTTGCAAAGACACGCCACAACGAGGTCGCACCCTCCCAGTTTGAGGTAGCCGTCCAACACCAAGACGCCAATATAGCAGCGGACCACAACCAAATGGTCATGGTGTTAATGTCTCATGTGGCTGAACGCCATGATTTTAAGTTGCTCTTACATGAGAAGCCGTTTGATGGGATAAATGGAAGTGGCAAACATGTCAATTGGTCAATTCGAACCGATGAAGGCTTAAACTTATTGTCCCCAGGCAAAAACCCTAAAGATCTGCTTAGATTTTTGTGCTTCTTATCAAGCGTGTTAAAGGGGATTCATCAGTACGGGGGTTTGATTCGTGCTTCGATTGGAAGTCTTGGGAACGATAAACGGTTGGGGGGTAATGAAGCGCCTCCGGCCATTATTTCAGTATTTCTGGGGGATGCTATTTCGGAAATCGTGCGTCAAATAAAAGATCGAAAACAAAATGTGAAAACTCGCGCTAAAGAAATTATGGCACTGGGTTTAAAAAGTGTGCCCCATATTGAGAAAGACGATACAGATCGAAATAGAACCTCTCCCTTTGCGTTTACAGGCAATAAGTTTGAGTATCGTGCGGTTGGATCAGCCTCTTCTATTTCATTTCCTGTGACGGTGATTAATACGGTTGTAGCTGAGGGGATTAGCCAATTCTCAAGAGAATTAAAAAGTGCTTACAAAAAATTTAAAAACAAAGAAACAGCCGTTATGAGTGTGTTGCAGTCTAGTTTGAAAGAGACCGAAAATGTTATTTTTGACGGTAATAATTACGCTGATTCTTGGTCAAAAGAAGCAAAACGTCGAAAATTGCCCAATTACCGAACTTCTTTAGAGGCTTTTTCGGAACTAAAGAAAAAATCATCTATTGCGTTGTTCGAGAGTCATAGCGTGCTTCATCCAGAAGAGTTGCTATCACGGTACAATGTGCGTTGTGAACGATATGTCATGCTCTATACCATAGAGTGTAGAACGCTTGTTGATTTGGTGTTGCAACATGTGCTCCCTTCAGCCGAAGCACAGCTCAAAAATCACTATCAAACGCTTGTCGCTATGCAATCTATTTCAGGGAAACAACAAGGTGTTGCGTTGAAGCAAGAAGGCAAAAAACTATCTGCCGCCATCGAGACTCTTGTTAAACAAGTAAGGGTACTAGAGCGCCACATAGACCAATTGGAAAAAAAATCAATTGATGATCAAATGAAATGGCTTCAGAACACCGGATTAGCACTTCAATACAAAGTTGAGTCTTTGATTACTGATGTGGAAAATTTTGTCGGATATGCTCACTGGGATTTACCCAAAATATACGAGATGCTTCATATCAGATAAATTTGAGTATCTTGTAGTTTTACCAGGGGCCTTTTACTTCCAAAGGTTTAGATGACTGGGAAATAGATTTCCCATGGCCTAGAGTCCCTGAATGATTGGCTCCCCAACAATAAACGGGGACATGTTCTCGATCGATGATGGCACATGAAAATCCGCCTCCAGTTGCAATATCGATAGACGGACCTGGCAGTCCTTCGACTTTGGTCGGTGAAAACTTTCTTAATCTATCATCAGAAGCCGAAAACCCCAGTTCACCTGAATTATTTTGCCCAAAACACCAGACCGAGCCATCTTTACGAATTGCACATCCGTGAAAAAACATATCTAGATCAATAATTTGATCAAATCGCCGACCATCTTTGAATCTGATAGCGGTGGGGCTGACATCATAACTACGGTTGCTAAAACCTCTAACGTCTGGGTATTTGGCTTTGCCTGGAAATAAGCGCACCCCCCAACAGGATAATCCGTTGTTAATACCTGAAACTGAACACATCCCAAAAAGGGATGAGGCAAATTTTGTGACTCGATTTTTGCCCTCAACATGATTAGGCTGAAACGATAAACTTTCACGCACTCTCTTTATTATTCTTGCTTCGAATCTTTCAATAGCGCCCTTTTGCAGGGCTGTAGGATTTTTCTTTTTAGTTAATTCCATCATTCGTTTTGCAAGTGTTTTTTCTGTGTGCGGATGATACTTCTCATTATCCCCCATTGCACCATAAAGGTTATGCCCCATACAAGAAACACGTCCAGAATCATTGATACACATATGACCCAAGCCTAATGCGATTGAGATAGTATTTTTATCAGCTGCTTTTAGTAGAAAAGTGGGCGTTGTTCGGCTATCGTCCTCACTTAGTGGGTCATTTCTACCACTTTTAATTCTCAATCCACCCCAACAATACACAGAGTTATTTTGAGCAACAGCACATGATTGATACCCTCCAGCATAAATTACTTTGACGGGTTCAGGTAATTGTACAAAGGCTGGGGTGTATACACTATTGGATATATATTCACCATTAACTATTTTTCCTTTAGTGCCAATGCCAACCTCCCCAGTTCGATTCAAACCCCAGCATAAAACAGTCCCACTCTTCTTTAATGCACATGTGTGTGCGATGCCAGAAGCAATATCAATAACGTTGCTGGTGAGTTCAGGAATAATGACTGGGGTGAACGAGATTCCGATCTGATTACCTACTCCCAATTGTCCACTTGCATTGTTACCCCAGCATGTAACACTGCCTTCACGAAGTAGACAAGCGTGGCTATATCCTGCAACAATTTTGAATTTAGTTTCTGACTGAATCTTTTTATTTTGACCAGCGAATGTATTGAATGAAAAAAAACAAATCGAACCGATCAAAAAATATTTTGCCATTCATAACCTCTCTTATATAGCGGCTCTTCGGGTTTAATTTATACGAACTTAAGGTGTTTTACGCACGAGTTGACGTCGTATATTTCTGTCGGAGTATACCCTAGTGGAGGCTGCAGCAGGGATGACAAGTTATTTAGTGGAGCACGATTTCATTTCTTGATGGTTTAGGTGCTGTGGATGGAAGTGCGATGCTCGAAGATGACTGCTCCACATTCAAACCAATAATACTTTCTTTATTAGCTTGAGGGAAGGAAGGACCGTTTCCAGATACAAGTTTTTCATCGAAAAATCTTAAATGTCGAGTCATCACACAGTTATGTGCAAGCATGTCTTGTGTTTTTTGAAGCGCATGAAGGACAGTTGTATGATCTCTGCCGACTAAGTCACCAATGTCAGCTAAACTTAAGGAGGTGCGTTTTCGGAGTAAATAAATACACAGTTTACGCGCTTCGTTTAATGCTTTTTTTCTGCTCTTGCTTGAAATAGCTTCTGGTTCGATATGGTAATACTGACAAATCAAATGAATGATTTCAGCAGGGGTCGTTGTTTTTTCTTCCTTTGAAAATTGGCTAGGTACAATTTCGTGGATGATCGCAACAATATCTTTTTCGGTCAATGTTTTGCCACACAAACTAATTTCGACGCGCATGCGATTCAAAATACCTTTAAACGTGTGAAGAGATTGTATTGCTCCGCGTGAATGAGACAAAAGGACATGGCGTAGTTCAGCGTCTAATGTCGGCATCTCTTGTTGAGCGACATGCTCTAAGTATTGGAAATCTGGAGCTCTCACAGGCACGCATAAACCCGATTCAAGACGTGATTTAAGGTGCTCATTGCAAACCACATCGTTTAGGGGAAGTTGTGAAACAAGGATGCATTTAATTTGTTTATTTTTCCAGCTTTGGAGCAAGTGCGCGAGCTCCTCTTGGGTTTTCGATCGATTGGCAATCATATGAAAATCATCAATAAAAATGACCTCATGATTGTCTTTAAATTTATTTCTAAAATCGGATACTTTGTGTTGTTGGATGGCATATACAAGGTTTGAGGTAAACTCATCAATCGTAATATATGTGGCTCGTACTTTTTGGGTTTGTTTGAGGTGTTGATAAAAGTGTTTTAAGCAGGCGGTTTTTCCTGCTCCGAGGCCACCGTAAACATATACGAAATCGTAATTATCTCTGTTTTTGGAAAAATCCTCCATTACACGAATGAGCATGTCGTTTGATGCGCAATGGGCCGGCGCTGCCTTGTGGAGTTTCAAATCGGGTAAATGTGGAATGTTAGTTGAATTCGAACAAGACGGCTGAGGAGCTTCAGGAGCAGGTTTTTTGCTTTCTTTTGGTTCCTGGGCCAATTTGGTAACATCAGAGCACACAAACACCTTTATAGGCCGTTCAGGTGCAAGAGGATCCCCTTCTCTAAGAGCAGTTTCAATCACGTGAAGATAACGACGTTTGACGTTCTCCATGTGAAAGGCATTGGGCACTTTGACACAAAAAACACCGTCAGAATCAACTTCAAACGTGAGGGGGGAAATCCAATTCTTATAAGCAAGCGGGGATAGCTTCAGCTGGACTGCTTCAGTCACCATACGAGCAAGGTCAACATTTATCGCTTCGTTAAGCATGAGTTCTATTGAAGAAAAACGCAGCGTTTTCTTCAATCCTCATTCCTTTGAGCTGATGATTTGCCTTTGATGTGTAAAAGCCTTTGAAGATATTAATATTATTCATTTTTTTTGTGCTTTTCGATGAGAACCCTTATTCATGGGTGGGTTGTTGGTTTTTGGGGACAAAAGTTACGTACTAGAAGGCTCATTTGTTGATTTATCCCCTGACTGTGGAAGAATCACGATCTCGTTTTTTTCCCATTTTTCTCGTTTTTTTAGAAGATTATGCTTTTTTATTAAAATATTTTTCTATAAAAAATACATAGTGGAATAATTCGTGGGGAATCATGAAGCCAGGTGCAGGTTAAGAGACAATAAGTATGTGTTTTAACAGGTGGTGTTGTTGATGATCTCGCCAACCCCACCTGCGCCAGGTACGATATAAGATTTCTCAGTGAGGCCTTTTTCTCCTTCAGGGTAAGCGCCTAAGGTGCTATTAAGGATTGCTGGTTCACTAAGTCCTCTGTCAAGACGGCCGGCGACAATGGTTAAATTTGGAAATTTTTGAGTCAGTCTGTGAATACACTCAGGTGCGATAATCATGAATAGTGCTGCTATATGGCGGGGTGTTCCTTCAACTTGGGTGTCATAGAAAGAAAGCACGGTTTCAATGGTGCTACCTGTGGCACCCATTGGATCGGGAATAATAATGACACGATCTTGGATATCCCCACCTACTTTGGCGCTTGATAAAGTTGTCCCCTCTACTTCGCCATTACCGTTGATAGCCCGTTCACAGGAAAAATAATCTTGCCGTGTGCTGCTAGGGCCCACAATAGTGAGTAGATCTTCATAACAGGTTTGTGAGGGAATGATGCCAGCGCGAGCTAGCGATGTGCACACAAATTGAGAGGCAGGGTCAAACCCAATGCTCTCAAATTGTCCTTTAGGCGTATATTCCACCATTCTAGATTGATATGTGCTCGACGTTAATGAGCAAATAACAGGGAGTGATTCATAGAGAATAATTTGATAAATACGTTTTACGTATGAAGTAATAATGAAGGGATGCGTCAACTGTGTACTGGAGAAGGTATTCAGAAGATGAATTAGGGTTGGGTTCCCAAGAATGTGAACTCGATCCCCATATTCATGTGGGAGTTCACTGACTTTATGATGGCTGGTTTGATAAACTATATCTATAGTGGTCTCCATAACCCAACCCTTTCAAGCTTTTTGGCTTGGTCACAGTCCAGTTAATGTCCAAAAGCTTCTCCACTGTTATACCATTAAGGTCATACCTTGGAAACGGATAAATGAAGTTCGAAAACAACATCCAGAAGTCGTTTTTCTATCATTATATGATCTCCCGCCACTCCACACGCTTCCCTCAGTAGCCGCTCTGTTGAGGGGTGCACGGTGCAGGATTATGTATACGTCATCGCAGGGCAAACCGAACATGAAAAAATTAGGCGCCCTTGGGATAACCCTGTTGCAATTTCCGCCGGATGGTACCACTAGAGGGGTTCGAGCTTTAGGTCGATTTTTGGAGCAACGATTTAAACGTAACGACTATCTTCGGTTTCACATAAAACGGACCCACGCTTTGAAGCTGCCCATAAAAGGGGTCCAGCCGTGGCTGGGTGTTTTGGATACATATGAGCATCCCTGCTTTGTAGTTGACCGTGTAGGTAAAATATTATTAAAAAATGGTGCTGCAACACACCTTTTGAAAGGCGTCCTGCTTTCTAGATCTTTATATGATTTGGAACAAGTGGGCGAGTTTACAAAAGGTGCTGATGAGCCGCCAGCCAAAGTCACAGTGGCCGAAATTTTACACCAGTATAAGCCCAAGTTATTTGTGTTTAAATCAGGTAGCCGTACATTCCATGTGTTTTTGAAGAAGTTGCCTTATGGTATACAAGGGGTGTCATATTTACTTGTTTTAAAGGGGCATGTCAGGCTGGGTACATCTTCTGATCTACCTTTTTATTTAGATAGCCAAATTGTCGTTCAATCTATTTTTCACGAAATTAAATCCCCACTTTCAAGCATAGGATTGAATCTGGAGTGGATTTCACAAAAAAAGCTTTCTGAGACGCTTAGCGAAGATTTAAGTTGCTGTCTGAACGCATTCGATCGTCTCAAGGGGCTTGTGTCAGGATTGCCCCAGTTTTTTTCTTGGAACCCCTATTCAAGAGGGACTCGAGTTGAGCCCCTTTCAAAACTGTTACAGAACATACTATTAACGTTATCTGTTCAGCTAAAAAAACCAACTTCTTTTATGCTATCTGAACACTCAGCGCTGCTTAGGCAAGTTGCCACATATGAGATACGGTGTAACGTCAAAACAGTGCTTCAGTCCTTTCAGGAGCTCCTGCATTTTTTAGCCGAATTTGTGTGTGTAGACAATGGACGAAGTATTACAATCATCCCCTTTCTAAATCAGAATAGCTTTTATATTGATGTGATTGTTTCGAAGGGTGACTTCGATTTTTTTACTCACTTTGCAAAGACAACCCCCAGTTTGGATGATCAGTCGGATGAGGCAAGTGTACTGAAAATAAGAGACGCTGTTCGGCATATGTACTTTTCGAGGATTTTGAAACTATTTAGATCTTCAGCGGCTAAACTTTGGGTATTAAAACGGATGCCAGAAATGGCATTTCGATGTGAGTTTAGACATCCTGTGCAAAGAAAAGGGCAGGCCTCTGTAAAGTATGAACGTCAGACGTATACCTCGAACTCCTCCAAATGAAAATCGCTCATCATTTTCCAAGTAATTTTCAATCGATGTTTTTTCTCGATATCTTCAATAAAAAGTTTATAGGTTGTCAACACAGCCTCAAACAAAGGTTCACTCACCAAAACAGAAAGTCGATTATTTTTCTTTTGAATATGAGATTTAATCTCACGAAGAATCTCCAATAGAACAGTCTCTTCGCCTTTCGTAACCCCCTTGCCATCGCAATACGGACAGGTTGTTGAAAGTTGATGTAGTAAGGATGAATGAGTTCTTTTTCGGGTAATTTGAACAAGTCCAAGTTGTGTCATAGATAAAACGGAATTTCGTGTGCGATCGTTCTTCAGTTTTTTCTTGAGTGTATCGAGGATAAGGTGTTTGTGTTTGTTTTCATCCATATCTATAAAATCAACAATAATGATTCCAGATAAATTTCGTAAAGTGATTTGCTGAACGATTTCCTCAGCAGCTTCGATATTTGTTTTAACGAGCGTTTCTTCTAATCTTGTCTTTCCGACAAATCGTCCGGTATTGACGTCGATTACGGTGAGTGCTTCAGTTTCGTCAAAAACAATGTATCCCCCACTTTCTAGCCAAATACGTCTATCGAGTGTTTTGGAGAGTTCTTGTTCAATGCCAAAATCCTCAAATAGCCCCCCGCCTTTGTTATATAGAATTATGTTTTCTTTTGGAAAAAAGTAACGTGCTTGAGCTTTGCTCAACAACCTTTTATAGGTTGTCTCATGGTCAACAATAATTTGAGTAGCAGGGTTACCACAGTATTCTCGCAAAAGTCGATCAAGTGGATCGTTATCACTATGTAGCAAACACGGCGCCTTAGCTTTTTGTGCTGCTTTGGCAACCTTAAGCCAGGTTTCAATAAGGTTGAGGTATTCCTCTTGCAGTTTTTTCGGGTGCGTGTTCAAAGCAGCAGTTCGAATGATAATGCCATACGGAAAGCCTTGGTTTTTCTGGACTTCTTTGATGGCTTGGAAGAGTTGATCGCGTGTTTTGCTATTCTTTATTTTTTTTGAGATCCCAATTCGTCTGCTCTGGGGGAGCAAAACGAGGAATTTGCCAGTCAGGGTAATACTCGTGGTTAATCGGGCGCCTTTGGAAGCGATCGGCCCTTTTGTGACCTGAACCAAGATGCGGTCTTTAGGTTTCAATGACTGAAATGATGGGACATGCGGGGCTGCACCTGATTCAGGACTTGAGTCTAAGTAGTCGAGCCCATCTTCTTCGGTTTCAATAATATCTCCTTCATAAAGGAACCCATTTTTTTCAAGTTCAATATCTACAAAAGAGGCCTGCATGCCTGGAAGAACCCGTTGGACTTTTCCATAGTAGATATTACCCACAATATGTTTTTCTGGGTGTCCTCGATCTATCCAGACTTCTTCAACATTCTGTTCGGTACAAAAAGCGATACGTTTTTCAAAAAACGTTTTGCTAATAAAAATACGATATGGTTTCTGACTCATTAGCTCCAAATAAAATAGGTTTTAAACTACAATCTATATTAATTTAGTAAAAAGTATCTTTGTTATAAATTCTTATATCATTTTCGATTGTCTTTGGATAGATTATATGCCCGTACGGCACATACATAAATTTGAGAGGTTTGGATCAAATATATGAAGTTACCTCAAGTCATAATCAAGAAGAAGCGAGATGGTGAAGTCCTCTCTCATGATGATATTCATTGGTTTCTCACAGAATTTGACAATGGGGGTATTCAACCTGCACAAATGAGCGCTTTGCTTATGGCGGTATTTTTTAAGGGTCTCACACGGTCCGAACTTGCGATATGGACCCAAGTCATGCTCGAAAGTGGCGTAAAGCTTCAAATTGAAAGTTCACATTGTGTTGATAAACACAGTACGGGTGGGGTTGGAGACAAAACATCCTTTATTATCGCGCCTATTGTAGCCGCTTTGGGCGGTGCAATTCCTATGCTTTCGGGACGTTCCCTAGGCCACACGGGCGGGACGCTGGATAAACTTTTGGCTATTCCGGGTGTATCGATTCCAGATACAAACGAAAAAATTGAGCAGTTGGTTCATGATCATGGACTGTGTTTTACGGGCCCAACCGCTCGAATCGCGCCGTTAGATCGAAAGCTATATGGGCTGAGAGATGTAACCGGGACGGTTGAGAATCAGGACCTAATAGCTTCATCTATTATGAGCAAAAAGTTATCTGAAGATATTAGCGGCCTAGTTATGGATATGAAATTTGGGGTCGGTGCATTTATGAAGTCCCAAGAGGATGCACTTTCACTTTATGAAAAAATGAAAGATATCGGAGATGCGCACGGGGTCAAAGTTCTAGGCGTTCTTTCTGATATGAACCAGCCATTGGGTCGATATTTTGGGTTAGCTCCGGAAATTCATGAGGTGCTACAAATCCTAAAGGGACAAGAAGAGCCAACGGATCTTTACCATCTAAGTGTTGTGTTAGCTGCACTGATGGTTCAAGCAGGTAGTATCGAATCTGACTACGCGAAAGCTGAGTCTAGGGTCAAAGAGGCTCTCCGCTCAGGTGCTGCCTATCAAAAATTTTGCGACATTATAGAAGCGCAAGGAGGAGACATCTCTTCCTTTGAGAAAGATGGGTTTTATACTCAAGCGTCCCATAAGTGGGATGTTTGTGCTGAAACAAGTGGCACAGTATGTGGCATGGATACAGAGGCTCTTGGTTATTTGTTAGTAGGGTTAGGTGGAGGCCGCTCGCGCACTGATGCTGATATAGATAATTCAGTTGGTGTTGAGTTGCACAAGAAAATCGGCGATTCGGTCGAGGTTGGAGACCCCCTAATGACGTGTTTTGTTTCCGAGGGTTCTGAAGTACAAGAAGTACTTACAGGGAAGTTTTTGGCTTGTATGGATATTCGTACATCCGATGCGCCGAACTTACCATTGATCGCTAAGGTTATGTAAGTTTGGTGTTGGATAAAGCGAGTTGGGTAGACCGATTCTAACAAAAAGGGAGAGCAAATGGAGCGGGCAATTAGTGTTATAGGCCTACTTGTGTTTATCGGCATCGGGTATGCCGTTTCAAGTAGCCGAAAAAATATTCATTGGCGCACGATCGCAGGTGGTGTCGCCTTACAACTATTATTTGCGCTGTTTATTTTGAAAACAGATATAGGAATGGGTATCTTCAACGGTGCTCGAGCATTTTTTAATGCAATCTTGGCTTATGCCGGGCATGGTGCTGGATTTATTTTTGGCTCATTAGCTGACATTCCTTTGATGGGAAAAGTTTTTGGTCAATTCAAAGGATGGATTTTTGCTATCCAAGTGCCAGCCGTTATCATTCTGACCGCCTCTTTATCCGCAGTTCTCTATCATTTAAAGATTTTGCAAATATTCGTATGGCTTTTTGCTAAACTCATGCATTTTATGATGAGAATCTCCGGTGCAGAATCATTAAGTTGTGCAGCCAATATTTTTGCTGGACAGACTGAGGCGCCCTTGATCGTTCGTCCATATCTAAATAACATGACTCGGTCTGAAATAATGACGATGATGACCGGCGGTTTCGCAACTATTGCGGGGGGTGTGTTTGCCGCGTTTGTTGGGTTTGGTGTCGATGCGGGTCACTTGCTGACTGCCAGTGTCATTAGTGCCCCAGCTGCCGTTGTGATGGCAAAACTAATGATTCCCGAAATGGATGTCCCTGAAACTGAAGGCAAAGTTTCGTTTGCTAAAGATTTTGGAAATCATGCCAATATCTTTGACGCAGCTTGTACGGGAGCCAAAGAGGGACTTCATCTTTCACTAAATGTGCTTGGAATGTTAGTGGCATTCATCGCGTTGATTGCTCTTTTTAATGGCGGCTTAGCATATGTGAGCATGGGTATTGAATATGTACTCGGACTTTTCTCCGTTTCAATGGATGTGAATTTAACATTGGAATCTATTTTCGCTACGATCTTCTGGCCTATTAGCTGGTTGATGGGGATTCCAGCTGCAGAATGCGGCATTGTTGGTAACTTGCTTGGTAAGAAAATGGTCATCAATGAGTTTGTGGCTTATATGGAATTTTCGAGTGTCAAAGAGATGCTCTCCGAAAGATCACAAATTATTGTCACGTATGCTCTCTGTGGATTTGCTAACTTTTCCTCAATTGCCATCCAAATTGGTGGGATTGGAACGTTAGTACCTAAGCGAAAGCATGAACTTGCCA
Source organism: Deltaproteobacteria bacterium (assembly GCA_029262815.1). Classification (GTDB taxonomy): domain Bacteria; phylum Bdellovibrionota; class JAJCYS01; order JAJCYS01; family JAJCYS01; genus JAJCYS01. The sequence goes on along the minus strand of JAJCYS010000042.1, from coordinate 17,944 downwards.
AATTGGGATTTCGTGCCATGATTGCTGGGACCATAGCTTGTTTGATGACAGCGAATATCGCTGCCCTTCTGATTAGTTAGGTCTTAAAACGGATCATGAGTTATTTTGCTGAAGAGTCTAATGTCTATAAGCAATGTATTGAAGACGCAAGTAGGACCATACGGCCTTACTTGCGTCCTTCACCGAAGCTTATTATTCAATCTGGGAGCGGATTTGGGTTTTTAACAGATCTTAATTTGCCCTGTACTGTCTCCCTGCCATACAAACTCATACCCCACTTTCCTGTGCCATCCGTGTCTGGGCATGGAGGCGTCCTTCATATTTTTACAAATGAAGATGCTCAGGTTGTGGTTTTGGAAGGGCGATTTCATGGGTACGAAGGACTTGACCCTTGGCAATTAGCTTTTCCGATTCGGGTGCTTTCAGAATTTACACCAGAAAGAATGTTATTAACGAGTGCTGTAGGGGGGATCCACCCCGCGTCTGTGCCAGGGGATTTAGTTGCCATCCAAAATTACATTAATTTTCAAGCAAGCAATCCCCTACGGGGACTCGATGAATCTATTTTTGGTTCTCGATTTGTCCCAATGGATAAACCATTTGAACAACATTTGTATGGCTTATTCAAAGAGGCTATCCGAAGTGAAGGATTGCCTTGTCAGCTACATAATGGGGTTTATTTAGGTGTGACAGGGCCCTGTTATGAATCAGAGGCTGAGATTACGGCATTTGGTGATTTAAAGGCAGATGTCGTTGGCATGTCTGTAGTGTGTGAAACCATCACTGCAAAAGCGTGTAAAATTCCTTTGTCTGTACTTTGCTTAATTACAAATTATGCATGTGGGCGATTTTCTGAGCCGCTAAATCACGATGAAGTTGTTCAGATGACGCATCGAATGAGTCCAATCATATTGAAAATTATGAATTTCGTGTTGGGGAAATTATGAGCAAGATAGTTTTTATCAATGCTGCTATTTTGCCAAAAGCTGATCGGAACTCATTTATTGATCAGGGATTTATTGTCGTTGAAGGCAATAAGGTAGTTCAAATAGGTGAAGGCACTTGGGATATCGAACGCGCTCAAGATCAAGACATATCGTTTTTTGATGCACAGGGGAAACTCATCATCCCTGGACTATTTAATGCACATACCCATCTTGCAATGACGCTGCTCAAAGGATTTGGTGAAGATCTGCCATTAATTGATTGGCTACACGAATACATGTTTCCCATCGAGGGCAAATGGACCAGTGCTGAATTTGTATCTATAGGTACAAAATTAGCTTTGCTCGAATGCATTCGGTCTGGTGTGACTGCAGTAGGAGATATGTATTACTTCGGCGCTCAAACTGCTGAAGCTTTAGACCAAGCTGGATTAAGAGGTTGGGTAGGCCAGTCTGCTATGAAGAATAAGGTGCCTGATGCAGCTGGCTTGGCTGAAGGGTTAGAGAATGTGCGAAAGTTATCAGAGAAGCTACAAAATAACCCACGAATTAGAGCTTCTATCGCACCCCACTCTGCCTATTCTGATGACATGGATACTTTAAAACAAGTCGCCGAATTTGCAAAAGCTCATAACCTAATTATTCAGACGCACGCATCTGAAAGCAAGGGAGAGCAATCAATTGTTGCTCAGAATCACAATGGCATGACGCCCGTGGAGGTGTTTCGTGAAGCGGGTATGCATGAGTGTGATGTTGTCTTAGCGCATGGGGTGTATCTGTCAGATTCAGATTATAAACACCTAAACACATTCAATCATGTAGGCCTTGTCTACAATCCAGAATCCAATATGAAATTAGGATCGGGGATTGCGGACATACACCGCTGGGCGAAAGAAGGCATCCATGTTGCTGTAGGAACGGATGGATCAGCAAGTAACAATGACCTAGATTTTTTCTCTGAAGTGCGAACCGGTGCACTGCTCCAAAAAGTAAATCATTTTGATCCGACCGTATCTTCGACTGAATTTATGTTCCATGCTGCAACGATGGGTGGCGCTGCTGCCTTTCGAGCCGATCATGAAATCGGATCTCTAGAAGTGGGTAAGAAAGCTGACTTGGTATGTTTGGATCTTTCAAAACCGCATCTTATTCCCATGCACGATGCACTTTCTAATGTGATTTATTGTGCAAAAGAGGGGGATGTTTCAGACATGATGATTGATGGTCAGTGGGTGATGCGAAATAACAATATCGAAACGCTTGATGAGGATGCTATTCGCGAAGAAGCTCTAGTTCTCTCGAAAAATATCCAAACTTCCCCTAAGTAAAAACCAAAGAAATTAAACTGAATTTGTTTTCACGGTTATTCTAAGCTTCCTTCCAGGAAAGCCGATCCAGAGATTGGCAATCTATTTTCCTTTAGGAGGAGCTGTATGAAACATCTAAAAAAAGAATCACATCGCATCCCATTTTTGGGCGTCATTATTTGTATATCAGCACTTACGTTCGCGAGTGCCAAATATCCTATGCCGCTTGAAGAAGAGGTTGAAGATTTGAAACTCGTTGTTTTTCAGTTGCATCAAGATATGAATGCACTGCAACACAAATATAAAGTGATGTCTAAAACCCTTGATAATCTTAGCCAGAACCGACACAGACGTTGGTAAGCGGAGAGTTGATATGAAATCAAAAAAACTAAGCTTAGTAATCGGAGCCATTCTAGTTGGAGGAGCGATATTTGGTTATCACCAAACTGGGAATGCGGATGGCTTAAGTAAATTGGCAAAAATGATCTTGGAAGTGCCTAAGCATGCAAAAAGAATTAAGGCGTTAGAAACTAAAGTTAAATTACTGGAAGAAAAAATATCTGTGATGGAAAGCAGGTTATAACCTGCTATTCAAGGAGATTAACTTCAGAGGCGTTTTTCGAGTCAAAGGGTGTTGTAAACCAGGCTTCTAAAATTTCTTTGAGAATATCAGGGCTGATAAGACGATTTGAGAGAACTAGAATATTGGCATGATTCCAAATTCGTGCGCCTTTGGCGGTTTGTGCATCTACACAAAGTGCCGCACGGATGCCATCGATTTTATTTGCTGCAATAGAAGCTCCAGTGCCTGTCCAACAGAAAAATATACCTTCTTCACATTGACCAGACGCAACAGCCTGCGCAGCTTTTTTTGTTTCAAGAGCCCATGAGATCGATTCGTGAGTTTTAAACGAGCCAAATAACTCTAATTGGTGTCCCTGTTTTTCCAATTCTTGAAGCAAGGTTTTGTGTACGGCATAAGGTTCATCACTACAGAGGGATATTTTCATAGTCCCAACTATACGAAATTATGGCTGATTACGTCAAGAGACTCCAGGTTTAAGAAAAATGGCAAAGGGTCTTATGTGTTAGCTTTTAAATGCCGAAAAGAGGGTAGGTTTTTCTGGGAGTGATGTTATGACAAAGAAAATAGTTATGAGTTTAATTGGATGCCTTCTAATGATGCCTATAACAAGCTTTGGGTATCAGGGTTCACAGTATGAATCCGTTGTGAATTTAGAGCAATGTAATTCAGATTACATCAATGATTGTAGAGCGAGGAATACTTTTATGAATTTGCATCCTAATACGGATTATTATGTTCAAATTGATGGACCGATTGAAACAGCGTTCTTTGAATATGAATGCCAAGTAGGATTCGAAAAACGGAGTCAACGGGTGCTTGTTAACCGAGTATATAATATGGGTGCTTATCAGTGTATCGGCGTAGCTCGTGGGAGTAATTTAAAAGTGTATAAGATGAAACCGAGACACTGATCCTTTAATTAAAAGGTTATGGAAATCAAAAGATTCACAGCTGTGAAAAAAGTTCTTTCCGTCCCACTTGGGTTTTTAATTCTTGTTACGTCCTCAATTGCATTCGGAATGGACAAAATAGTTAAACCACTACTGGAAAAAAATGAATCCCAAATTTCAAAGTTCCATCATATTTTGGCTGACTCTTATAATGGTGTCTTCGAAGATAGTCCGAAGCCCATTATTGCTGCTCATGTAAAATTTAACTTAGTTGATCCATTTTTTCTAATATTTAAAGCTTATGTGGACAAAGATAATTACCAGCTTATTTTTCATCCCAAAAAAAACATTGATATTTCGCCTACGTGTTCGGTTGTAAACCAGTGTTCTATCTGTGATCAAAATTCAGCCTATTTAAAACAAGCAACTGAATCTATCAATGTGGATTTGATGGCTTTGGAACAAACAAAAAAAATAATGGATGCCCTGAATCAAGCTGTAAGTAAAATTTCAAAAGATGTAACACTAACTACCGATAAAAAATATATTCCACCCACTTCATTTCATGCGTTGATGACTCGAATAATTCTAAGTATTAAGGAAAGTTCAAAGGCATCGGCAGAAGATCTCACCTACCTTCGATTGCTCAATTTCAACACGATTGATCTTCTGGAAAACCTTACCATTGGATCTATAAAGCCTTTAGAGCTTAAAAAGAGGCTAACCAAACTCTTTGATAGCAACCAAACAATTTTTCAGGAAGTGTTTACATGTTCAAGCCGAGAAAAGAAAACGACGACAAGTGAAAAAAAAGGCGAGTCGCCTGATCGCAAACGATCTGAGATGCCGTCATTCACAGACCCTTCTAAACAAAAAGAAGAATCGAAGAAGATGTTTTTTCAACACGCCTTTCCCGAAGGCGAGTGAGAATAGTGGATTCCTGCCTTCGCAGGGATGTCGAGATTTACAACCAGTCATTGCGAGGAGGTTTTTATTGCCCGACGAAGCAATCTCCTTGTTATTCCCGACACGCGCAGCGTGAGCGGGAACCCATAACGTCCAAAACCATTTTCATAAAAGTGTTATTCAAAACAGTTGCCGATGACCATAATCTAAAAATAGTATTGATTATAATTTGCAATACAATATATGCTACTGGACTATGTCTAAATAGATTAAAATGTTTTAATTAAATAATAATTATTAGCTGGTCAATTAGTTTATGAAATGTTTATTAGTCAATTTTCTTTTGCTAGCTTGTGCTCTGTGCGTTAGTTCGTCAATTTATGCAAATCCCAAAAATGATGCGTGCTTTGAATATTCAAACTATATACAGGTTTTACGGCCCCTTTTAATGAATATTCCTGGTCCGGTATCAAATCAGGCACGAAAGCTGGTATTTGATCCAATAGTGGAACAGTTTCAAAAAAATTTAGAACAGCGAGCACAAGAAATCGTAGCGCCTTTGCCGGAAAGCATTATTGGCGCAAGTAAGATTCAAGAGGGCTCTGCTAAAAAAGTTATGTCAACATTGGAAGCTTTGGCTGTGTTGTGGAATAGCCAGAGAGGCTTGCGAAATAAATTGCCAGTTCGGTTACGAGACTCTGAATCTCTTTCTATATTCTTAGGACATTTTCAAAAATCTTTGGGTTTGACACCAAATAGCAACACTAATTATTTTCGGTTTGATCCGGTTGCATATCTTCAAAACTATAACCAGCGGTTACGTCCCCTATTGATGAAAATTCCCGGTTCGGTATCAGTTAATGCACGAAAACTACTGTTTGATCCAATCGTGGAACAGTTTCCAAAGAACTTAGAACAGCAGGCGCAAGAAATCATTGTGTCGTTGCCCAAATCAATTATTTCTCTTAGTAGGACTCAAGTAGCCAAAGCTAAAAGAATTATTTCGGCATTAGAAGCATTGGCAGTGTTGTGGAATAGCCAGAAAGATTTGCAAAGTAAATTGCCTGTTCAGTTACAAGAGCCAGAATCACTTTCTCTATTCCTAAGGCACTTTAATCGTTTGGATTAAAACAAGCATGAAAAGTCATCGGCAACTTTTTGGCACCTAAAGAGCTAATTTTTTTTCTTGTTTTCAAGACTGTTAGATTACTGCCTTTCCTGAAGGTGAGTGTGAATGAGTGGATCCCAGACTTCGCAGGGATGACAAGATGGTTGTTTCGCAGTGACTAAAATAAGGTTGAATTAAAAAAATATTTGATGTATTTTGGCTTGCTGTGAGGAAAGTAGTTCGCATATTCGTTTTAAGCCTATTGAGCATTACACTCCTTAATAACCCTTGGGGTGCAATCGCAGATGATACTGATGATGGTCAAGTGGACTCCCGAACTGAGTATCAAAAAATATTTCTGAGTAAGCTAGTAGGCCACACGTGGGAACTTATTCCAAAATATAATCCTCCATTGGGCATGTATCTTGATCGCGTAAACATTGACAGTGACAATATCGGTTGGATTAATATTTCAATACCCGAGAATGTATTCGAGCAGATTCAAAATATTGCTAGGATATCTGAAGGTCAACATAAACCTGCACGAGTGGTTGATGCACTCGTTCAAACCACTTATAAACTTTTGATAGACAATATAAAGGTAACTCGGGAAGAGTCTTGGCTAGCAACTCTACATACATTCAATGAAAAAAATACGGAAGTAGATCAATTAGACTTAGGTCAGATACTTGCGAGAATTCTTTTGACCAGGATGTTAACAGCCCCGCCGTTTAAGTTTAGAAATGAAAAAAGAAAAAATTTGAAAATACCTATAACCAGTAATTTACACAGCCTCCTAAATACTATTCATCCAGAAGATGGGAAAGATAAATTTTTTAGAAATATATTAAGTGAAATGATATCGTTTGGCATTGAACTTTATAAATCAGATAGTCTTACGCTTTCCCAAAATTTAAGTCGTTTAGATCCAACGACAGACGTTCCGCCATTGTTAAAAGAGATTCTTTTGAATAGAGCACTTGCATCTATTTCTGCAATAACCCAATATCTAAAAGTAGCTGAGCCTGTTAAAAATTCTATTCAGTATATTCAAAATAAAACACATGTTAGAAGCACAGTTTTAGTAGATGTATTGATCAATAATGTATTAGACCTTCTAGCAAAGAGTAACTCTGAAGCTAATTTGATAAGACATACCATCACCTCTCGCTTAAATCAAAATTTAGGTCACGAAGGAACCCACAGCGTTAACGTTAATCGACACCTTGTTGATACAAGTATTATAAATGAAACACTGAATATTAAGGTTGGTCATAAATTTACTCGAGCGCGAATTCAACTGGAACTAATTATTTACGGGCTGGACTTACTTGCAAATGATGCACCCGATCAATTACCTGAGCTTAAAAATCTTTTGGCTAACGTTCACTGCGAATAATAGAAGGTGAGTGGATCCCCGCTCGCAGGCTGCGCATGCGTCGAGGATGACAAGTTTGTGGGCAAAAAAGGCGAAACAATTCAAGTCCGGGGCCTTTCTTAAAGGTAAATAGTTATTCTCGAAATTTATGCTGTATACTCAACTACTTACTTAAAAAAACTAGAAAGCATATATATATATATCAAGAAATGCATGCTAAAGTTCCGAGAGTAGTTTTCCGATCGCTTATACATGTTAAGGAGGTAGGCTGTTATGCGTATAAAAACAATATATATTATTCTTTACTTTTTTATTTTGTGTCCTGTCCTAGTATTTGCATACCCGAGTTCTTATAAATTAAGTCAAATAGAGCTCGATGAAGTGGATGTAAAGTATAAGAAAAATTCAATGATTGATAGTAACGTGACAATCAGTTTGTATCTTAGAAAGAAAGAGGTCAAAAAGGAGCCTGAACTAAAAAAACTTGAAAAAAGAAATCCTCATAAACCTGGAACTGCTCTCCATCAAAGGTGGGAATTGTGGAATAAGGTTAAGAAGAAGCAGCGTTATGAAGAAAAGAGTGGAAATTGGCATAATAGAGATTTGTTTAAGAAAGGTCTCATGTGTCATTTCAAATCACTTTCTGATTTAAAAGCATTTCTTAGTCTTGCTAGAGAGATGTCTGCAATCAAAGATGCAAAAATTGTTAGTAATAGTTTTGGTGACAGCAGACTTTGCAACCTTGAGAGTGGACAAAGTTTAGATGGTTACATGTGGAAGTGATTGAAAGGTCATCGGCAGCTTTTTGGCACCTAAAGAGACTAATGCTTTTATCTTGTTTTGAAGACTGTTAGATTTCTGCCTTTACCGAAGACGAGTGAGAATAGTGGATCCCCGCTCACGCTGCGCGTGTCGGGGATGACAAAAGAAGATGGATTCCTGCCTTCGCAGGGATGGCTATGTTGTGAAAAGTTTTTTTATGCAATGACGGGTCTGGAATTCTTTTTCGACGCAATGGCTTAATGAGAAAACTTAGTCAGCCTTGCAATGACAAGATTATGGTTCGGGATTGTAAATGGCCGTAAATTTATTTAGCCCATCCTACGCTAAAGCTTCGGGGGGCAACCTTCGCGTTATTAAAAAAAGTCATCGCAGGAAGCGATGACACAATGACTTGGCGGAGAGGGAGGGATGGTGCGTGCTCGGCCAATGCGTGGCCTCGCGTCGATCCCTAGAGTAGGCTCCCTTCCGGGTCGCCCAAATTGTAATAACCTCACCTGGCGGAGAGGGAGGGATTCGAACCCCCGGAGCCCGCAAAGGCTCAACGGTTTTCAAGACCGCCGCATTCGACCACTCTGCCACCTCTCCAATAAAGAGCCCTTATTGTACGCGCTATTCAGCGTCCCACTCAATGACTTTTTGGCCTCCAAGATATGGCTGGAGGACTTCCGGAATTGCAATACGCCCTTCTCCATCTTGATAATACTCAGATAAAGCCAACAAAGTACGTCCAACAGCCAACCCTGAGCCATTCAACGTATGGACAAAACTGGTTTTTTTCTTGTCATTACCAGACTTAGGCCTATACCGAATTTTGGCCCTCCGAGCTTGAAAATCCCCACAATTGCTCACACTGCTAATCTCTCGGTACGTTTTTTGACTCTGGACCCAAACCTCAAGATCGTAGGTCAAAGATGAAGAAAATCCAATATCACCACTACACAACAACATCACACGATACGGTAACTCTAATAAATCGAGAACCCTCCGTGCATCAGCCACAATCTGCTCAAACGCCTCATAACTACGATCAGGGTGTACCACCTTGACCAACTCTATCTTGTGAAACTGATGCAGCCGGATTAAACCCCGTGTGTCGACTCCATATGATCCTGCCTCAGCTCGAAAACAAGGTGAGAATGCGACTAAGGATACATCCAATTCTTTTTCTTCCAGAACCTGGTTCTGAAAATGATTGATTAAAGAAACCTCAGCCGTTGGAATCAAATAAAGATCACGATCTTGAACTTTAAAAGCATCCTCTTCCATTTTTGGAAATTGACCCGAACTGAGCATACTTGTGTAATTGACCATATATGGAACCATCATTTCCGTATACCCATGCCCTCGGTGCGTATCGAGCATAAAGTTAATAAGTGCCCGCTCAAGTCTTGCAAAATCTCCCTTGAGACTGCTAAATCGTGCGCCTGAAATTTTTGTGGCATGCTCAAAATCAATTTGATGCGTCTTCCCTTGAAGCTGAAAGTGAGGCACGCTCGTAATATGCTTTCGACTATTTAACCCTTTTTCATCTCTTGCAACCTCAACATTCTCATCCGAAGTGCTCCCACAGGGTACTTCTTGATGCAATATATTGGGTAACGCAAGCAGTCGATTTTGAGTTTCCTCATCTTGTTGCTTAAGTGTCTCCTCTAGATCCTTGAGTCGAACCGAGAGGATTTTTGATTGCTCCTTTAACTCGTCCGTCGGTCCTTTTCGGAACTCAACTTGAATTTGATTGCGTTCGAATCGTAGCTGCTCCACTTCTTGCAATAAATTGACTCGCTTTTTTTCAATCGCAACCAAATCCTCAATTTGTGTGCCAAAATCCTCACCTCTTTTAAGAAGGTTCGATTTGGCTAACGCTTCGTTCTCAATAATCCATTTACGATCTAACATAATCTCTTATCCCAACTTATTTTCTGAGTAAGCGTTTAATTTCACGCCTATCCTCCGCTGAAGGATTTAACTCTAGGTAGGTGTCCAAATACGATTTTGCAACCTTTCGCTCTTGAAGGTAATAATAGGCCAATCCCAACTCCTTGTTCGCATCAGGACTTTTGGGGTCTAGCTTATAGGCTTTTTGTGAAAAATCGTGTGCTTTTTTAAAACGTCCTAAATATCGATTCATCCGAGCCACATAAATCATAGCCACAATGTTCTTAGGGTAATTCTCTAAAAGGCTAATAAAATAAGCCTCAGCAATCTGGTAATATTTGTTCTCGACCAAGTAATCGCCTAGCTCAATCTGAAAATCAATTTTTCGAGGATTAAGCTCGATCGAGCGTTGAAAATATCGAATTGCTTCATTGGGATAATTCAGCTCTCGAAACAGTCTGGCAATCTTGATATTTAAATCAGGATATCTGAAATTCAATTTCACTGCCTTTAAATAGCTTTTTAAGGCTTGTTCTTTGAGATCTAGAGAGTGTGCGTAGTTGCCGGCTTTCACGTAACCATCTGGATGCCCGGTCTCAATACTTATTTTTTGATAGGCCCCAATTGCCTCGTCAATCTTTCCAAGTTCCCTGTAGATGTTGGCTAGTGTTTCCCACCCTAACTGATAGTCGGAACGTTTAGCGAGACCTTTTTTTAAGTGAAAGGTAGCCTTTTCATATTCCTTGAAATGGAAATAAATTTCCCCTAAGGTCAAATGCCCCCAGTCGTCATCAGGCGAATTTGCAATACGTTTTTTGGGCCAAACCAAACTGCTTTTCCTACGCCCCTCAACAGCTGATAAAATTGAGATGCGACTCATGATTTCAGGATCATTTTTTGAAAATTTTAAAGCCTGACGCGCAAGAACAATCGCATCTGTTGTATAACCTGCTTCAGCGGCAATCTTGGACATTTGCTTGAGAATACGAACATCCGTGGGTACAAGACTACGTGCTTTTTTGTAGTACTCAATCGCTTTGGGGATGTCTTTGATCGCATGATAAAGTTCGCCATAAGAAAGCCAAAGCCGATAATCTGGGGGTGTTTTAGGACTGTGCTCTCTCAAATGCTCCTTGTACTTATGAAGCACGTTCGCGGCTGTACGGTAGTCGTAGTATGTCATTGCGTTTCGGAATACCTTAAAAACAACTTCTTTGAGTCCTGGATTGTACGAAAGCGATTTTTCATAGAATGTTAAAGATTTGCTTTGGGCCTCGGGGGTTTGAATGAAGCCGTAATAATCACCTAGTTTTTGATACACATCAGCTTGAGCAGGATCCAAACGCAGCGAAACCAGAAACAAATCTACGCCGACCTCTGATTTGCTTGGATCTTGAAAAAACTGCTCTGCAACCGTTCTAAGTGCGGGGAGGTCAAAGAACAATTCTTTTCGACTTTCCTCAAGCTTTTCTTTGGGTAACGGTTTAGGGATGGCATTGAAATAAGAAAGAAGCTTAGGATTATCAGCTAGTGCCGGATGGTAGTGTTTTAAAAAGATCGCTATAGCTTCTTGCTTTTTGGGCGTAAGTTCAAAAGAATCAGCGTTCTCTAAGAGAGTCTGATACGTAAAGCGATGTAAATCTACAGGGAGAAATAGGCCTAAAGCTGCCAGTGTTTGAACCCACTGTTGAGCGATTGCATGACTCTCAGGTGAGGTTTGAGCATACGCTTGCTGTGCTAAATGAAAAATAAGGTACGGATGAATGGGATTGAGCTTGTAGATTATTTTATAAGCTTGGGCTGCTTTGTCGTAATTTTTGAGCGCTGTGTACACGTTAGATAGAAGGTAATATCCGAATACCAAAACTTTTTTATTCTGCTTTTGATGGCTCAGTGCAGTCACGAGCAACCCGACCGTTTTGGTGTATTTCTGTTTCACACTATAGAGGTATCCATAGTACAGTTCCGACAAAGGATCTTGAGGCAGTCGTTGCTGTGCGGTGATTAACTGTTCCTCAGCTTTTGAGTGATTACCTCTGAGGATATGACCTAACGCAATACTTCTTAAGATCAGCGGACTCTGAGGGAATCTTCTCCTCGCAGAAACCATAAGCTGAAATGCACGCGTGTAACGTTCAGGAGATAAAAGTTTAAGCCGATGTAAATGCGAGAGTGCATCAAAGTACCCTGAAAGCGATGCCACAAATGTGTGATCGAGCTCTAGAGATTTAAGGTACCCTTCAGCCGCCAACACGTAATGGTATGGCGTGTCCTTAAAAAACCACTTCTGAGCTTCGTAGAATTTTTTCTCTGCAAGATAAGGGTCGTTCTCACTTGATTCGGGAAGCGTTTTAAGGACCGTTTGAATGTTAAAAGTATAACTGGCATCCAGTCCATCTTTAGATGGTGGGGTTTTTTGTTGCCAAAGGACAAAAGCAATCAAAGCTACGAGACCTATTAAAATGGGTGTTCTGTTTTTTTTAGGCGGCGGGGTTGTTTTAGTCTTCTTCTTCTTTTTTTTATTTTTCACGGGTGGCGCAGGCTCGATTACCTCAGGCTCAGGGACATGGGACTGCAAGATGTCTTCCGATGGCGGCGGTGGAATGGGGGCTTCTTCAAGGTCACCCTCTTCGGTAGATGGCTCAGCTTCTAGCGGCTCCGGCTTCTCAAGATTTTGAGGGTCCAGTATCAGAACAAAAGCATCGTATAACTCTGGATGTTTCGATGCCTTATCCCAGTGGATCTTGTCTTTGCTGATTTGATCATTAGGGCCCAGAGCTTCATGCTGGATAGCGTGAATAAGGTCCTTTAAGACAAAAGGACCTTGGATACCACTGCTTTCGCGTCGAACATAGTAGTGTAACTCACCCATAAATCGCTATCTATTGTATGAAACCTTGATGCAGATGAAAAAAGAAAAGATACAAAATGTGGCTTCTAAATGTTCCAGTAGGCGAAATCAGGTTGTTTATAGGCTCTTAGAGTTTTTTGATCAACTTTTTATTATATGAGATTTTGGATTTCAAACGGAGCTGCTTCATTTTTGATTCAAGGAGTTGCTTGCCCATGTTGGCCCGAATTTTAGTTTTTAAGAACTCCAGATAGGCTAAATCAGCCTTTTTGTAGGGAACAACACTTTTGACATATGCAATCAACCAGCTGCCTGAGTAGAACGGTGCTGTGATTTGTCCAGCCTTCAATGCCCTGATTTTTTGGTAAAAAACGGGCATGGAGTTATCTCCGGCTACGATTCCGACATCACTCCCTTTTTCTTGCCTAAAAATTTGGTCTAACTGGCCCGCTGATAGGCCTTGAAGCTTCTTATACTTCACATCAATGGCACGCCTTAACTTCAGCCGTTCGGTAGCTGTTGCTGTAACAGGTACATCCACCCGCATGATCTTGGCTTGAATCATAGGGTCCTTGCGATATTGCTGCTGCAGTTCACTATCTGTAGGGTCCAACTTAGAAATGGTGCCACCCAACTCTTGGTTGAACCAATATTGCCAACGCGTCATCTGGATTTCATCACGAATGATCTGTTGAAGTTCTTTGGGTGGTTTTTGTTTCACCTTATGAGTGGCAATTTTAAACGCAATAACGTTTTCTAGGAGTTTTTGTTTGTCCTCCTCAGATTTACTCAAATAAGGTAATTGCGTCATACGTTCGAACTCATCGACCGTAACTACAAATGAGCCATATGGACTTTGAACGCGGGCTAAAGGCTGACTTGCGATTTTAGCTTCAGATGGTGTGGATATACATGACAAGCACAAGAGTGCGATGCCAACCTTGGCTTTTGAATATAGTCCCCTCATAATTTACTATTTTCCCATAAATTTAAGGGAATTACAAAAATAAGATTAGTTGCATTGGGTTTCAGACTGTATCTGTTCGGTCAATTTAATCAAGTCGTCAGGGGTAGGAAAGGGAGATTTTAAGCTCACCTGGCTTGAAGATCGGAAGGAAAAGGGGAGTTTTCGCTTTTGAAAAAAGGGCATTAAGTTTTCGATCTGAATAGGTGGATTATCTATAAAAGTTAGGGAGAGTGAATGCTCTGTGAGCTGAAGGTGTTGTATGCCCAATGCTTGACATAAAATACGCATCTTGTGCAGGGAAATGAGATTCCCAAGGGGTTCAGGTACGGGACCAAAACGGTTTTGAGTATCATACGCAAAATCCATAATTTCTGATTCGGTCTGAGCGCTGGATAGCTTTTGATACAACTCAAGCCTTAAAGTGATGCTGGGGAGATAGTTTTCTGGAATTAAGGATTCCCAGGGCCAGACTAATTCTGGATCAACTTCAACAAGGGGCTGACCTTGGAGACGCTGTATCGTTTTTTGAAGCATATCGAAAAAAAGCTCATCCCCGATATCATGCATAAATCCGCTTTGTGCTTTTCCTAAAATATTGCCAGCACCTCTGACTTCCAAATCATGGTGAGCAACTTGAAATCCAGACCCTAGGTCGTTGTACCGAAGTAAAAGCTCCATTCGTCTCCGGGTTGGCTTAGGAATTTCGGCATATTTCGGCATCAGGAGAAATGCATAGGCTTGTCTCTGTCCGCGGCCGATACGCCCTCTGAGTTGATAGAGTTGAGATAATCCAAACATGTGAGATCGAAATACAAGCATGGTGTTCGCATTAGGAACATCAAGTCCCGATTCGATAATCGTTGTACAAATTAATATGGGGAACTTGCGATCATAAAAATCAAGCATGGCCGTTTCTAACTCAACTTCTGGAAGTTGTCCGTGAGCGATGCCATAAGGAATGTGTGGGACGGTTTTTTGGAGCCAAGTTTCGACATCTGGGATGTCGGCTACTCTAGGAACGACACAAAACACTTGTCCGTCTCGGGCCTGTTCGCGATCAAGAGCTGTTTTCAACGTAGGGTCGTTGGGACGGGTTAAAGCTGTGTGGATGGGCCGACGGCTTGTGGGGGGTGTACTCAGGACACTCAATGTTTGTATGCCCGTTAAAGCTTGATGGAGCGTTCTCGGGATGGGTGTGGCTGAAAGACTCAAGGTATGGGCATTACTTCGGATCCGTTTTAGGTGTTCCTTGTGGCGTACGCCAAATTTCTGTTCTTCGTCAATAACCAGTAGGCCAAGGTTATTGTAAACAACATCTTTTTGTAACAAACGATGAGTGCCTATGATGCAATCAACATGCCCTGCTTTTAAATCATCAATAATTTTTTTCTGTTCTTTGGCTGATTTCAAACGGCTCACAACTTCTATTCGAAATGCCTGTCCTTCAAAGCGCTCATTTGCAGTTCTAAAGTGCTGTTGGGCAAGGAGAGTTGTGGGTACCAAGAGCGCTGCCTGTTTGCCATGGCTTAAGGCCCGAAAGATCGCTCTGAATGCGACCTCTGTCTTGCCAAATCCCACATCGCCACATAAAAGCCTATCCATGGGAACGGGTGATTCCAAATCTCGCAAGATGTCAGTGATGCACGCCATCTGATCTTCCGTCTCATCGAATGGAAAGGATTCCGAAAACAGGTCTTCTTCTGGGACCGGTGGGAAGGGGCTGGTTTTTAAAAATTGTCGTCTAGCTTTGATTTCAATAATTTCATGGGCAAACTGCGTGATCTTTTCTTGTGCTTTTTTCTTTCGTTTGGAAAATTTTTGATCCCTAAGAGTGTCCAATGAAACAGCCATTTCTTTAGATCGATACTTTTGTATTAAATTGAGGCGGTAAATGGGAATAAAGAGTTTGTCCCCTTGTGCAAATTCAAGTGAAATAAATTCTGAGTTTATGCCATCAGAAGTAATGCGGGTGAGTCCGAGGTATTTACAGTGGCCGTGTTGTGCGTGAACCACAAAATCTCCAATATGGAGTGTCTTTAAGGTAGAAAAAAAATGTTTCAATTGCTTTTGATGATGGCTATCAGCGGCATATCCCCCTGATGAGAATAGATCTCTTGTCCTGATTCCGGCGAGTCCTGAGGTTTCGTCAATGAAGGAGCATGAGAGCTTTGAAGTCGTAAGTTCGATTTGACTTTGTTGTTGTTCAGATAAGTGCTGCTTTATTTTTTGGGGATGGTGGTGGGATTGATAGCTGAATAAAATACGATTATTGGATTCAAGCCACTTGGGAATCCATGTGTTTAAGGTTTTTTCAGGAGACTCACTTTTTGAGCTTAGGGGGATACATGATGTTTGTGAATGTAGTGATGTGTGCTCAATCGGTGTAGCTGAAATAGCTTGTAAAACAGAATCAGGGCGCGAACCGAACTTTTCGGCGTGTGGTGATCGTGAGATGGGTAAATAATTGGGCTCGAGGTCAGAAGTCAACGGAGACTGGAATTGTTCTAAGCATTTTTCTTCATTTACGATGAGATGAGTAGCGTTTTTGAAGGCTTGGGTTGGCGAAATAAACGCAGGGTTACAGCTCAGCTCTATGAGGTCACTTTCTTCTACGTATTGCTTAGCTCTCAAGGCATCGATTATTCGATATTTTTGGTTGATGGGCAGGGGCACTTTTGAGAGGTTGCCTTCGAGGTTAGCCGCATCAGGTCGTTTGTGCCAATGAAAAAAACGGGGTGCGAGTAAAGTCGCAGTTTCAATCAGCTCAATTCGATGTTGTGTGTGTAGGTTGAACGTATGAATGTGATCGACATGATCGTCACAAAATTCAAATCTTAAGGGGTGTAAATAAAGAGGTGAGTACACATCAATCACGAACCCACGGACCGAAAATGTACCTACTTCATCAACCAGATCCTCCTCCTCGTATCCTAAATTTCTGCAAAGATGCGCAAACGCATCTGGAGTAAAAGACTCATAAGTCGTGACAGTTTCGAAAAATCGGTGGAATGTGTCTGTAGACGGACAAGGTGTAGCTAAAGCGCCTAAGGTAGTCAAAAGGATAGGCTGAGTTTTAGTTATGACATGTCTATATTGACTTCGGAGGCGGTGCGCTGGAACACTTCGAGACGTTTCGGTTATGGTCCCAAGTGTCATTTTAAACTCAGGAAAATTTTCAATTATTGGAGCAGATGATTTATTATGTGCTCGGATTAAAAACGTTAGATCACCACTCAGCGTTGCAATTTCCTCTTCAGAGGGCAATACGCAAATAAGCAATCGCTCAGGTGCACACCTATGATGTGCGAGTAGTGTTTGGGCAATATTAGGGTAAATCATGGGAAAATTTCTGGCTTTAAGGGTCGAGTCATTAAATCTGTCATTGAGGATTTAGGCTGCTTCCCTTCATAGAGAATTCGGTACGTTTCTTTCAAAATAGGCAAATCTAAATTCAGCTTCATCATCCGATGGTACACAGCCCAAGCTGAAGGTAGTCCTTCAACCGTCGTGTCCAATTGATCGAGCGCGCCCTCTGGCGTATGTCCCTGTCCTATTAAATGTCCAAATCTCATATTTCTACTTTTTTCGCTGTAGCAGCTTAACAGAATGTCACCCAATCCGGAAAGCCCAAAAATAGTTTCACTTTTGGCACCCATCGCTTTAGCAAAATGCGCCACTTCCCAGATGCCACGGGTTACCAAGGCACTAATAGCGTTTTTTTGAACCCCAAGGCCATGAGCCAACCCACTGCTGATGGCTAAAACATTTTTAAGCGCTCCGCCAATGCTTACACCAAGTGGGTCATTTTGGATGTAGATTCTTAAGAAATTATGGGAGAGCGTGCTTTGTAATTCTTGTAATAAGGCCCGATTGGATGCTGCCAAAACCAGAGCTGTGGGTTGATCCGAGAAGAGCTCTGCCGCAAAACTCGGTCCACTTAACACGGCAATATTTTGGGGAGGCCCCACGAATTCAGGAAAGAACTCTAAGGTAGATTTCGAGATACCTTTGCTGGTATTGACCCAAGTTAGATTTTGAGTGGGGAATGTGTGACTTGTGTCCAACCACCATTCTGGGATGGCTTGGAATGGGATAGCCAGAAAAATAACCTGACACTGATCAAATAGAGGGGCGAGTTCCGTATGGACCTTAATATTAGGGCTTAATTTAGCAAACCGTTTGATGAGGTTAGTCTGAGTGGACTTCCGTCTTGCTGCGATGTGAACGGGGATCTTTTTTGAAAATCCATACGCCAAGGCTGAGCCCCATGCCCCACCGCCTACGATGCCAACAGAGTTGATCATTTTGCTAGGGCGTGTCCTCATAAGGGATTCTACTGCGGAATAGAT
>JAJCYS010000041.1 GCA_029262815.1 Deltaproteobacteria bacterium | reverse complement strand
TGCCCGTGGGCGTCGGTGTAAAATGGCATTTTAGTAAGATTAATGTAACACCGTATGCGACGACAGGCGTAACCTTGAGTTACCTTTCTTTTTTAAATCGGAAAGACATCCCAAATATGTTTGATTATGCACTTCATGGTGAAACAGGCGTCCAGTGGGATATGTATGCTGGCATAGGGTTGAGTTTAGGTATCGTTTATTTCTACGCCTTGCAGAAAGAAGGGCACAACGACCTTCAATACCTAGCATCATTTTACTACGACATTTCTGAGCTATTTCGAATAAGCCTACAAGCCAATGTTGGTAAAGGAGCCTCATATGTTGGATTGGTACTAGGGATTACACCCTTTTCAAGCTAAAAGCTACAGTCTTTTCCAGGAGGCTTGGGTTAGACCTATGCTATGATGGCCCCCTAAAGAGGTGCGTATGTGGGTCGTTGTGACACGAGATGATCATCCAATTAATCACTGCAGCTTTAAAAGTGAAGGCGGACTTTGGCCTTCACATTGTGTGCAAAACACACACGGATCCGAACTACACGAGGATCTCAACCTTCCTGATTCTGTTTTAGAAATCAAAAAAGCCAAATCGCCTGACAAAGATGCCTATAGCGGATTCGAAGGAACTGAATTGGCCGATCGACTTCGTGAAAAGCAAATCACGCATGTATATGTCGCAGGCTTAGCAACCGATTATTGTGTCAAAGCAACCGTATTAGATGGGCTTAAATATGGATTTCAAGTCACTGTGCTCGGTGATGCCATTCGCGCGGTCAATGTGGAACCAGAAGATGACATGCGAGCTCTAAAAGCTATGACGGATGCGGGTGCTACGTGTCGGTCATCAATCGATATTTCAAGCTGTGCTCCCGAAAGTGCGTTGATCTTGGTGGATATTCAGAATGATTTTTGTCCAGGTGGAGCCCTTGGCGTATCCGGGGGAGATCAGATCATTCCACCCCTGAATTCATTTATAGAGAAACACGCATGATGGATTCACCTTCAGCGCTTTTGACCGATGCATATCAGTTTACAATGTTCGACAGTTATGTGGCCCAAGGGATCCACGAAGAAGAAGCCTGCTTTGAATTATTTTTTCGACAGGCACCGGATGATGCGCCATTTGCGGTGGCTTGCGGACTGGAATCCGTACTGACATTTTTATCTCAGTTTTCTTTTTCAAATGATCAGATTCAATTTTTACAAACTCAAAACCTCATCTCTAATCAAACCGCAAAAATTTTGTCTAACCTGAGATTTTCGGGCAACATGCTCGCCGTACCCGAAGGTGTACCTGTTTTACCCTTTGAGCCGATCCTCAGAATCACGGGCCCCATTGGCATCTTACACCTAGTCGAAACGCCACTATTGAACCTTGTCAATTTTCAAACCCTCATTGCGACCAAAGCCTCACGTGTCGCGCGTACGGCTGCCCCCGCACCCGTCGGCGAGTTTGGACTTCGTCGTGCTCAAGGACCTGAGGCCGCCATGTTGGGGGTCAGGGCTGCCTTTGTTGGAGGCGTGTCGAGTACCAGCAACGTTGCAGCTGCATATCACTACGATATCCCTCTTTCGGGAACGATGTCCCATGCGTACGTCATGAAATTTGAATCAGAGCTGGAATCCTTTCAGTCGTTTGCGGATTCCATGGGTAATGACACCACCCTTGTGGTGGATACCTACGATACATTGAACTCCGGTGTGCCTAACGCAATTCGGATTGCTAAAATACTTCATAGCAGGGGCCAGAAGCTTAAAGGCATCCGTTTGGATTCAGGAGATCTGGCCGACCTGAGTATAAAAGCAAGGCAGATGCTCGATGATGCAGGATTAGAAAAAGTGATGATTCTGGTTAGCAATGACTTAGACGAATTTCGGATTGCTGATTTAAGAGCCCGCGGTGCACGGATCGATGCTTATGGTGTGGGCACACGACTTATTACCGCTTTTTCTCAACCTGCACTCGGCGGTATTTATAAATTAACCGCGGTCAAAGAAGGACTGTCATGGGTCCCCAAAGCCAAAAAGACATCTGAGTCAACTAAAGCTACCTTGCCGGGGCCTAAAGAAACCATCCGACTCTTCACACCTAATGGGTTGATTCAAGAAGATGTTTTAGAACTTTCATCCTCCATCACAAACCCGCCACCCACACTCCAAGAGCGTGATTCGACTGTAAATTTAAAACAAAAAGCTTTTCGGTTGATGCATCAGGTGTGGGCAGGTGAAACCCGATGTGTTGAATCTGAGTCTCTTGAGACGATACGAGATCGACACCAGATGCATTTAAAAACCCTGCCGGAAACGGCACTGTATTTGACTAATCCACAGACGTTGACGTTGAATTTAGGGGACGGGCTTGTGGCCGTATGTGGTCAAGAAAGCTTTCTTGGGGTGGACAGGTGCGATCCGATTGGTTCGGAATAAGAACCGAGCTTTCTTGAGGTAGGATTTCGCTTTTTGTTCATAGAGTTCGATCTGAGGGGTAGCTGCGAGGTTCCGTGTGGGTAGCTGGCGGTTTGAGGGTTCAGGTAAGTTAAATACCAAGGGTTTTTGCTTCTGTAGTCCAAAAATACCAAACAACTCTTTTTCGCACCATCCAATAGCATATTCCGATGCTACCCAATAGGCTTTTCCGTTAGACGTGTGTAGAAGGTCCTGGCCCATGGATGCAATTTGCTCGATATTTAAAAGTCCTGCAAGCGTCGGTAAAATATCCACATGAGAACCAATGGTCTGATTCCGTTCGGGTTTGATGATGCCTGGTGCGTAGATTAATAGGGGGATCCGTTGATTTTCAATAATGTTTAAACTCGATCCATGGTGGGTGTGATCAGCTGTGACGATAAAGATCGTATCTTTAAAATAAGGTTGTTTTCGTGCTTGTAAAAAGAATTGGTGCAAACTCCAATCGGAATATCGTAAGGCATTTAAAAAAGCACTTTCTGGATGGCTCTTTGGAAAGTGTTCGAGTTTTGGATGCGGTAGTACATAAGGATAGTGAGAGGAAGCAGAGAAGATAAATCCAAAGAAAGGTTGCTTTTCTTTTGCGAAAATTTGATGTGTTTTCTGAAACACATATTCATCATGAATACCCCAGTCTCCTTTAGGAAGAAGTGGGTCGAACTGTGCATCATCTACAATATGATCGAATTCTTCTTGGTGAAATAATGTTTCGATCCGATCAAATTCAGCATCTCCGCCATGAATAAAATAATTTGTATACGCTTGCTGTTTTAAAAGGCGTGATATTGACAGAAATGTGGTGTGTTTAGGGAGGTCAAATGTAATAGGTTTCTCAGGTAGATCGGGAAAGCCTGTGAGGATGGAAAAGAGTGCCGTGCTGGATCTATATCCTGTTGCGAAAAAACGTGGGAAATAGAGCCCCTCTTGTGCAAGCTTGTTAAAATACGGTGTTGCTTCTGGTTCGATACTATTGGGGCCTACGTACAAACCAGACCAACTTTCCATCACAAAAATGACAACATTATAGTTTTTGTATTTTTTATGCGTCGGTATTTTTTTGAGGAGAGGGTAGTGATTCAGAGAAGAATTGACAACAGTCTCGGAGAATTTCTGATTTAGGTAAGGAGAGACGGTACTTAGTAAGGTTGTGTAAGTGGCATTAAGTGCTAACTGATTTGTCGGCATATGGGACGAAAAATGAATTGGCGTTGGGAGCAGCCACGTAAAGCCCACACCCAGGAGGAAACAGACGCTCAAACTAATTGCAATAGCGCGTTGTTTGAAAGGGATTTCTGTGGGTTTTAAGATATTGAATGCACAAACAACATAAACAGCACATCCGATAGATGAAATTATAGCAACAAATGACAGGATGTAGGTGACCGGCGTACCTTGGATAGCATCTTGAATGATTGGGATAAAATGCTTATCCAAATATACAAAAGCTTCATATCCCAAACGTTTCATCGAGTTGGTGTAGTACATGAGATCTGCGAAACTAAAAACAATGAGGAGTAGAACTGCGCAGTTGATATAGGTTATCCAAATGAGCCGAAAAAAACGAAAGGCATTCAAAAAGGGAATATGCGAAAGCAAAAAATAGGGTGCTAAGATAAGCACGCAAGTAAAAAAGTCAAAAAATAAGCCATAGGCAAAAGCCGCCAGTAAATTACTGATGGCAATTGAAGTGTAGTAGTTATAATATGTCGCAAAAAACAAAACCCTAAAAACAAACAAACAAGAAAGAATAGCAACAAAATAGAAACAACCAAAAGTTGATTCTTTTTTAGGAGATCCATAGATGTATTTCAGTTTTGAAACGCATCTAGTCAGTGTGTTTTTAATCCAGTTCAATTGCATCAATCATTCTTCTGTATACAAGGCTTTTAAAATATCTCTACCTGTTATCATGCCTTCCAACGTTCTGTTGACGCGATCAACAACGAGTAGCCGGCTTTGTCCAGTTTTCTCAATCTTGCGTAGCGCAAACATAAGGGTGTCCTTTCGATTGCTAATAACTTTAGGTTGCGTCATTACTTCAGATGCTGTGATATGAAGATTTTCTTTTTTAAGATGGGACCGGATATCGTCAGCAAGAACTAACCCGAGTACTTTTTGGTCTTTATCGACAACTGGAAACGTATGATGACCAGATGGGAGCAATGTTGTTTGAAGTTCCGTCAGAGATGTTTCTGGATCTACTGTCATGATGTCTGTGGTCATAACGCTACCCACATGTTTAATGTCTAATGTATTGATACCCATATCTTGGCTGAGCTCAAGGCCCCTATTGGCCAATTTTTTTGTGTATATAGTGTGCTTTGAGAACCAGAGTGATATTTGGTCACTGATGACCACCGCAAACATCAACGGCAAAATAATATGATAGTCCAATGTCATTTCAAATAAGATTACGATGGCTGTGAAAGATGCACGGCTTGTGGCGGTAAAAAAAGCCGCCATGCCGACAAGTGCGTAGGCGCCATACCCTGAAGTGATAGTAGGAAATAGTGCATGTACACAACTGCCGTATGCGCCACCCAACATTGCGCCAATAAAAAGGGAAGGAGCAAAAACGCCGCCTGAACCACCCGCTCCGATAGTTACTGAAGTGGCAATAATTTTTAAAAAGATAAGCACAACTAATAAGGATAACGGAGCCTGAGAAGCCAAGGCTTGGGTCATCGTATGGTATCCAACACCGAATATATGGGGATAAGCCATTCCAATTAGCCCAATAATAAGACCGCCAATGATAGGTTTTTGCCATTCGGATATCGGCAATTTTTCAAACACATCCTCTGTGCCATATAGGATATGAATAAACAACACGCCGCCCAACGCACACAAGATACCTAACCCTAAATAAAAGCCAAGTTCTATGGGGTGTGCCAATGTATAGGGAAACACTTCAAATGCGGGCATAATGCCCAGATGCATGCGAGAAACCATTGTTGCCATGACACCTGAAATCACCAGTGGAATAAAGGATCTGGTTTTGAATTCAAGCAGGATGACTTCGATGGCAAAAATAACGGCTGCCACAGGTGTGTTGAAAGTTGCAGCCAGCCCCCCCACAGCGCCACACCCTAAAAGTGTTTTGGTCAAGCGAGGTCGGAAATTAAGGATTTGACCAATTGTCGAACCAACTGCAGAGCCAATTTGGACAATAGGGCCTTCACGTCCTACGGATCCGCCTAGTCCAATGCAAATACTCGATGCCAATGACTTAACAGCAACCACCCGTGGTCTAATTCGGCCTTTTCGGATGAGGACGGCCTCCATCACTTCAGGCACACCGTGCCCTTTGGCCTCCTTTGCAAATAACCGGACCAGAAGCCAAGAAATCCAAATACCTGCTATGCAGATGGGGACAACAAGCCATCCGAGTTGATGCATCACGGGGGAATTTGACTCTGTTGAAAACGACTGGAAAAAAGCAAGGTTTTGGAGTATATGGATGAGGCCTCGAAATCCAATAGCAATATAACCACTAATGACTCCGATGAGGGCAGCTAGGAGATTTAAGACAACGACTTCATTATGGGTAAGAGACTCTCTGATTCGTTTAATTCTGATGGATAGCAACTTGACTCCTAATGGGGAAACGTATCAATTCTATTTTCTTAAGGATAATAAAATGTTACGCCTCCTTCTATTCTAGAATATAGAAAAATAGGATGCAAGTTTCAGGGGATATTCTTCGGTTGCACAATTTTAAAGTTTTGAAATTGTAACCCCTATGGATCAGTTGTATGATCCCGGTAGTCTATGCGAAGCTTAGTGTATTTAACGATGAGGTGATCCTATGAGCCGAAATAAATGGGGTATGTATTTGGTAGCGCTCCTATTGTTGAGTGGGTGTACGAAATCAAATACGCAGCAAACTGCAAAAAAGGCTGTGAGTGGACCAGCCCATCAGCTTTCAATCATTAGCCCGCACCCAAAAGTGGTACAAAACGAGTGGGTTCCTGAATTTAAGAAATTTTATAAAGAGAAAACAGGTATTGAAGTAAACGTAGAGTGGATTTCTCAGGGGGGAACCGTCGAGAATCTTAGGTTTATTGAAAACGAGTTTTTGAAGCACAAATCGGGCATCGGAGTGGATGTATTCTGGGGCGGGGGTGTCGGTCCTCACTTGAAGTTGGCTTCAATGCAACGCTTAAACGCGTATAAGTTACCCGATTCTTTACTCAATAAAATTCCCCAAAACATATCGGGAATTCCAGTTTATGACAAAAACCATCAGTGGTATGGATGCACACTAGCGACCTTTGGCTTTTTGATTAATAAAGCCATCTTAAAGAAACATAATTTGCCTTTTCCCAAAACGTGGAAAGATTTGGCACATCCGAGATATCAGGGTCATATTGTATCTGCTGATCCCCGAAGAAGTGGGGTCGCCCATATGGTGTTTAGCATTATATTACAAGCCTATCCCTGGAAAGAGGCCTGGCGAATTCTTACGGGCATTTCTGCAAATACACGTGAGTACAGTCGGTATGCAAAAAATGTAATTAATATCGTAACAACAGGAGATGCTTCTATTGGTATGGCGATTGACCACTATGCTGCTGAAGCAGTCGCCAAACATGGCAAAACAAATTTTGCTTTTGTCTTGCCTAAGGATGCGACGGTTGTGAGTCCTGATGCCGTCAGTATTTTAAAAGGTGCGCCAAATAAAAAGGTGGCTCAAGCATTTCTCGAATTTTTGTTATCTCCGGAGTATCAAAAAATGTGGCTTTTGCCTGTGGGCGCAAAAGGTGGACCTAAAGGTCGAGCCCTAGGGCGAATTCCAGTGGTATCGCAATTGCTTGAAACTTTTCAGGCACAATCAATCGTGACGGCGAATCCCTTTAAACTCAAAACGGCTTTTAAATATGACAGCGAAAAAGGGAAGCGGCTTTGGAGTTTGTTGAATGATTTGATTGGTGCCTTATTAATCGACAATAATGACCATTTGAAGCGGACATGGCACGTATTGCGCAAAAAAGGGTTTCCCGAAAATCGGTTACGCATCCTAGGCAGTATTCCATTAAGTGAGAAAGAAGCCTTAGGATTGTCCGAAAAGTGGAAAGATCCCATTATTCGAAACAAGAAGGTTGCAGAATGGCAAAAATTTGCACGTCAAAAATATGATGCAGCGCTGTTGTCTCTTTAGGTAGATTCAACCGGAACTTTTTCGATTTATTGTTGTATGGATCTAATTGTTAAAGATGTAACCAAACGGTTTCCGGGCGACGTTAGTGCGTTGCAAGGGGTTTCATTAGAGATTCCTTCAGGCTCATTCTTTTTTCTGTTGGGTCCCAGTGGATGTGGTAAGACAACTTTGCTTCGGATCATTGCTGGACTAGAGCAACTTAGTTCAGGTCAGGTTTATTTCAACACACGAGATATGACTCATGCACGTCCTCAAGATCGCAATGTGGGCATGGTCTTCCAAAATTATGCATTGTGGCCGCATATGACAGTCGCTGAGAATATTTTATATGGGCTACATGTTCGCAAATTGGGTCGTGTTGAAAAACAAAAACGTCTCGAAGAAGTTCTTGATTTAGTTCAAATGCAAGCGTATCAAAAACGATTTCCTTCTCAGCTATCAGGCGGGCAACAGCAACGTGTGGCGTTAGCACGTGCCTTGGTAATCAAGCCTCAACTATTATTATTCGATGAGCCTTTGAGTAATCTTGATACCCAATTACGTATTGGGTTGCGGGATGAAATTAAGCGAATTCAAGAAGATACAAAGATCACTGCGATCTATGTAACTCACGATCAAAAAGAAGCTCTCAGTATGGCAAGTTCGATTGCGGTGCTAAATCAAGGTGAGGTTATTCAGTCAGGTTCACCTATGTCGTTGTATCGGTATCCGAGGAGTCGGTTCATTGCAAAGTTTATTGGGGAAACTAACTTTGTCCCGGCGACAGTTGAATCAGTGACTGATGGTCGAACTTTATTAAAAACCGCTTTAGGGACGTTTGATTCCACATGGCGGTCTGAAGGTCGAGAGTCAGGGCAGTCAGTGATCATTAGTATGCGTAATGAAGCCATTCGGTTGAATCATCCGATGTCAGCAAACTCCTTCGAAATGGAAGTGAGTCGAGTCATTTACCTTGGGGAAATGGTTCAAGTACATTTGAAAGGGAAGTCCGAAACTCGATTGCGTGCTTGGTTGTTTAACCCAAAGTGGGTTCCTGAAAAGGGTGAAGCAGTGAAAATTTCGATTGCACCAGAAGATATGGTCGTGTTGCGTGATGAAGTGGTTTGACACGCCGATAGTTCGAGCATTTAATCGAATGTTCAGACATTCCAATTTTTTTATTATCCTCGTCATTTGTTTGTTGACTGCGTTTTTAGTCTGGCCGGTTCTGTATATCATAGCGCAAGCCTTTTGGAGTGATGGGGGCTTTTCATGGGTGTACGTCACGCTTTTATTTGAAAGCGAGGTACTCAGAGAAAGCTTAGGAAATTCACTATGGTTGGCAATTCTGACTACGATTGGCTGTTGTGTGATTTCAATACCTTTGGCATTTTTGTTTGCCCGATATGAATTTAAAGGCAAGATGGCCCTTCAGGGATTGTTAATTGTGCCACTTATTTTGCCGCCTTTTGTGGGCGCTTTAGGGTTGCAAGTCTGGCTGCGAAAATATGGTCCTATAAATTTAACATTGATGGGGTTAGGCATCATTGATGAACCTATTGATTTTTTAGGAGGCGGCGGATTTTTGGGGATTGTGTGGGTACAAGTATTGCATCTTTATCCCATTTTATTTTTGAATTTATTAGCGTCCCTTTTCCATATTGACCCCACGTTAGAAGAGGCGGGTGTGAGCTTAGGGGCTTCGCGATTTCGACTATTTCGAACAGTGATGATGCCGCTCGTAAGACCAGGGTTTGTTGCTGGGGCTGGCATTGTGTTTATTTGGGCGTTGACAGATTTGGGAGCGCCTTTGATGTTCAACTATCCTTTTTTGTTGCCTGTTCAGATTTACAACATGATCAATGATTTGAATGCCAATCCCATGGGCTATGTGTTGGTTGTAGTGTTGCTTGCCTTGACGGCTACGTTCTTTTTGGCCACCAGATTGGGGAATCGAAGTGTGGCTATGACCCATAAAGGGCAAGTGCGACGTGTTCCCAAGCCCGTTCATGGGCTCAAAAAATGGACAATCCTAGGGTTTATTATTTTCACCTGTGGGTTTGCATTGATGCCTCATGTGGGTGTGTTTTTAAACTCCATCGCCGAAAAATGGAGCATGACGATTCTACCAGCAGAAGTCACTTTCGGCGTATATCAGGAGTTACTGCTTGATCCTCTGGCTATGAATGCGATTAAGATCAGTCTCGTTTTGTCGGTTTTCAGTACGGTGATTGATATCTTTTTTGGGGTGGGTATTGGATATGTGCTAACCCGAAAAACGTTTAAAGGCAGAGTGTTGTTTGATGTGTTGATGATGATGCCGCTGGCTTTGCCGGGGATAATTTTGGCCTTTGGGTATGTGGCGACTTTTTCGGGATCGTGGTTGGATCCACGGTACAATCCGCTGCCACTATTGGTGATTGCCTATGCTGTACGCCGGCTGCCTTACATGGTGCGTTCAGCTGTGGCGGGGTTCGAGCAGAGTCCTGTCGTGTTGGAAGAGGCGTCTTACAGTTTGGGCGCTGGCATGATTCGAACGTACACTAAAATTTTATTTCCATTGATTATCGCGAATGTGGTGGCCGGAGGATTACTTTGTTTTGCGTATGCGATGCTTGAAGTGAGTAACAGCATTGTGCTT
Organism: Deltaproteobacteria bacterium; assembly: GCA_029262815.1. Lineage (GTDB taxonomy): Bacteria > Bdellovibrionota > JAJCYS01 > JAJCYS01 > JAJCYS01 > JAJCYS01. The sequence continues at coordinate 14,439 of JAJCYS010000041.1, read as the reverse complement.
GCGATGAAAGAGTCTTTTTATCCCATCGCCAAAGCCATCTACATGTTTATTTCGTTGGGGAATAACATGGCCTCTGCGATGGGTGTGGTAGGGACTGTGGTGCTTGCGTTTGCGCTTTGGGGTGCAAATAAGGCCCTTGGGGGCCGCTTGGGACGTCTATTCAAATTAGGTGTTTAAGCCACAATCTATTAACGAGTCTTGACTAATCGACCGATATCTTCTAGAAAGGTGAATCCGACCGGTTGTGTTTTGGATACAAGAGTGAGGTATGTCATGGGTAAATATGTTGCGGTGCTGCTATGCGTTTTGATAGTGGGTTGTTCAAAGAGTCAAAACACGTCGACGAATCAAGCTAAAATTCAAAACAAATCGAAATCCTTTGATGCTTCGACACCCATTGAATATGGCGATTATGAGAAAGATTTGGTGCTCGAGCAAGGGGGTGCACTTCTTGAAGAACCTACTTTGAAATTGCTTCAGAAAAAAACGAAGCATAAAAGTTTAAATCAACAGGCTGTCTTTAATCCTGAACAAGAATCTGTCTATGAAAGTGAGCGATCAGTTCCCCTCAAACGTACATTTTTTGTGCCAGATGAAGATGTGTCGTATGTGGTTACAGGGATTGCGGAACCGCTCTTAAGTAAAGATAAAACATCAGTGAGTTTAAAACGCGTGCCAGATCTCACGTATCAATCGTCGCCAACATTTTGGAGTAAGCAGATTTTATTTTTATTGCCTGAAGCACTTGATCAATTGAGGGTTAAGCAAGGTAAGTTGGTATTACCCATGCTGGTTTGGGTTAAGAAACCGGGCGTGACATTTGAGGGTCATAAACTTGAGACACAAGAGCGTATTTGGAAAACGTTTCTGGCTGCCAAAGTGTGCGTCAGTGACAAAAGTGGTGCGTGTGATGACTCACAAGCACGATTTCTGAAACTTGAGGGTGCAGCCAGTGAGAAGGCTGGAGAGTCCAGTCGATACTTCCCCATTCTTGAAGTAGACCCAGGTAAAATCAGCCAATGGGTCAGTCAAAGAAAATATATCAAGGTCATGTTCAAAGGGGTTAAAGGATATGTGGATGGTAACACGATTGAACAAGGCCTGTTTGATCCGCTCTTGAAAGGTGGCGATAGTGAAGGTGAGTTGGCAAAACAAATTAATGCACTAGTAGGCGGGAACGGATCTCTTAAGCCGCATCCAACAACCCAAGATCCATTGCCTGACTTTGCACAAAAAGAACAGATGTCGGAAAAATTTATGACGCGAATTCCAAAGGCAGCAGCTCTGGGAGACTTCGTACGCGGCGCTTTCCAGGCGTTATCCATAAACGAGCTTTTAGTTGAGCACTCGAAAAAGAACGCAAAGCTGAAAAAAATTCAAGCTTTTGTCGCGCTGGGGCATAAACACCGATTGAGTCTGCCCCATGGGTTTGTTGATGGTGAAACCGTCTCTCACCCACTTTTGTTTGTACGCCATACGGATAAAGGTGGTTTTACAATCTTTGGTAATGAGCTTCTGGGTGAGGAACTGCCCCTTCTAACCGAGTATACCTCTTTGGTTACAATGGGAGAAAAACTTCAAAAGAAGGATGTAGGTCGACGTTTGAGCTCTAAATTAGTTCCTAAGGTTCAACTCTATCTTGAAGGTAAAGGGTTTGTTGTGAAGCAAAGAGACGACACCCTATTCGTTGAACTGTCCAAAACCGCCCAATTGTCAGTTCGAGTTGAGTTGTATGAAGAAAAAACAGCCGATGAAGCTGCCGATAAATCTGCATATTCCGTTTTAGGGCATCGTCTTTATAAATATGTGCCTTTAGATGATAGGGAACGGACCTCTTCACCTCATGAAAACCGTTACTTTTACCAATGGCCCTCTGAAGAAGATGCTGTTAAACATCTGAAAGCGTTCGAAAAAAGATTTCCTCTCAAATGGGAAGGTGGGGGTGATGAAGGTGCTGAGCCCGAATTTAACCCATCTTACAGTGATTCCACTGGCGAGTTTTATATTCCAGCTCATGGATTTGGTCAGAGAAGTAGTTGGCGCTACGACGGTGCGGAGGTGCTCAATCGGAAGGCATTCTGGGAAAGCAAAGGATTGGCTGTATATAGCAAGCCCTACATCCTAAAAGCGACTGTCTTAGAAAAACACGTGAAAAGTGAGTGATTTCAAAGTAGATTAGGGGCCATGTTTGACAGTCTGCAACAAAAATTACTAGGAGCGATCCAAGGATCATCAGGACGTGGAAAACTTACTGAAGATAGCCTGAGCCAGGTTGTCTCTAAGATTCGGATGACGTTGCTTGAATCTGACGTCCATTTTCAGGTAGCTAAGAATTTTGCCGACGGGCTACAGGAACGACTGAAATCAACAGATATTTTTAAAACCCTCACCCCTGAACAAACTGTGCTCAAAGGGGCTAAGGACCAGCTCATACATCTTCTTGGAAATAAACCCATCCAAGCGGAATTTCCTATTGGGTTAAGTTCGTTGATGTTGGTCGGGTTGTATGGCGTGGGTAAAACCACACATGCGGTGAAGCTAGCCCATCATTTTAAAACCAAAGGGGGCCGCATCCCTTACTTGGTTTCGTGTGATGCCATGCGGCCTGCGGCCCATGAGCAGTTGCAGAGTTTTGCCAAGCAATGCGGGCTTTGGGTGATGCCACCTCCCGATCGGGCTGATTTTAACCCGGTTAAACGGATCAAGACTGCGCTCAAAGAAGCAAAACAAAAGGGCGCCGATCTCCTCATCATTGATACAGCGGGACGCTCAACGCTTGAAGATAGCCTTGTTTCAGAAATCCAACACTTGTCCAAAAAATTAGCACCTCAGCACACGTGGCTCGTACTGGATAGTATGTTGGGTCAATCGTCCCTTCAAATTGCGAAGGCTTTTCATGACGCATGTGCCCTCACAGGCAATGTGCTCACCAAATGTGATAGTGACGCCCGAGGCGGTGTGGCACTCTCTGCGGCTGTGGTTACAGGACAGCCCATCTTTTTTATGGGAGTGGGTGAACGACCTGAGGATTTAACCCCGTTTGATCCTGAGCGAATGGCGGCTCGCATATTGGATTTAGGCGATGTGGATGGGCTTATCGAAAAAGCTTCAACATCTGTGGATGACATGCAGGTGGGTGACGTGATGGCTGCTATCCAATCGGGGAACTTCAATTTTGAGCATTTTAGGGTGCAGCTCGGAATGCTTAGCAAGTTAGGCCCCTTACAAGGCGTTATGAAACTTATTCCTGGCATGGGTCGGATGATGCAAGGGATGCAAGGTGGGCAGTTTGACAAAGCCGAAAAACAAACCAAGAAATTCAGAGCTATCATTGATTCGATGACGTTCATTGAACGTAAAAACCCAAAGATTTTAAATGGTTCACGACGTAAGCGAATCGCAAGCGGTAGTGGGACTTCGGTACAGGACATTAATTTTTTAGTAGCTCAGTTTGACCGGATGAAGGGAATGATGAAGCAAATGGCACGCTTTGCAGGTAGAGGCGCCCTTTAGTCTGAAGCTGCTTGCATTTAAGATGTGGTGTGATAGCATCGTCCCATGGTTTTTAGTGACCAAGTTGATTGAATAAGGAGTTGACACGTGGCAATAAGTATTCGTTTTTCAAGGTTGGGGAAACGTCATAATCCGATTTATCGTATTGTGGTACAAGATAAAGAGAGTCATCCCAAAAAGCGGTTTATTGAAAACCTCGGGAACTATTATCCGTTAGGTCAACAAAAGCCAGGTGAACCCGCCCTTAATTGTGATATGGAGCGTGTTCAATACTGGGTTGAAAATGGTGCTAAATGCTCGGATCGTGTTTGGCATTTATTAAAAAAGAATGGTTTAAGTTTGGCAGGGGGGGCTAAGCAAAGGTAGTGGCATATGGAGCCTAAAGCATCAGTTGATTTTGTAGATTTAGCCAGACATCTCTGTGAAATGGTTGTTACACAACCTGACGCAGTAGAGGTGGTTCATGCAGGGGGTAGCCATACGGTTATCATTACTGCAACTGTGTCCAGCGAAGATATTGGTCGTGTCATTGGAAAGCAGGGCGCAACAATTAAAGCCATACGGTATCTTTTAGAGCAGGCGGGTCGTCGGGTAAAGCAAAAAGTCTATTTTGAACTTGCAAACAAACAAGCCAATTGGACAGCCGAAGAAGGATCTCCATCGGAAGATGCAGGACCTCAAGACGAGAATGCCGAGTCAGAATAAACTGACTTTTCATAACAAAAAAGGTACTTAGCTTCTTTCACGCTTATGAGTCACGTTCATTTTCATGTGGTGACTTTGTTTCCAGAGTATTTTGAAGGACCTCTCTCTGCAGCTATTTTCGGAAAAGCGCTCAATAAAGACCTAGTCGCGGTTTCAATTCACGATTTAAGAACCTTCTCAGATTTAAAACACAATCAAGTTGATGATGAAGCATATGGTGGTGGGCCCGGAATGGTCCTTCGAATAGAGCCTCTGGTTGCAAGCCTAAAGCATATCAAAGGGCTGTGTTCGCCCAAAACCACATGTTCTGTTGCCTTTACGCCAGCAGGCCATAACTGGGATCAAGGCCAAGCTATTTCGTTTGCTAATCGTATTGAGACTGAACGGTCACTCACGGACATTATTTTATATTGTGGGCGATACGAAGGTTTTGACGAACGGTTTTTGGCCCACTATGTTGATTTTAGGTTTCGAGTTTCTGATGTGGTGTATATGGGTGGTGAGGTGGCGAGCCTTGTGTTTATGGAATCGCTGGCTCGATTGCTTCCTAATGTCGTCGGAAATCCAGACAGCCTTTTGGCTGAGTCATTTATGACCGGCTCTGCGGACTATCCCGTCTATACGCGACCCAACCCATATGAGGGCCACAGTGTTCCTCCCGTGCTTACGAGTGGCAACCATCAAGCCATTGAGGCTTGGCGTGAGCAAGAGGCTGAGCGGATAAGACAAAAATATTGGCAGGAAGATTGACAGACCCCTCTGTTTTAGATAGGATCCCACCTTATATGAGTTTTAATATTCAAAACGTCTCAATGCTGAAAAGTTCTTACCCCAAACGGTATGATGCCATCCCTATTGGTACGAAGGTCAAAGCGACCATGAAAGTCCAAGAAGGGAACAAAGTTCGGAATCAGGTATTTGAAGGCATTTTAATCAAGAAAAAGAACAATCAAGGTTCCCCGTCCGTAACCATTCGAAAAATGAGTTTTGGTGTAGGTGTAGAACGTGTGATTGCGCTGGATTGTGTAAATCTTGTCGACTTTATTCCTGTGATGTTTCATGCAGTGAGACGAAGTAAGCTCTATTACTTGAGGGCGTTGCGTGGCAAGTCTGCTAAATTATCTGCCTTGTACGGCATTTCTCAAGCTCAGTTAGCAAAGCAATTTGAAGATGCGAAAGAAGATGTTGAAAAGGTTGAAACGCCAACAACTGAACCTGTGCCCACTGAAGCAGCAGCGTCTGATGAAGGTCAGTCAAATACCAAATAATAATTTAAGGTTTTCCTGGAAATTCTAATGGGGGGTTGTCGTCGTGAACCACCTCTCGAAGATGCTATTTTCCAAAAAGATAATTCGTGCTGTATTTTAGGTGTGGATGAAGTCGGCCGTGGTGCGCTGGCAGGTCCCATTTTTGCTGCCTGTTGTGGGGTGGCTGCGACTGATGTTCGTCATCCAGAAGTGTGGGACAGCAAGCGGTTGACACCTCAAAAACGAGCTAAACTGTTCTATTGGATCCGTAAAAATCATACCGTTTCTCTGGCTGCGTTTTCACATTGCCAAATTGATACGCATGGTGTTGGTAACTGTAATCGTGAGGTTTTGCGCCGAGCGGTGTTGAAACATCCTTGGGCTACAAAAACACTCGATCATCTTCATGCTACATTTGTGGATGGCATTTTGAAATTGAAGTTACCTGTCATCTTTAAGGAGATGTCCCTTGTGAAAGGGGATTCTAAAAGTTACACCGTCGGATGTGCCTCAATCATTGCGAAGTGTCTCAGGGACTACTTGATGGTACGTCAGGGTCGTAGGTTTCCTGTCTACGGGTTTGAACAGCACAAGGGTTATGGGACTGCGAAGCATATTCAGGCGCTGAAAGACCAGGGGCTCTGTGAACAACTTCACAGGCGTAGTTTTTGCCGAACTGTATTAACGAAACAACCTCCGCTTCTTTGAACTCTGCCTCACGGGTGGTGTTATTTATGAGACAGATTCCAGATTCGGCATGCTTTTTGCAAGTCTGTCTGTCATGCATACAGAAACAGGACGGTTAGGTGAAGCGTGGGTCGCGAATTGGTTCGAATGGCAGGGCTTTAACATCAAAGCAAGGCGATTGATGACGCCTTATGGCGAGTTAGATTTATGGGTGAGTCAAGGCGTTCGACATTACTTGGTTGAAGTTAAGACTCGATCTCAAGATGTCTCAAGTGCTTCTCCAGACGTGTATGGCCTTACTCAGGTTAAAAAACAACGGTACCTTCGGATCAGGCACTATATATGCGCCACAAATCCCGATCTTCAACAAGTGATCTGTGCTTTGGTGTTACTCACACCCCGGAACCTTTACTGGTTGCCCGATCTTTTTGTGGCACACCCTCGATTTTCAGTTTGTTCAACTAAAGCGATGGCTAAAGTCTTTAAAATTTCGTAGAATTGATGCTTGGGGGCTTATGTTAGATATTCAAGTCATCACAAGTGGCCAAATCGGCCTGGTTAATTTGCCAAAGAATTTCGATTTTAAAGATAAAAATGTTTTGAAAGAGCGCGTCCCTGAATGGGTTAAAGCGTTTCAATTAACATTGTTGGTTTTTAATTTCACAGATACTGTATTTGTAGGCAGCTCTGGTGTTTATCCTTTCTTTCAATTTCTAGGGGAACAGAACTTAAAGTGTGCACGTCGGAAAGTTCGCTTTGCGATTGTCGGGCTTTCAAGTGAATACGAGCGACTTCTAGAGGGTATGGGCATAAAAAACAAGTTTTTGCTCTATCCGAATGGAGATTCATTTGCTCACGAAGCGCTTGAGTCTCTTAGGTTGAGCAAACAGGAAGCCAAAGCCATTCTCGAAGCCATGTAAAATGGATCCCCCGCTGCTCGTGTTGGGGGTTGTGCATGTTAGATAATTCGATGATAGTCTCTTCCGAATTCTATCAACGAATTACCTAACCTTTACAATTGCGAGGAAGGTCGAAGACCTGACGAAGCAATCTAATTCTACGGCTTTTCAATAGGCACATTGTATTTCACTGCAAACTTTTTAATTCGGTCTGGGTATGGCCTTCGGAGCACCGAGGTGAGGTCTTTGACGGCTATCCATCGCATGGGTGCATCAGGCATCAGCCCATTCAAAGTCAATGCAAATGCCCACTCTCCTTTAGGCGGATGAATCGGCAATCGGGCGTCTGTGTTTTCTAAAGGTAGGTGCTGAACCAAACCACCAAAGACAGTTTCATGCGATTTTGTGTATTCATGAAGCACCTGGATATCAGCTTTTTGAGGAACGGATGCCTTTAGCCAGGTTAAGGTTGCTTTGATTCGGTGCGGGCTCTCGAGATATAGGCCAGTATGGTTATTCGTAGAGAGTCTGGTGAGTTGTTTTTCAGCCTCCCCTTTTTTTTTGGGAAAGTAGCCCATATAACTAAAAGGTCCGAAGTGTCCAGAACAAGCCATTAAACATGTGACGATGCTCGGGCCGGGGATGATTTCAAAGGGATATTCTTCTTTAAGTAAGTGAGCCACTAAAGCAGTACCTGGGTCATTGATGCCTGGCATGCCCGCCCGTGGGAGTATAACGACCCGCTCTTTTCGAGCGCGTGTTAAGACGGTTTTGATTTTATATGCTTCGTTATGCTGATCGAAGAGAAAAGTAGGTTTTGAAGGTAGGCCTAATGCGTTGAGAAGCTTGAGTGTGGTTTCTGGGTGCTCACTAAAGATGCAGTCTGCCTGTGTCAGGGCTTCGATAACACGATTTGAGCAATCTGCAAGACACCCAATGGGTGTGCCGACAAACTGAATTGGAAACTTTTGCATATTAGGTGATCTCCTGCTTTTTTTGTCTTTTGTATTCATCATGTTTCTGAGTGCTTTTTGGCGCCCATAGGGTGCCAGAAAGTACTCAGAGACTTGAGCTGAATTTCATTCACACCAGGATACCACCATGGGATTAGATTATTCATGCAAAAATTGGGCAGCTATTTTCTTAAGCAGTTGATATAATTAATATTATACGCCATTGCTGTAATCTTGGTCTTTCGATAGCATAACGCGAGACATGTATGAGTATATTTGACCTATTTAAAGAGCAGCGTTTTTTTAAGGCTTCGGCCGAAGAAGCGAAACAAACTCAAAATAAGTTGCCCTCACTCTTTGCTCAATGTAAAGCGTGCAAGCAGCCTATTGAGAAAGAGGCATGGAAAAATTCTTACGGGGTTTGTTCACACTGCGAGTTTCACCATCCTATTTCTTGGGTTGAGCGAGCGGCTTTTATTTATGATCAGGGGAAATACTCTATATTAGATTCTGAAGTCAGCTCAGAAGACATCCTTTCATTTACAGATCGCATGAAATACAAAGATCGTCTTGATCGGTACCGCAAAGAAGGGCACGTCAATGACGCTTTCATTTCAACTATGGGTGAAATTGGTGGGCATGGTGCGCTTGTTGGGTTTTTTAATTTTAAATTTTTAGGTGGCTCCATGGGGAGTGTTGTGGGTGAAAAAGTATGCAGGCTTTTTGAGCGAGGGCTTGGAAAGCATTTGCCTGTGATTATTTTCCATGAGACAGGCGGCGCTAGAATGCAAGAAGGCTTATTCTCATTGTTTCAGATGGGTAAGACGTCGATGGTTCTTAATCAGTTTAAATCTCATTCTAAGACCCCCTTTATTTCTGTGTTGACGTATCCAACAACAGGTGGCGTGGCAGCAAGTTTTGCTATATCTGGAGATGTGAACATTGCGGAGCAAGATGCGTTGATTGGATTTGCAGGAAAGCGCGTCATTGAGCAAGCGATTCGTCAGCCCTTACCAGATGGATTTCAAAGTGCTGAATATGTATTAAAAAAGGGGATGGTTGATCAGGTAATACAGCGAAAAAACTTGCAATCCACGTTGATTCAGCTCATTCAACTCTTTGGAAAACACGATATACGCTGATGTTTGGACGCTTATTTAATGCGCTCGTTCTCCTGTTAACTTTCCTGCCCCAAGTATTAGCCAAAGAATCCGTTACTATTCAAGCTGAGTCATTCTCATACACAACCAAAGACGATATTATTTCAGCGCAAGGACGAGTCGTTATTCAAACGCCTGATGGACGCTTTTACGCTGAGAAAGCAAAGCTTAATCGAAAAGAGGATAAGTTAATTGCTTCTGAGCATGTGGTACTAGAAACACAAGATATAACGATGAAGGCTGATTCTGTCGATTATGCGCCCAAAAAACAGCAGGGTACATTTGAAAATGTCGAGTTGTCCTATAGGGGTATGGCCTTTACAGGCAAAGAGGTGGAACAAAAAACGTCAAACCGTTTTGTGATTAAAAAAGGCGCGTATTCGCCATGCGTCGGTGCGTGCAAAGACTGGTACGTCAGTGGAGAGCATATTGATTTAACGTTAGAGAAATACGTCTGGATTACGTCAGCTTGGTTTTTTGTGCGTGGTGTGCCCGTGCTTTATTTGCCTTTTGCCGTATTTCCGATTAAATTCAAACGACAAACAGGATTTCTATTCCCCCAAGTTTCGTTTCTTGAAGATTTAGGAACCGTGTTTTCGCTACCCTTCTTTATCAATTTATCGCCATCTATGGATATCACACTGACGCCTACTGTTTATTTTTCAAGGGGTGGAGGGGTTGAGCTTGAACATCGTTACATGTTGACGCCATATTGGCAGGGTATTTCATTTATAAATACCGTTTATGATTACAAAGAAAAAGCATGGCATAGTGCGTTTCGAACAAAAAACTTAGTTATTTTTCCTGAATTACCACTTACGCTTTCACTGAAAGGGTTCTTGATCAGCAGTCGATTATTCTTTGAAGAATACTTTAAAAAAGAATCTGCTCAAGGGGCCTCTGGGCTGCCGACTCAATTAGCTATGCATCATGGCGGGAAATGGGGTGATGTTTCCGTCCGAGTGATTAGTATTCAAGATGTTTTGGAACGAGAGCGACTGATTCAGGATACCCATTCGTTTGTGTTGCCCTGGATTAAAATTCAATCAGCACTTTTGAAACCCACATCGTGGTTGGGTACGTCGATGGCCATCAGAATGTTAGTCACTCGTCGGTATCAAGGTGAAGGGTTTGATGAGATTCCTGATCCTGTGGATATCGTTATTGATCCTGTGTCGAAAAAAGTCGTCTCTGCTGTTGAGAAGACACCTGGGTTGGATGCCAATGATGTTATTACATCTACTGCGCATTTAGAGGGTGTGCCTCGCCTTTTTTTTTCGATACCACTATTTGATATTTTCAAATGGAAAGGAGTTGCTGAGGGGCCTTTTCGTGTCTATCGACTGCCAGATAATAAGGCGGTGTTTTGGGGTGCGCCGGAACTCGAACAGATGCTTTCATTCCAGTTAGATCGGGTGTACGGGCAAACCTCTAAAGTTGCCTATCGCCATGTTATTACGCCGAGCGTGAAGCATGTGTATCGGCCGGTTGTGTATAAGAAGGGGTTTAAGCCTTTTTTTGATGCACCCACTTCAGGGTTGGATCCAGAAGATTCATTGGAGTCTGAACATTTTGTATTCTTTCATCTCAGACAAGATGTTATTGAGAGAAATGTGTCAAGTTATCGAACGTTATGGGTGATGGAGGTGTTTGGGTCACTCAAAACAGATACGGGTATCAAGCTAGAAGAAGGACAGTCAGTTGAGGATTGGGGTCCATTTGTGGCGCGCATGATTTTTTATTTTTCGATGTTCCAGTTTAGTGTGGAAAGTACGACTTATGTGAGTGATGACTACAAAACAGATGTAACCCTGACGGGATGGTTTCGGCCCAGCAGTTTATTTTTTATGACCGGACATTTTACGGTCAATAGGGATAATCCTGTGCAAGCGGGGGGGACGATTCTGGTGAGTCGGTTGTTTAATTTCCTGACGTTTAGCACAACACTCAAATATTCGTTTGAAGAAGGGCGTATGCAAGATGCATCGTATGCGATTCACATTGATCCACCTAGTCGCTGCTGGATATTTGGACTTTCGATGCATAAGCGGATTGATGAGTCAGGATTCAGCTACTACGTCCATTTTGGGCTTAATTTAGGGCAGACGATTGGTGGGGTGCGGCAGGTGAGGATCCCAGTGCCTGTTGCGAGTGGCTAGGGCTGGAAAAGCCTTTCAAAGTAGGATAAGGTTGAGTTTTGTCCTATCGCCCGGGTGGTGAAATTGGTAGACACGCAAGATTCAGGGTCTTGTATTCGTAAGGATGTGCTGGTTCGACTCCAGTCCCGGGCACCAACCTTCGCCTAGATACTCAATCAACAGCCAAATTTTAGATTTTGCTTTAGTTTAATGGATTCGTATGAGATTTGGAGCCCCTTTGTCTGACACTCTTTGGCTAACGGATCAGTTTAAATCCTTAGGTGCCAAAAGGTAGCCGGGGACACTGCTGTCCGGTTAAATGGATAAAAAAAGAGTAGAATGGCCTAAAACAAAAGAGAATCAAATCTCTAACCCGTCCAAAGGAGTTTCAGGCCATGTCCCAAAATACCGTATTTGAGCAGATAATCAAGTTGATATCGAGGAGAGATTTTGAAAGTTCAGTCACTCGACATGATGGCAATAAGGGTGTACGAGAACTTAGCTGTTGGACTTGGTTTGGTTCTTTGCTGTTTGGCCAGTTGACGGGGCATGACTCCATTTGAGCTATCGAACGTGTATTTTGCCACGGTAACGCAAGGATGGGTAAGCTTGGTTTTTCTACTGTTTGTCGCAGTACTTTGTCCGATGCCAATCATAGACGTCCTTTAGCAATCTTGAAAGAGACCTTTCGGTGTACACTTCAACGGGCTCGGGTTCTTTGCCCAGGATTGACACATGGGTTTCGTTTCAAAGGCAACATCTTTGTTTTAGACTCCTCAATCATCGATTTGTGCTTGAGTTTGTCACCCTGGGCCAACTTTCGGTGTGGAACCGCAGGTGTGAAGCTACATACTGCTATAGACCTTGCAGGGAATCTGCCTGAGATCTCAGTGATTACACCAGCCAAAGCCAATGATATTCCCATAGCTCGACAACATTTTCATTTCAAGCCCGGAACCACCATAGTCTTTGATCGAGGGTACTGGGACAGTCAATGGTTAAATCATCTCAATCAAAGTGGTGTGTTCTTTGTGACTCGAGCAAGACGGAATAACCGATTTAAAGTGGTAGAGTCCAGATCCACGAACCGGACACGAGGGTACCTCTGTGATCAGATCGTTTATCAGAAAACCTTCAGATATGACTATAAGAAGAAATACCAAGGCAAACTCAGACGAATCAGCTACCGTGATCCGGACACGGGACAGAAATTGATCTTCATAACGAACCGGTTTGATCTTGCAACTTCAACCATATGCAAGTTATACAAAGCACGTTGGCAGGTGGAACTTTTCTTCAAGACAATGAAGCAGAATCTACGTATCAAGAAATTCCTGGGAACCAGCTCTCATGCTGTCAAAGCCCAGATTTGGATAGCACTCATTGCGTATGTTTTGGTACAAATGATCAGATATGGAATTAAAAGTAGTATCTCAATGCCTGATGCTATGGCGGTAATTGGGTCATTGCTGCTCCTAAAGGAGCAGCTTAAGCAACTTTTGGGTACACTTCCTCGCGTATCTCGCTACCCGCCTGACCTTCAACTCTACTTACCCCTCTAATTTTAACCGGACAGCAGTGTCCCCGGCACCCTTTTGGCACCTAAGGATTTAAACTGATCCGTAGCGTAGCGAAGCCGACGAAGCAATCTAATCCACTCAACTAATTCTTCTGATTTTCTTTTTTGATTTGGTCAATCGTTTCTTGAATGTGTCTTTCTTCTTTTCTATCATTAACTAGCCGAGCAGTGGTTTTTGCCTGATTGAGCTTTTTATAAACAACTTCAAGACCAACAACATCTCTCAAAAGTTGGTACGCTCCACTTTCTTTCATGCGTGCCTGGGCGTTTGTTCCGCGTCCTTCTTCTATTAGAATTCGTATGCCGTGTGTGACCAAATCAGTATAGGCTTTAGAGTCTTTTTCTACGATATTATCATCAGCTTTGAGTTCTTTCTGGATGTTTCTAAGTGCTCTGATGACTCGTGTTCGACTTGCCTTATGTTCCATATTGATATACGTCATTTTGAAATATGCAATTAAATGAATTACGGCTGGTTTGCCTTGCTTAACCAATGCATCTTCAGCGAATTTATTTTTTAAAGCGGTAGGTTCATCAAGAGTAAGTAACTTGACAAGCTCAGGCGCCGCATAGTTGCCTATGGCACCTAACACTAAAATTGAATTATGAGCAATATGATGTGCTGAGTTGTCAGTTTCACTAATATTTAAACTCGAGACGAATTCAAATAGGTCAAATTTGATTGCAGCTGCGTTTGCGCCGAGACGTACTAAAGCCGTCGTAGCAACCAAACTTTCTTCTTTATTAGTTCTCTTTAAGTACGTCATTAGTTCGTGATCATACTGTGGATGTGAAAGAGCATGGAGAATGTTTGTTTGGAGTGTAGTTCTCTCATTTTCTTTAATCTGATTATCGTTATTGCTTTCGATATAAATTTTAATCAAAGTTGGGATGGTCGTTTTTGCATGAGGTGCCAATTTGTCCAAAGAGAGTACGGCTGTATTCGCTAGTAGCTTTTTATTTAAAACCTCAATGAGTACTTTCATGACTGCATCACTCGAAACACCAATTTCGCCCAACGCTTCAATAGCTGGTAGAGTGACCAGAAGAGGACCAAATTCATCATCGTAGTCTGTATCCTGTATAATTTTGACCAATGTGGGTACAGCAACCTTGGCTTTTGGGCCAAGTGCACTTAAAGCGATAGTTGCATTTGATAGTAAAGAGTCGTTTTCTTCTGTGAACCCTTTTTGGAATAAAGCTATAATAGGCTCAACTGCAGGCTTGCCCATATTCTTGAGGGCAAGTTGTGCGCCTTCATAAACACGTTTTTCATCGTGTGACAAAGCTTCTATGAGTCTCGGGATGGCAGGGGTGCCTATTTTTACGAGCGCTGATGCCGCATGTTTGTATGCTTGCTCATTTTCTAAGGCCTCAATCAAACTCGGAACGGCAATGTTACCCATGGTGGCTAAGGCTTCGGTCGCATGTGTAATAATAAAGCCACTTTTTTCTTTATTCAGTTTTAATAAATCTATAAGTTTGGGTACGGCTTGTTTTCCCATTTGAGCCAGTGAAGTCGTAATCGATTGAATGTCCTTTTCATCTTTTGCTTCAA
>JAJCYS010000040.1 GCA_029262815.1 Deltaproteobacteria bacterium | reverse complement strand
TTGTTATCCCCGCTTTATAAAGCCAAGTAACCCAATCGGGACATAGATTCTGCCATAGTCTGGGTGTAACAACATTGCACCTTCTTCCAAATCCCTCCAATAGGTTTCCCAATCTTCATGGTCGCTAGTTATGACAAATTCAACTACGCCGGTTGGCTCATGATCGTGTTCTGTCACGATGCCACCAACATGAATCTTCTCTCCAGTTTTATAGTAACTTTGTTATGAATCTTCACTTACGAATCTAAGAAAATCTTTGCCCGATTGAGTGGACACTGAATTCAAGCCTGCCTCATAAAAATGAGTAATGCGGACAAAACCGAGCTGTTTTAGGTCTGAAATTACTAAGTCTATTAGAGGGTCGGTATGCTTGATATCCGTATATGTCGCATCCCATATATTTCTCAGGTCACCCCAATTAGTGATCTCATTAGAGGGCCGGTTGCTATTTAGGGGTGATTCGTAGAATTTCGGATCTGATAGAAAATGTAATAACTTGAAATGTAATGGTGTCATTTGATCAATAACTCTAATGAATATCATTTTTTTGGATTCATTGTAATCTTGAAGCAAGACAGTATTTTTAACTGCACATTGAAGAGCTTTTAACTTTTCTGAATGGTGGGTTCTAATGGCTATATTAGATGCTTGTAAACATGCTGAAATGAACTCTTCGTTCTTAGATAGTTTTTCAGGAGTTAGATTATCTACTTTTTCACATAAATCATTAACTGTTTCAGAAAGGCTTGTAAGCCACTCTTCCTTTCTTTTGTCTATTGGCGCAGAAAAAACATTTTCGAATACAGCCGCTAATACTGTACCGATAAGAGGCACTAAGCTTAGAGCAACTGATGCAGATGTATGCGCGTAGTCGCTGACATCTTTTTTGGGCGGTTTTTTCACACTGTTCTCCGACAAGAATCATAACGCTGGTAAAACCGACACACACCGGCAAGCGCAGCTTGCAAAAAGGGGGTATGGCCAAAGTGCTTAGCAACGATATTGCAATTAGTATATTTGTTAAGTATCAACAGGCTTTACTTTGCCAGTAGCAATAAAAGCGCAACCGAAAACGAGCAAATTCAACAGCCAAGGTAGAAACTCCAAAAATAGATTACTAATGTCTGTCTTCAAATCTAGATACCAAGCGATGCCCTCACAATATCTGGGACCGTACGGACATCCGTATTCATAAATCTCTCCAGAAATTTCTCTAAGCACAAGATAAATGCCTATTAACGTGAACACAAAACCAATTCCGGATGTTAACCGAATAGCTAGTGGTACAATTCTTGGATATGTCTCCCAGTATGCTCCTACCACACCGATTACAATAATTGGTGTGGCAAGAATTATGATGGCTAGATTACCACTATGCGATAAGGCTTCTCTGTCAAGAATCATACTGATTATGAAGGCCATGAGGCCGAAAAAAAGCACATAACCGCGATATACAGGATCAATCCATGATGCATACTTGATTAGTGGAATTCTGTAAATTTTGCCCATGAAAGCTAATTATCGACCTTGGCTTAATGTGCGTAAGGAGTCTTGTTCGCATGTACAGACTCAAAATAGAAATTGTAGCACCTCAATACAGTATACCTACTTACGCCGTGCACATAATCACAGCAGCGAAACTGGTGTCCAATAAATACTGTACTCGGTAAGTACAGGTCCATTGAATTTTAACTGAACCCTCCCAACGCCGTACCTAGCCCGAAGAGAAAATGCCCAATAGTTGGACGTAAACAATGTTTCCCTTTTCGGTCTATAAGAAGGGAAATATTCGAATGGTGGTTTATTATTTTGAGGAAGATATCGAATAGAGTAGGTACGATCCTTTATCATTTCATAAACGTCCTGTTTTGATTGGCCGACGTATAGCATTTCGAGATCGAGTGCTTTAGATGCAGTTAGCCAGCCCGTAGGATTCCATGAAGGTAGATTCCTTTTGTTACTTTCCGAATTGTCTGTGCAACCAGCAAAGAACGAAACAGTGATCAATAAGAGAGTAAATCTATTCACAATTCACCACATCGGTATGATTTGTCTGTTGAATTAGCGGTACGTTGGGGCAAGAGAAATGAGTGACGTTTTTGTAGACCCAGCCCTGGTTCTATAGCTTCGGACTTATGGTGGGTTTTATGGATATGTTTCATCGCTCCAACTGCGTTGCAGATATCATAATTTACCTAACGCGATTTTCAATGCGAGTTCGGCTATAGCCTTTTTCCTCAGTTCTTGCATTTGTGCTTTTGTATAGTGTCCTTTTGGAATTTCTACTACCAGATTTCGTTGCGTCGGTTTGTGGCAAACAGTAATCGTTGCACTTCGAAGTTCTTCTTTTCTCGAAGAGTGTGTTAGTGGTTTACTGCGACCACCATGGTTTATTTCGAATATTTTGGATATTTCTATATCCTTGACTAGAGCCTCTACCTCTTTTAGCAAATTTTTGTCTATTTCCATTTTCTTGCCCAATTAGAATTATCCCATCGTTTTTGAGGTAACTCGAACATCACATAGTACTGAAATTTGGGTGAAATTTCTCATTTCACACCACGCGAGGTGTTTCTCGATGGATGTGCGTACAACCAAAATATTTCCCTTCGTAACATTGGTATCCAAACGACATTTTGATCGGAATCGGAGTCTATTCAGTCAGCTACAACCCAATATTGTTGGGAAATTGGTGACTGGAAGCGCATCTAACTACTGTGTACGAACTAACTACTCACCAGGCGCAGGGAGAAGCTGGTGACAGCGTTTTTGAGTGAAAGTAACAGAATGCATCAGTCGGTTTTATCGTTGCTCTACCAGCTTCTACAGAGCTTGAATTTATTGACTATTCAAAGTGTAAGGGTGTTTGTAAAAATAGGAAAAATGTCCCTCACGATCAGGTTCGAGTTGGTGTTTTATTTCTAGGGGTATGACAAAAAGTGGGAGGTAGAAAGCGTTCATTATTTCGGAAATTTTGAAGTATCATAACTACTTATAGCAACGCCCTTACAGAGGAGAATGGTATTAGAGAAGGGTGTAATTGTGTGCTTGCCGTTTATACGCCAATTGCACATTACTTTTGATTCAACCTAATAGTAATGTCATCCAAAAAATTGGAAACCTCTTTTCTGTTGTGCAAAATTATGACTTTCTTACTATCATCCAACTGATTCAGTTTTTGCTTGAGCACGGGTCTTTTTACCTTACGAAAGCTCCAAACATACATCAGAAATTCAAGTGTAATGCGTTCATTGTTACCCTTAGTCATATCTGGTCTATTCGTGTTTTTGTACTTGAAATACCGGGTGATTACTCCCCAAAGACAAGCTATTGTCGAAAAATCCAACATAATGATGGTATCAGCGTTTTCTAAGCGAATATCTATAGTTCCGCTGTAATTTCCATCGATAATCCAATGATCATCGGCAAGGATTTCGTTTTGCAATTTAACAAATTCATCACGTTCTACGTGAACCCAACCGGGTTTCCAAAACATGCAATCAAGGTGGTGAACAGGTATGGAAAGCGTTTCGCCCAACCGGATTGAAAGAATGGACTTCCCCGCCCCTCCACACCCTATTACCATAATTTTTTTCATAGGTGGTCTGACTGCTAAGATCGGTAAGACAGGTCAACAACGGCAATCGAAGCTTGCAAAAGTGGGTGTGGCCGATTGCGCCTTGTAATTGAAACTGCGTTGATAGCATTGTTTGGCAATTTGCTAATCAGCATTATGGTAGTTTTCCTTATTCCGAATCATTTGAGTGTTACATGAACCAACAATATCGAACCCTCTAGCCTGAAGTTTCACATCCCACAGTTCCATAGCACCTAACACGTTTCGGTAAAGTTTTTCACCGCCGAGCGTATAAACAGCAAGAAAATACAAGCCAGTAGTGCTCTTAGTTCTGTTTGCAATGAATACGACATCGTCATCTCCTAATTTATCAAGTGCTATCCATACGTTGTAGACAAAAAAAACAGCAGGCAATCTGTCGGTGATGATTTGATTGCCCTGAGAATTTGTTAGCGTAAATGTTAAATCAGAGTAGGTAGCTGATAAGCCATATATGAGTGATTCTTCATTGGACAGTACCCCTACAGGATGTGCAAATTCATCAAACATATTGCGAAATGCTTGTTTATTGCCACTCGTACATTTTTCCGTGATGGTTTCAGTAAGCCTGTTGGAAATATATTTTGGCGTGACTTTAGCTCGTTCCACGTTAGCTACGTATTCAGCGGATGGCTCGCAACCACTCAAAGTGAATAGTAATAAGTAGAATCCGAACAGCTTGAATAGATTAATGAATTTGTTTTCACAGGCACCAACATCAGACATTATCGAGGTCTCTTTCCTTTGGGCTGGTCATTATTCGTAAGATAACTGATTTTACTTAGCTAGTAGGGCATTAGATTTAACCCAAATCGTGAACGAGAAGGCTAACAGTCCAACCAACAGTGATATTCTACCCGCTGAGCCTGTTACACCTGTCCACATTATGAGTGTGGAATACAAATAGAGAATAACCATCACCACGATCATATAGAAGTTACCCTCAGTGAGACGAGCTGGACTACTGCTCCAAAACAGAAAACCCATGGCCCAAATCCCTCCCCCATATGCCATAAACTCACTCTGTGTAAAATAGGGACTCCCCCATGCTACTCCAAGGGTAGTACTAGCCACCATAAAGAGCAGAAAGAAGCGGCATACCTGCAACAGAATATTTATCAGATTAGGCGTCATGCTGCTCGCTGCGTTTCCACATAAGCTAGTTACGATTCGTCAAAATAGATTATGACTCCCTTCACGGGTTTATTCCTCATGACTTTTAACATCACTATACTCGGCTACACCCGCGAACGAATCTTGCAAAAGTGGGTTTGGCTGTGGGTGCGTATCGCCGACGGTGCACTTAATGCATTTATTAGGATTCATTCGTGTATTTGTCACATTCTGCCTGGTGTTGATACTGTCTACCATTTATTACAGAGGTTACCGTAATCGTGTAGTGCGCTTCTTCATCACCTGTCACCAGATTGGCAATGATATTTGTAAAGCGTACATCAGTTTCCCGCTGCAATGCATCGTTGTATATGTGTTTGGCATCATTGCAGTTTTCGGACAACGAACGTCTGAAGTACTCTTTGGATAATTCAGAGTCCGTCATATACGAATATCGAGACGTTGAGGTACATCCAATTAACATAATGAGTGCGAGTAAACTGGATATGATCCACTTCATTTTGATAACTCAAAACTTTCAGTTAAGGGACGCGGAGCAGCTTGCTGTGGAGCCTTCCAGTGAACTTGCAAACGGGTAGTACTTTTTGTTAGTTGCATTCGCAGCTCATAATACATCAACGCGCTTACAGTTTGGCATCCGGGAGTGTCGATAGATCAAATGAGGGGTCAACAAAATACTCGTTGTCTTTTGTTGCATACCCTTCGATCAGAATAGTTCTCCCATCACTCAGTTTGTATACAAATGGTCCTTCGCTGCCCTCCCCAAAACTAGCCCACATGGCAATTCCAGGTTGGATCACGCCATATCGCTCACGCAACCAAATTTCTAATTCATCTTTGCTCATCGAGTTATCATCGCTAATTTTCACAATATTGTCTTCCTTCGGACTGGAAAAATCGATTTCTCGGGAACAAGCTATTATCAGAGAAGTAGTAGCAACGAAAAGCATACTCACTAAGTTACTATTCAATTTCAGCACCTAACTATTTATATACAGGTTCAAAAGGACTGCATAACATGAAATATGAGTTTGAAAAAAGGGGAGGCAATTACCCAGTAACATTGGCGAGTACGAAACACATTCCCAGTTTAGTATTGTTCATAATACGGCGTACATTCTATTTGGCTAAAATGTCCGTTTACGAGGAGATATATCATATCGGAAAAAGCCAAGATTACATTTAGAACGTTCAACGCACGATAAACACTCAGGGCGTTGTTCCGAATTCGGATCAAATTGCTAGTGTACTGTCAGCAGTTACTGCAAGTACTGTTTATCCAAAACTTGACGTAGTATTGGAACGCGATCCGAAACAACAATTTGGAGAACCATAGAGTGTTTATACGGAACCTAACAGTTGTATGCATTTCGATGATGACCCAATTTTCCGCTGCTGATGTTAACTCTGGCAGGTTTGATTTACCCCTGTACATAAATTTGGAAAATGGGTTGGTACAAATTGAGCGTGAGCAGAACGATCCTGAAATGGGGATCGGAAAAGTTTTCCACAAACTTAGCGACAAAGATAAGAACTCTATGCGTGAGCAAATGGAATCCGAACGTTGGACTTATTTGGCTCAAATTTCATATTTGGCACTTGTAGGTGGAAATATAGAAAAATTCTACGAAAGTACTAATCTTTTACTCGAAAAATACTCTGACTTCCCCGATCCAGGTTATGCGGCAAGAATGGCTGAACTGTTTCACACGGCGGTTGAATCGGATGTATGGATTGGAAACGATAACTATCTAAAAACTTTTGGGAAAGCCGTGGTGAGTATGGAGAATTCAACTCTTCTTTCAGCAGAACAGAAAACGCTCTTCAAATCATCGTACTATTACGCCTCTTCCAACACGGAAATGCTATCTAGAATTGCCATTGGGTTGCGTGGCAGTGACAGTTATGAAGCATCCTTTGTTTGTGGGTATACATATTTGTTACTCGGCAAATTGAGCCGATCTATTGAGGCGTTAAGTAGATCAGTGGACTGTTTTGACAAAATCTCGGATATACAGAAAACCCTCGAATTGAATCAATCTAGTGATCTTAAACTCGCATTTACATATAGAAATGTATTTGAAAATGGGCGTGTAAGACTTGCATATGGACGCGCGTCCATGCATCGCGCGGATGCTCTTAGAGAATGGTCAGATTATACCGAAAGTACAGAGCTAAAAAGAAAGCTAATTGGTGATGCAGTTACGTCTGCCGCCCTTGCTAGATCGAATATTGAGCTAATCGATAACCCTTTGATGTGGGGAGCCGCTCATAAGATAACATCTGAAGTTTTGGATAGTCTCTATGCTACAGAATCTTCAAGCGTCTCTGC
>JAJCYS010000039.1 GCA_029262815.1 Deltaproteobacteria bacterium | reverse complement strand
TTTCTTTTGATATTCGAGTCTCCCTTAGGGTATTCGTGAACTTCTTTGCCAAAAAGGGCCTTGATTTTCACGATGAACCTTTGGGTAGGGGTATGTCTATTAATAAGGGTACCAGATGGGCATCCGGTCCCCTTAGGGTTTATGGGCTTTTTGTATGTTGGATCAACAGCATGTTTGTAGGCACATCCGAATACATAGGGATGCAGGTGCCAGGGATCCAAGTATTTAATCGGCCGACATACTGTGCGTCAGATTTTTTTGAAGCTACGCTAAACAGCGATGACTTTCTGGATTCATCGCTTTGCGCCAGGTCAGTTGAAAGAGCGTGTAATCCTTCTGGCTTCGTAGAATGAATAGAATCGATCATAGGTGTATGACGGCCTCTCAAACTGCTCCATGCAAAATGTGTTTTCCCATTCGATTTAAACGTCGTTACATTTGTCATCACGGGACCTATCTTGGGCGTTCGTGTTAACCCCTCACCTGAATTTGTCTGCTGCGTTACATCTCGGGTCCGCACAACATCTTCCAATGCCGGAAAAGCAGGTAAAATTGGCGTTTCAGTTTTGAGTCCAGTCGATGCATTGATGAATTTGGTGCTTTGAGAAGGATTAACCTCAAACGCATAACTGGTACAGGCTGGAGCAGCATTGTAATAAAACGGTTTGCCTGATTTGCTCATGTACAATCGACTAGAAAAATGTCGAGAGCCTTCAGGGATCCAGGTACGGGTTTCACCCGAAAGATCGACATCAAAAGTGTAGAAAGCTCGTGTGAAACTATCGTTCTTTAGATATCCTTGCTCAAAAAGATTCAAAAATTTCCACTGATCTAAAAGGGTCGGCGCATTGCTGGTTGATACAATTAATGCCCTGTTCTCACCCTCACTGGGTACAATTTGAATCTGTTTACGTTCTTTGTGAAGTGTAAGCCGAAGGCCTTCTTCGTAACAGTAGTCTTCGTGGCAGTTGGTATCAGTACTTCTTTTCATGGGATGCGCGTACATCCAATAATGACTCTTAGGTAAGGCCAACGCCTCATGTACATGAACAAGCGACCTAGATGATCCTCCGTCGCCATCTCGAATGCCCCGAATCCATTCATTGAGATTGACATCTTTAAAGGGATGAAGCTTATTGAGCAAACTGACAAAACCTTCTGTAAAGCCGTTATCCAATTTCTCAATCACAAACCCAAGTATGACTCTAGGAAACCAACGTTGCTTGTTGGGTCCTACACCGTCATAGGTCAACAAAGTGTCTTGATAAAACTTCTCACCAGCAATGGGTGGGATAAATGGATATTGTCGGCTTAGCCAAAGCCTGTAAGGCATGGCTGTCACATCAAACAGTTTGCCATGTTTAGAATAGTTGTTTAATTTTCGAATGGCATGGTGAGATAGGGCGTTAAGTTTCAAATTCTTTTTTTTGCTTGTCAAATCCAGGCCAAGTCGATTGTGTCCAGCTGTATCAAGCCAAACACCATCTTTGATATTCATGCCGATCATATCTGATCCGGCAAGTTGAATGTATACGTTCTGCTTATGTCGTTTGGGATCCTTGGCTAGTTTTGCTGCAGCATTGTAGGCAGGGGTATCCCATTTGTCCCATCTAATGGTGATACTCCCCGGCAGGTGCGGATTTTGTCCGAGTAGGTAGGGCCTGATTCGGGGTTTCGAGGTGTAGTTCACGAGTAATTTGGGTGTCGAACTCAACGTATTGTTTTCAGTAATTTGCCATAGAGCAATTTCATGAAACGTCACGTGAATATTTTTTTCTTGAGGGGAAAATGAAGGCTCTGTATTTTCAGGAAAAAATCGATGTAAATGGCCATAGAACCAGTTATTTAAATGATCGTGTTTCAGGAGTGGATGGTATGCGTTTAGATTTTTTTCTCGAAGTGTAAGCAGTTGCTCAGTCACTTTTTCTAAATCAGATAAATCTTTTTTCAATAACTCGGGTTTTTGCTGATGTGTTTTCACCTGTTTGTGTAGCACTTTCAGTTGACTTGATAGATCCTGTAATTGTTTTTGAAGGTCAGGGTGTTGCCATTGTCCTTCAAGAATTTGAGTCAAGGAAACAGGGACCGTGTGTGAGCGCACAACAGCAAGACGAGAGAGCTGTGGGCTAAAACTCATGGCTGTCCAGGTTTGTCCTTTGTATTTTTCATTATCAATGAAGGAGCTGATATGACTCTGTAGTCCGTGGACCCAAGTTTTAAGACGTTCACTGTCTTTTGGGTTACTTAAAACCTGTGTGTCTAAGAATACACCTTCAAAATTCATGAGAAAGGCTGGAGATTTTGTATCTGTCAAATAAGAGCGAATATGGTTCCATGATGGTTTATGGATAGGTTCTTGAAAAATTTTCCATGTATAGCCTGGTAACCCAATTGCGCTTGGAATACTGTCGGCGCCACCCTGACCTTGAGTTGAAACCTGTGCTTCAGCAATAAGGGGAGTTTGTGTAACGGGAGCAGATTTTGGTTTACTGAGGCGGTTTTTAATAAGAGGTTTCAATCGGGTTGAAAAATAATAGGGATTGAGCGGGAATCGATCATCTTTATCCTTTGCGTCCACACTCATAAAGTACGGATTTTTGCCATCGTGTGTGGTTAGTAGTCTCGCACCCGTCACCGACGGATGATTGGCCAAATCAAGAGCAAATTCTGATGAAACGAACAATTTAGCGGGTTTTTCAGGATGTGCTTTTAGACTATGGATGACTGTCGCTCCGTCTCGCAAGGATCGGGTTGGTATTTTTTTTGAAACTTTAAGATGAGGCGTATACTGTAGACCGCTGAATAAGGATTGGGTTGAAGATTGAATGAGCTCACGATACGTTTCAAGTGTCAGGGTATATCGTGTGTTTTTCTTAAATACTGTAAGTGTCGTATCTAATCGAATTTGTTGGTAGTAATCATATAATGCCTTGTACTTTTTAAGTTCTTTTAAATCTTCAGGTTCTTCTAAGGGTTTGATTTCCAAAAGACGTTTGGGGTTTAAAATATTATTTTTAACGAGTGAAAGTAGTTTACCTAGTTTTTGAGGGATGTCTTTTTCATCAACTATGCCTAAGGCAATAGGTTCAACGAGAGCTAGTAGAGTGGGGAGCATCGAAATTCTTAGCATCAATCCTGTGTGAAGTTTTGCAATAATTTCTGCCCTAGGGACGCCTTCATTTTTATGAAGCTGTGCAAGAAGCTCCCGGTATGTATGCATGTCTTTAAAACCAGGAAGAGCGTCTGAGCAGGTATAAGGAATCTCATGCAATGATTGTTTTTTGATTTTGCTTAAACAGCCAAATAGAAGTCTTTTGGTTGCCTCTTCTGATAAATATTTTTGGACAAAGGATCTAAGTCTTTGCTCAGTTTTTTTATCTTTGACCGTTGATTTCAACCAAGGCGTAAGAATGGTCAAGTGTTCATCGATATGCTGTCTTGTAAGTTGAGTCAATTTGTAGGTCAGTTTTTTAGGTGGGATTTGGGATGTGCTGAGAGAGAATCCCTCAACTTGAGCATCGACCATAAAATCCTTTCTGGCGACTCCAAAGCTTACGAAATCAAATAGAATTTTCTGAGCACTATAATAGGGTGTCATCAGTTGAAGTATTTGTCGTTTCAGATGATACAGCTGAACTGCTTTGAGACCAGATATATCTTCAATCATAATGAGTTTGACCAGCTCAGGATGGTTTTTCATTAAAATTTGAAGCTGAGAGAGTGAACTGCCAGATTTATTCGACGAAGATAGTTTTTGTCTAAATTTTGTGAGTGGATTGACGGTTTGTTTCAGAAAAAGTTCATGCTTTGAAATATCTTCAGACAACTCGTGAAAGTAATATAAGTCTTGGTCCCCTTTGAAAGCTGTACTCGAAGATTTATGAATGATATCTTTCATATCTTTAGCGGACTGGGGGACAAAGCTTTGTGGCGAATCTTTTTTTGTACGACTTAAATACCACGTTTCGTTTTCTTTTAGTGTTTTGGGTGGTGTTCGATCAGCAACCGAAAGTGATAGAAATGTTTTGGGGTTAAGCAGTGATGTACCTTCGGCCTCGCCTGTTAGAAAAGTTCTGAGTTGAGTTTGTATTTTGGGAAACCATTTTGGATTCTCTGGCGAGATCAACTGGAGCATCCAAAGTGTTTTCAAAAAATCATGCGTGAGCTTGGTGAGTTTTGAAAATCCGAATACACCTAGTAATGTCGCTGTTTGCAGTCCTGAATTCTTAGGAGGTAGAGTGGGGAGCAAAGTGTTTAAGTGCCCATGAGGTAACTCTTGAAAGGGTTCAGTCAGATGGTCGAAATCAAGGGGCTTTAACACTGCATAAGCACGTTTTAGTTTCGAAATAGCCTTTTTTAATGAAATTTGAGTATCTCTTTTGGTGACAGGATTTGCCACCGTAAGTGCGTTTTCGGCTAGTTCAATAATTTTTGAGGATTTCAACCCTTCCGTATGTTTGATTTGATGACTTGAGAGCTGCGTTAAGTCTTGTGTAAGTGTTTTTAAAAAACGCCTCAAGTTGATGTTTCCCAATGCATCCGAAAGTTTGCTGGATTGGAACAATAATTTATAGAGAGGATTGACCATATTCAAGGTGCCATCAGTGAGCCTCAGCCGAAACCCTGGAAGTAATTTTTGATACGAGGGGTTGGAGGTTTTAATCTTTTGAATACTACTAAAAATTGAGGCGTCCAGATCGGCTAATCTTAGAAGGTAGTAATAAGTGATCAACGCTGCCATTTGGTTTTTATAAATTCTCAAATTTCCATTTCTCAGTGTATCTTGCGTGAGGTTAAATTTCAGAAATGTTGCTAATAGGGGATTTTTATGTTCGTTGGGTGCAAATTGAGGTGGATTTGTTAGGGGATGGCTTTCCCCCTTGAGCCCTACGAGTCTACAAAAATGATCTTTGGTGACAAAAAAGTCCCACGGCACATTATTCTTAGTCCCTTCTTTTAGTGTAAAAATATGCTGAACAACAGGTTGAGATAAGCCAGTGATTCGGCTAAATCCGGATAAGCATTTTTGAAACAGTATATTTTTCTCTAAATAAAGCTTATTAACAAAGGTGAGTCGGTTCGAAAGCATGGCTTCAGATAAGGGAATACTTAGAATCGTAGTGGGATGAAAAAGAGATAGGTAGCTTTCCATAGAAAGGGTATGTTTGACTCTGTCTTGCACATCGGGTGATGTCGAAATGTACAAGAATTGATCATCTCGATTTAAAGACCCATAGGGTAGAGCCTGAAGTGGAGATGAACATTGTGCATCTTCATCCTTTGATCCGAGGTATTTGATACATAATTTGCTTTTTTGAATCTGAGTTTGAATGGTTAGACCAGGTGTGTGAACATGATGCCACAGTTGACTTGTAAGCTTGTGTTGTAAGGCCTGCTTCTTTGCTGAAAGGGCATCCGATTGGGTTTTCAAGGAAATACTTTGAGGGTTTTTCTTGAGTTCAATTTGCTTTTTTTCAATTTCAATATCAAGATCTTTGATTTTTTGATGAATCTCTTTTTGAGCTTCGGGTTCAACAGGGTCGAGATAGACGGCATAATTAGAGATCGTCTCTCCACTTGCAAGCTGAAGGGTTAATATGAGTCCTAATAGAAAGCTAAAATATCTCATCAGTCTCTCCTCTCGTAATACAACTTTTCTGGGCTTTTGTTCCCGTAACTTGCTTTTTTAAGTAGTGTTTCGATGTCTGTGTTGTAGCTATCTTTACTTTCTTTGGTTTGTGGTATTTCGGTTTGAGATAAAACTGTATTTATAAAATTCTTTTCTGAGTCTACGTTTGGAGTAACGGGCGGTCTGACATTAAATAATGTGACTACCGCTTCATAGGTTAGGTCGATATCTCCAAGAAGTTTGTAGAATTCGCCACCAGATCTGATATGTGCAGCTGTAAGATGCGGCTCAATACTGAATATCTCTTTTCCTTTTTTAAAAATCGGTTTTTTTGAGAATTTTTTAACAGAGACAGATAGCCCGCTGTTCGATTTCTTGAACTGTAGAGCACATGTGTTGATTGGATTTGCACGGAAGAGGACCCAAAGTGTTTGGATGGCTGCAGAGTGTGTCACATTTGTCACGTAGTGTATGAGGTGTTTGGTGACAAAGGTTATGAATGCCTTTTTGTTGTCTGTAAAATTATCTTTAGTGATTTCGTAGCACCATTTTTGCTGGAAAGCATGGGTGACAGCACTGAGCTTAAGGTCAGGTACAATCTGAGCCTGATTGATTAAGTCACTAGTCTGTTGTGTTATTTTGTACGTTGTATACAAAGAAAGTGCCAATATCAGGCAAGGCCCGAGGGCAATGGCGCCTCGCTGTCTATGTATTAGTTTCATTTCGCTTCTCCTCTAATCCAATTTGCTAAAGTCTCCGTTTGATCAACTTGAGCTTCACCTGACGTATTGCTGCAAGATCGTTTAAGAACCCAAGACACGGATTTAGCTAAAAATGCTAAGTAAGATAAACAAATCATTTTTTTCTTATTTTTTTCGATTAAATCTGTAGAACCAATGGCGCGAGCGCTATCAATTTTTTTGATCAGCTTAGGAACCCACGTATTTCCCGATTTTGTGAGAGAAAGGATATAAATTTTATAGCCTTCAATACTGTTAATGTCATGGCTGACAAGCTGAGTGGTAATGTTGACAGTGATTAGAATCTCAGGTTTGTTTTCGCCAGAGCCTTCAAGCCGTTTCCAGTTCTGTAAATGTACCAAAGCTTTTTTACTTAAATTTTTTGAAATAAACGGGAGGACAATTTCCGTTAATATGGATTGTTTCTGATTGTGTGATGTCGAAATGCCTGCGTAGTTTAAAGTGCCTGTTTTTTTAGCTTGTTTGATTTTAAATCCGTGACATGTGACCCCCATACACGTTTCGAAAGATAAATCAGTGGGAGTATCGGATTTCCAACTGCTCTCAAAAATTGAAATAGGCGCAACAGCTAGAAGTCCATCTCCTCGGTCGACGCCAGTTAATAATATTTGACTCAAAACTTCAGCTTGTGAAATTGAAGCCTGGAACCCTTGTGAGGCATGTTCATGAATGAGCCACATGCCCGATTTCGAGGGAAACCTGTTTCGAGCAAAGGGTTGACTGTGACTTTCAAGTCCATGTCTATGTTTTCCAAGCTTTGGAAGTTGATAGATAGCTTTTGAAAAAGTAGCAAGATCTAAATCCTCCTCCTCTTCGAAGGGGTTTTCTACTTGGGGTTCTGTTTGTCCTAGAGAAAGCGTGAAAAACGCATTTCGTTCTTGTGTTGAGTTTAAAGTGAGTGTTTTTGTGGAGTTCATTTTTGGGATGGGTAAGAATAATGACTGTTTAAACCAGCTCAAGGCAGAAGTTGCAGAGGGGACAACAAATTGATTGGTAGATTTTTTCATCCACCAGGATGAATGTCCATCAGATTGAAACAAGTTTAAGTGCGATGTTATATAATCGTTAAATCTAGTTTTAATTTTTGCAAGTCGTGAGGGAAAACTGAAATAGTCAGAATTAGGCGTAAGTACAGATAGGCCAGTTTCGGAATTGCTTTTGATAGCCAAAAAAGGATCAACTTGCTTTTGTTCAACAAAGGGAGCCTTCCAGAGTGATTTATAAATTGTTAATAGTGTGGGCGAAAGACCATGAAATGAAGATGCGACGGCTCTAAGAAATAATTTTGTTCGAGCTTCAAGGCATGATTTGCTTGTGATATCCATTGGATTCAAACTCTGAGACTGTCCTGCGTGAGAAACACAAGCCATTTGAGCAATTTTAAGACTTTTGAATTCTTCGCTGAATTTAGGAAAGGCGACATAACGATTGGGAAACATGATTTCCCGTGCGAGGGTATCATCGTATCCTTTAATCGATGATAATTTCTCTTTGCTTGATTCGTAAAGTGGTTTGATGAGTTTGGTGATGATATGGTCAATGTGATCAATACTGTAAGGTGTTTTTGTATATTTATGATCAGATAATTTTTTGTTCCGTTGAATCAGCGTGAAGAGATCCATATGTGTGTTTTTGAAAATGGAGAGCTTGGGCAAGGAGACGTTGGTGTCCGTTGATATTGGATAATGTACCCATTGGTCCCAAAATGATTGGAATTGAATATCAACCACAGACCTCAAGGCTCGATTCAAAAGAAGAAGATGGTCTACTTTCCAGATAATTTTTTGATCTTGAAGCGGCGTCAGTGTTTTGCCAAATGCGATGGTGTAGGTGTCACTTTTTGGGGCTGCCCCTTTGTGGATACGGCATCCTTTGTCTTCGAGCGTTTTAAATATTCTTTTGAATGTTTTGCTCTTCTTTTTATACTTAATAAGTTTCTTTCCAGTTTCAGCGATAAAAAGAATATCGCATTTGGAATTTGGATAAACGCTTAAGATTTCGGATGTTTTAGAAGGGGTCGCAACTACTCCAATGGCTATATTATTTAAATCACCTTTAGGATCCTGGAATTCCTGTGGGGTAAGTTTCTTCTCTGAAGTAAAATCCCATGCATTTGTTTTGTCAATTAGAGTTAATGGCCAAGCTGCCATTTTTGGATTGGGGTGGTATTTTTTCTTAACCTTAGTGTGTAAATAAGATTTTTTAAACTCATACGAAGGAAATGTAGTACCCGTAAGGTTGTAGTACTCGTACGACCCATCTCGCTTATAGAATTGACCGGATTCGGTCATTGTACTGAGGCTGGGTCGAGTATGGATGGCAGCAAAAAATCCGGGAATGATTTGAAAAGGGTGATCTGGGTTTCGTACACCGACCATGTAGACATGTCGAATATGGTTCTTAATGTAGAATTGAAGTGCATTTTCAATATGGCTTTTTTTCTTGAGTGCAAGTCTAGCTTTAATTTGAAGATTTTTGAGCAAAAATTGATTTAAAAACTGCTTTCCATTTTCTGAAAGAGAAACTTCTTCTTTTTTAATTCCGCAGCTGAGTGTGTAGTCAGACATGTCCACACTACACATGTGAAGATTGGCCCAAGCACTTGTATAGAGCTTCTCTTGGTCTGCATTTTTTGGGTACGAGAGAATAAATTGTCTTTTTAACTCCTTTTTAACAGAGTTTAGATGATCAGTGTCAATCGATTTAAACTGAGCCGTTTTCATTAGAGTATTATGTGCTTTTTCAAGAGAGAGGGCAGGGAACAGCTTTTTGATTGTTTTGCGAACAGCAGGGCCAAAACTGTCAACATACATCGAGACACGGGAAAGTAAGTCTAAAAAGTAAAAACTCAGAAATCGCTGCATCCATCGTTGCGAGTCATCTTCATGGCTAGTCCAGTTTTTTATGGTTGACCATAAAGCCTCTGAGTTGATGATTTCTTTAAATCGATCCACGGGTTTGATTGGAAACGCGATTTCTTTTTCGAAGAGCTCTTCGAAACTATCAATATCTTCAAGATGTTTTGTGTAATTTGAAAAGTCCGATGAAATGGTACTTAGAAGTGGTAGCCATTTTTTGATGAGTAAAGGATGTTGTAATTGTTTAATCATTTCAAGCGTGAGTTTCTGAGTTTCAGATTTCGAAAAATTTTCACGTATGTTTAGCCAATCTTGGAGCTGATTTTTAACATGAATATTTTTTGAAGACGGATAGCCATCCACCCAATGATTAAGAGCTGAAATTTTTAGTTCTAACATGGGTGATGAGCTTGTATAGGTATTGATATCTCCATTGATATCCTCTTGATTTTCTTCTATAGCGTCACATTCGAAGGTGTCCGGTTGAATGAGTATTTTTAATGGATCTCGGTATACATCGGTAAATTGAGGATATGTGGTTAAATCATAAACACCTGGAATGACTTTTAAATGATCAACTGTGTAAGATAAGGTTAAGAAACTGCAGAAATATTGTTGAAGTCGTTTGGTGATATTTGTTTTTATTTCTTCTTCTAACGTTTCTTCTGATTCAGGTTTTTCAAGAAATGTCAGAAGTTGTTTTTTAAGTGCGTCCAATTCACCAGAATGGCTTTCAGTATGTTTGTTGAAAGATATGGGTGTTGTAGACAAAAAATGCATCAGATGCTCTTGGCCATCTGTTGGGTTAAATAAGGGAGCATAATTTTCTCGAAGCCATTGCTGATTGCTAAGTGTCTTAAAGAGAGAAACGATGGCATTGGGTTTAGTCTCAGACGTTTTTTTCTGATCATCAGTCTTTTTAGTCTCTTCTGATTTGTTTTTGATGACTGAAAATGGCAAATGGAATTCAGCTAGTTTATTTGAGTTAGATGCAGATATATTTGTTTTTTTAGTCATGTTTATAGATGAGATGAGATCACGCATATGTTTAGGATTTTTTTGGAGCAATACTAAGTTGTCATTGGGGGATGTATAGCTGTGGTGCGTGATTGGAAACCAGGATAATGTTTTATCAGGACCCGAACATCCGTGATGATCGGGTGTTGACAGCTTTGTTAAGGCATGGTCTTTGGCAGACAAGCCCACGCAAGTCGTATGAGCTTCATTTTTTGTGAGCCAAGAAGTTTGGGTATTGCTTCGAAAATAAAAGTAATGTGAGGGTAAAAAAGAGCTAAGCCCTTTGGCCCAATTGCCCCACCAATCATTTACACTTGTGTGAGTTGTCTGGGGAATAGGTATGAGATGTTTCGGCTCAAAAAATGTCAAAGAACCATCCAAAGAACCATCCACAGCCAAATAAGGGATAAACCTATGAATTCCTGTGTGTGGAGAAGGTAGGTTGAGTTTAGTGAGTTTCTGAGCGCCATTAACTTGAAGCGGCACAATTTGACCATGCCCAAGCAGGTTTTGAACGGTGTAGGTACATAGGTCTGTGATGACTTGATTTGTTGATTCAGTGTACGCGCCTTTAGAAACAACCCATTTGGCTAGACTATAACTTTTTTTCGAAAAAGGGGCTCCTTTTGAAAGGAGCGCAAAAGCCATAATGAACGTGTGATTAGCACATTGAGGGTCATTAAGAAGCACACCCATGTGTTTTGAAAGATGAGTTGGAGATTTGAATTGATTACTGGCATCAATCCAGGTACTTAGTTCTCCATCAAGTAGCACCAAATCTTTTGATGAGAAAGGTTGAGAAAGAACGATATCAATCGGACGTCCTAATGGAAACGTTCTGAGTTGTGCTTTAGAGTCTAAGTCTTGTGTGTAAGGATTAATATCATTTCGATAATGGACGTCGGCGCTTTTAGAAAACACGGCGGCAGGGGGAGTGACCGAGAGTTGCCAGAACGGTTTATTCTCCATATCAATAAATTTCGAAAACGATACGGGGTAGATACTACCGTTTCGCAATGCGACAAAAAGTGTGAATCCGTCTTTTGTTGATTGAGAGAGTTTGAAAAAGTTAACCATCGGGACACCGTAAGTTCGAAACTGGGTCATCGTGTTTTTGACGACCTCATGAAACGTCGGTGATTCGACCATCAGATGAGGCTTGTTTTCAGAATCAGATGGGTATTTTCGGCGAAAACTTTTATTGGAATATGCCCACTCTTTCTTGTTATGGCACAAAAGATTTCTGAGATAGGACTGAAAATGTTTGGGTGAACGGGTTGTAGGGATAGACTCAGAGAAAAGCTTCGTCTTGCCATTCTTTTGGGCATTAGCAACTATATAACGCGAAAATGTGTTTGGATAAGTTTCAAATGCATTGTGAGAAAAAAGCGCTGTATGCCCATGCCAGGTTCGGTCCTCATCGCCACAGGATAAGGGTTTGTGGCCGAGGGTGAAGATGATTTCACCCGAACCACACCCGATAGCAATAAGAAGCTCAGAGTTTCCGATGCCGTCTGAAATAGGTTGAGCAAATACC
This sequence comes from Deltaproteobacteria bacterium, assembly GCA_029262815.1. Lineage (GTDB taxonomy): Bacteria > Bdellovibrionota > JAJCYS01 > JAJCYS01 > JAJCYS01 > JAJCYS01. The sequence goes on along the minus strand of JAJCYS010000039.1, from coordinate 9,487 downwards.
GTTGAGGGGAGTTGGAGAATAGGTATTTTCTCATTCCCTTGATAGACAACCGTACATGAGTTGGGCAAGTCAAAGGTAATCGGATCATCTAAACTCGCTTTTTTTTCAATTACGATTCGAACTCGTGAGTTCATTAGATGGGCTTGCACTTTGTAGAGACTGTCAGCGTAGTTTTGAAATACCCGTGAAACAGAGCCGAGAGTATACAGTGTTTCAGGTTTTAAAGTGTCTATGAGTGAGCCAACATCTTCTTTGTTTGCATTGGCCTTAAATAGTCTTTTTTGGAATGCTAGGAATGTGCTTTTGGATTCTTTTTCTAGTTTTGCAGGATAGGCAACCGCACTTCGTGTACCCACGGGTGTTGGGTTAGAATGAAGCGTACCTAACTGTTCAAAGGTGACATAGGTTTGGCTGAAAGCGGGTGTGATGTGGGCGATCAATGTTTGATGAGTTTGCCCAAGATCATAATAAAGTGCTTTTTTTACATCTTTTTTGTAAGTATCACAAAATGGGTTTTCAAACATGAGTGGGCAAATCCAATCGTGTATGGGTTTGCTAATTTTAGAGGCTGAGTCCATTTGAGTTTGAAGTTTAGTATGGAGGTGTTGCCACGCGTCCGACGTAAGGATAGTGCTGTAACGTTGTGCGTTCAGATGTATGTCGTCATGCTTTAGCCACTGGGTAAAAGATGTCAGAACTTTAGGGGTCCAAATATGAGGTGCAACCGATTTCGTCCAGTCTCCATCTGGCTTTGAAAAGAATTCGAGCGATTTTACGGGGTTTGCTTCCGTTGTGACGATGTGTTTGATTAGAATATTCATGAGCCCCATACGAGTCCAATGGGCGAGAGAAGACCATCCCATGAGTTTATGATGGGCGGGTTTGCCGCCTAGGGCGATTTCAGCGGTGGGTGTATCCAAAAGTAATGCAGGGCCCATGGCATCGCCTCGTTTGAGGCCCAACTGAGTATACGCTCGGATGAGTTTTCCAGCTTTTTCGCCTTCGCTATCGAGTGATTTTTCAATCACGTGATTTGAAAGAGGGGTGTTTGTGAGCATCCAATGGGGTGTGAGCCAAGATTCTATGTGTGATTGTAATTGTGATTTTGTTTTTATCTTTTTGTTTGGGTCTTTGGGATCAGGAGTTTCTTGTAACTTTGAGAGAATCAAGTTGAGGGTTTTGAAAAACACACTGGGAAGCCCTAAAAATTCCTTTTTAGAAGTAGGGTTGGTCTCATCTAGAGTTAAAAGTGTTTTTTTGAGGGGCCCTTTTTCTTTGAATGTCCACTCACGGGACAATTGTGTTTCGTGAGCAGTCATAAAAAAAGATTCGTAAAGAAGTGCATAGGCGTTTACCCACCAAAGCGTGGTGAATTCTGAGGCTTTTAAGGATCCTGGAAATCGAAATTGATATTGTTCCTGACTTGATTTTAGTGCGTCACCCTTTAAACCCAATGCGAGTGCGATGGGGTTTGAAGCGTCCATACTTTTTTTCTGTTCTAGCCAGGCATAGGTTGGCATTTTGGAAAGTTTGTAAAAATGTTTTGGTTCGCTTGCTACTTGTGAAGTTAATTGCGTGTGGATGTTCCAGTCTTTGGGTTTTGAGTCAAAGTAGCGGACCAAATGGGTGGTTCGAAATTCAATTTGGATAGAATGGATTGTTAGCAACCCCTTGTCGTTTTTGCCTATTTTGAATATGAGTGATTTGGGATAAGGAAAATACGTATTAAAGAATTCGGACAGAGGATGGGTGCTCTGAAGTCGTTTTGACAATTGAGTCAATGTTTCTACAGTTGTTTTTAGAACTTTCTGGCTGGCCTGTGCTCGTTCGTATTTGTCGACTGAAAGAAGGTCAGAAGGCTCGACAAAATCTGGTGCACGCCAACCCTTCTTGATGGTGTCTGAAAACTGTGTAAAGGGAACTTTTTGGGTTTCATCGAGCTGTTCAGGGTGCGTAAACGTGAATTCGGTCAATTTTGAAAATACAGCATGATCAGACTTTAATTTTGAGAATGCTTCGGTGGGTACACCCAAAGATATTAAAACATCCTCAATATCAGGCGGTAGTAGGTGCAAAATGGAATCCTTCTTCGGCTTTCGAAAGGGTATTTTAATTTCGGTGTCAGTACACGTTGCGAGATGATAAATCTTATCTCTGTTTTTTTGAAACTCAGTGTATGTCAAAGATAAAAGTGCCAAAGGGGTTGAAAAAGTTTTGAGGATTTTAACAAGCCGTATGTTCAATTCAGTACGATATCGTTTAGACGTATCTTCATTAGAGAGTTTTTGAGTGACATTTTCTTTGAGGTAGGATCGTAAATTTGAAAGACTATTTTCTTGGTTATCTGGGATACCCGGTTTTTCTGCTACCTTGAATGAAACATCAACAGAAAAAGTTCCATTCGGGCTTTCCGAACAAAGCGCAAGTGGTGTGCTTAAGAAGAGCATTGCAGTAAGCATTATTCCAAATGAGCGTTTCCGTCCAATGACTTCCCGCTCTCCCTTGTCATCCTGAGCCCGCGCCTTGTCATTCCTGCGAAGGCAGGAATCCATTTGAGAATTTTTACCAAAAATTCTCATCATCGATCACCAAAAGGAATACGTGGGATATCCATAGGTGTTTTGCTGTTATTAAACAGAAATGTTTCGGGGCCGATATCTAAGGGTTCATTGTGAGGAATTTTTCGACCTTTTCGCGCAGGAACGATCTCGGCATGTGTGGGTGCGATTTCGGATAAGGCAAAATAAGGTCCTGCTTGACCAAAGTGACGATCGCCATCAAATTTGGTCAAAAATGCGTCAATTTTAGTGGTGTCACCAGTCAACGTCACATACCGGTTTCCATGAAGCAGCTGCCCGTTGTGTTGGGTGAGATAGTGAGTCTCACTCGTTTTAAGTTGTTCGAGATAAGCGTGTGTCGCACCCACTTCGTCTAATAGAGAGAAATCATCCAAGGTGATCAACTGATAGAGATGTCCCGATTGTACGAGTTTGTTGCCTTTCAATTTATTCATGAGTAGCACGATTTGTAATTTCATATGAGAAAGTCGCTCATAGCGTTTGAGTTTCTTCGAGCCAGATTGAAGACCACGAAGCAGCAAGTGACCCATGAGATTTCTGATGGCAACATCAGGATAAGGCGAATTTTGGAACAATTTAGGAATGTTAATATATTTTGGTGTGCCGACAGCATCGTCGATGTAGCTTTCAACATCATGACCCGCAAATACTTTTTTGAGCAGGGTTGACCAATCTTTTTTTGTTAAGTTCAGCGTGTCATTGCCCCAATAGACGAGTTCTTGTACAAGTTGAATCTTCTCATCTTTAGAGAACAATTCGAGTAACTTTGCGGGCGACGCTTGAAGCACTTTGGCTTCGTAAGGTTTAAAGTAGCGAATAGCAATCAAATTTATGAGATGACGTAAAGACCCGATATTGTCTGAAAGGTCCCCTGAGTTCAACTTAGTAGCATCGAAGTGTGCAAAATTAGCCACGGTTTTGTAGTCTGATAGTGTTTTGGATAACCGTTCTTGCAGGTGTGGTGGAATTAAAAGATTGGTCTCATTTTTTGCCTTTTCAAGTGCCTCATGATGTAGAGGTACGTCTTGAATGAGGCTATGTAAATAACCTTCGTAGTCCCCATGATCCATAGCCTTGAGGCCGTTTGCAATTTCAACACCAAATATAGCGTGTGCATAATTGTCTGGAAGCGGATCCCCGACGAATGAATGTGATGTTTCCTTTACAGTCACAGAGAGCTGATGTGCAAAGATGCCACTTGCTTTCCATGTCTTTTTTAATATTTTTGGAATTTGAGGAATTGATACGACAGAGTTAATGGCCGTTTTGCCAAGGAGCCCTAATAATTTAAAGGGTGCACCAGCCGCTGGTTTAATGGCATGGTGCCAGATGGTAAATCCCCAGTGATTTTGAACAATGCTGCGAATCAGTTTGTGTTGGAGCATGTCGTCAACTTGTGTCCATCGAGTTTCTCGAAGGATGGCATGCGAGACATGTGTATGAAGCTCAGTTTCTGTAGGAGGTCTACCGAGGTCTTTCGCCAATTGATGACTTGCGGCTATGGTTTTAGGGTTATAGACATTAAAATCAATTATGAATCGATGAATCGCGTGTTGCCGTGCAGTAAAGTCCGAAAACATATGAGCGAATTTCGAAATATTGATGCTTGCACTTGATTGGAATGAGCCCATCAGGGTATTAATAAAGTATCCTGCATGGCCTTCTTTCTCGATGTGTGCTAAGGCACTCGTGATAAATTTTCGTTTTTTGAGATCACCGAATTTATAGACTTCATCCGAAAACATTTCGGAAAAATGGGTGCCGTGGAGTCCATTAATTTCTTTGTTGAGGCCTTGGATAAACGCTTTATAATCATCGCCTATTGCTTGTTTGAGTACCTTCTGTATCTGTAGATCATTAAAGGTATCACGTAAAGATAGTTTGACAACTTCAGCACCGTTTTGCCATTGAGTGCCCGTCAAAAATTCTTTAGACAGCAAACTTTTTGGACTCGTGGAGAATGCTGCACTTTTGACAATGTTTGTGATAATCCAGTTGAATCGCATGTCATCAGGCATGACATGCGTTTTGAGTTGCATAGATGCAACTTCAGATAAAGCGCCAAATTGTTGTGGTCGACTGACTTGTGGACCAATCAATACATCTTGGTTGATCATGCCCATGTAGGCATTCCGTAATTGTGCGCGTACGCCTTGAATACCTCCATCGCTCACAAGCCCACTGAGATGAGATGAATTTGGGAACGGTTGCAATCCTTTGTATCGATAGACACTTCGTAGCTGGGCGTAGTTCATCGCACTGGCCATCATGACGCCAAACCACAGATAGGAGAGTGCCATCTGTGTAGTCATATGAAGATGCTTCAAATAATCGTACTCTGAAAAGAGCTGTGTGTGAGGGGTCGAGGCTGTTTGAGGCATCTTGGCCATGGACTGTCCCTCAAGGGTGTAAGAAGACAGTAAGTAGGACTCCTGTTTCATCCACCGACCGATCGACGATTTAGGATCAAGTTGTAGACCTTTATAGGTGACATAGGAATCGAACATAGCCTTCGACCATCCATACCAGAGTAAAGAAGCATCCAAAGTTGCACGATCACCAAAGTACATGACGATATCCATGATAAAGAAGTACCATCCCATTTGAAGTAACCAATGAAGAATGGGTTTGACCCATGTAAAAATTGCACCCACAAATCGAATTTTGGAAAGGCCCATAAATATGGCAGCAATTCCTGTAAGAGCAATGAATGAGGTGTGGATGGTTTGCCAGTCGGCGCCAAATATTTTAAAGAAGTTATAACCCAGCCAACCAAAGATGAAACTGGTTGCCACCATACCGACATAAGACGCCATGACAAAACCTGCCACGGCACCCACCATCCGAGTTAGTGCGAATTTTCCACCGACAAATGAACCTCCACGAATAGCGCCATTAATAAGAGGTTTTAAGCCAAAATTAAACGGGGTGATCGAAAGCATGATTTGTACGGCAAAAATAGTGCCTGAAATCACTCCAGCCACTGCCTGATATTGTTCATATTGCTTGAACTCGCGATAGACGTGCGTGGGGACATACGTAAAATATTCTTTATCAAATGCTGGGCCTACATCTCGACGAACAGCCTCATAGAGCATGGGCTGAGAGAACCGCTGAGCCAGTAGTTGATCTAATTTTGCAGTTTCAAGTGTACTTTTGTCCGGACCGTCTTGATCGGTCACTGAGGTGACTTGATAGGTTTGGTTATAGGTTTGCTTAATGACATCCAGGTTCGTTTTGATTTTGGTGCTCAAAATACCTGTGTACCCAAGCTGGGTGTCTGAGTCTGATAAAAACGAGGTGAGTGCGTTGACGAATCCACTATGTTTGGCTTGAGATAAAGTTTGATATAAAGCATCAGAGGGGCCTTGGGAACTATAGTAGGTAAGCCAGTTAGAGAGGGTGGGACCCAATTTTCCGCCCGCAAGGGCAGTGCCGGTCATCCAAGGGAATGCGGCATACAATTTAGCTGAAGTTTGTTTGGCTCTGCTTAACACACTGGGCAGATAATGTTTTTTAGCGATTTTGGTGACACTCTCTCCACCTTGCTCAGCCCAGGCCGTATATGCGAACGTGCTAATGGCATCATGAAAAGAACTTAGTGGGCTACTCAATACCTGATCATCGTAAGTGAGTTTTTCAATCACATTGGGTTGGGTCAATATGGCTTCTTGTTTATCGGGTTCAACTTGTGTCTCTAATATTTCTTCCGGTGCAGGATGTTTGGTAAACCAGTCCACAAGATCATCCAAGGGATTTTGCTTGCCATAGGGGTAGTGTTTTTTGACAATTTGCACATACGCATGTTTGACGAACGGTCGTTCTTGGCTTTGCCCTGTTAGAATTTGTCCAATAGCTTCACTACGAAGCGGTTTTTTGGACTTATCTTTTTGAATGCCAATATCATCCATAAATCCATCAAACTCTCTTTTGATGGCGTTATCATGGGCTACTTCAGCATCAAGTAAAGGGTGTTTTAGGGCGACGCTGTTGATAAAAGTCTGTCTGAGATTATATAGGCTGTTGGTTGTGTCTTTGTAGATGACCAAGAGGTTGTTCGCAAAATCCATTTGCTTTCTGCGTTTTTTTTCGACGATCATCCGGCCATCTCGGTATTTGATTTCGGGCTCTTCAAGAGGTTTAGGTAAATCCATACCAAATCCATATGCAGAACGTACAGCTTGAGCGACTTTCAAACTACGTTCAATCGCGTTGCAATAAGCATGGTTTTTGTAATTTACATCATTATTGACAAGTTCTTCAGCTGTGGATTCCCCGAGTGCCCAATTGAGTTCATCGAGTGGTTTCTTAACCGTTTTTCCATTGATCACTTCTGTTGTGACTAGTCGACTACAGGCCTTAGTCTCATTATTTTTGAGTTCTTCGTCTTCGAGCTTAATGGCATGGAATTTGCGAAGTAAATTGTATGCAGTCATGAGTGCTAATTTTTTGTGTTTACAAAATCCCGGACGAATGTGCGCTTGGCTAAAAGATTCAAAGTCGAGCCAGTTGGCGTAGTGTTTGAGTGTATTGAGCTGCTCTACGCGCTTGAGATAATACTTCTGTTTTCTTGAAAGTAGTTTATCGGAATTTGCTGCGTTCTCGAGGATGGAGGACATGACCTCGTTTTCGGGTATTTTAAGGGTATTGGGGGTTTCTGATAAGACAGGATGTGCCGCACCATGGGAGATGTCTGTTAAAGATAAAAACGATCTGAGATTCAGTTTGCCTTCAGGAAGTAACGACTTTTCAATAATAGTAATGTCTTCAGCAAGACAACTATCACCGCTACTTTTAATATAGGCTGCCGGCTTAGGATCTCCGCCCGTTAATGCTGAGAGTCGATCCGTATGTTTAAATCGATGTGCTTCATCCCCGTGTAAAAAATGAAGCATCTGTGAGCCACCACTCAATGTACCTGGTACATCCACCTTGCCATCGACAACAGAAAAAGGTTTGTCATCGGTATCTTTCGTAAAATTTAAGTGCAATCGTTCTTTAATGCGATCCATCAGCACATGGTAAGTTCGATTGTTTTCTTCAGGTTTATAGGCGTCAGGGTGTGCTCTTGCTTTAAAATCTTCTAATAGACCACTTTCGGTCGCATCTTTATAGATTTCACTGAATCGACCTTCGACTGCTTTGTTATAAAATTGTGACACCCACGAAGCGCCCTTCCCTTTTCGACCTGCGTAGTCCCCAAAAAATATTTGCATGGTGACGTCGAGTTGTTCAAATAAAATTTGAAGTTCCATGCCGGATTTCATCATCGGCTCAAGCACATAAACGTTCATGAGATCCAGGTAAGTCCAGAGCAAAGCTGATTCGTAGGTTTTGGAACCTTGGATTTTTTTGAGTTCCTCAGCGCCTTTTAAGAAGTTGGGGTCTTTGGTCATTTCAATATGTGCTTTTGAAACACGATCTTGGGCCCAATTTAAACTGCTGATTTCAGAAGTGTCGAAAGGAGTCACATTTGGTTGATCATGATTAACCGAAAGAGGATCGCAATAGAAATCTTCATAACTTTCTCGAGGGGTCCACTTGGCAAGGACGTACTCTGCCATTCCTTTTTCCGCAAGTTCTTTTGAAGGGTCAACTTGAGCGTGTGTGACAGGTAGTGGTTTTCTGAGGTTGAGAAAATTAAACTTGAAAGGGGAATCACCTAACAGACTGTCAAACAATAGAATTTCTTTTAGATTGTTATCAGGTTTGCGCAAATGTTGCGGGTCCATCAACAAAGATCCACCGCGTAAGCGAGAGCCCCAAGTACAAAAAAGTTTATGGATCGAAAGGTGCCACCATTTACCCCGGCCTGCATAAGGATCGAGTTCATAGTGTGAGCCAGGATTCGTGGTAAGTGCAACGTCTAAAATATTGAGAAGCGGGATGCTTGCTAGGGAGCTGTCATTCGAAATGGTTTGCAGCTCTTGAAGAAATTCACTCTTTCGGTTGTATAAAAATAAGGTAACCCCTAATGGTGATACTTCACCGTAAGTATCAATTTTACCGCGATACCAACGTCGTAAACTAGCGTCTTCCCCTAAAGCGCCAAGATGTGCATTGAGCGATTGACGGATAGAGCTTTGGGTTCCTAGAGCATGATTGGGGCCTAATAAAATTTTTGAATTTACAATATTTGAAAGACTATAATCCAAAATCTTATGGTTGAATCGCTTGAGAAGCGCGAGCTTTGCCTGCCTTCGATTGCTTGAGTTAGCCTCGCTTAACGTATTAAGCGAATATCCGGTTAACGTCTTTTCGTCGTTGAGTGGGTAAAGTTTATAGTAGGTTTTAAACGTGTTTTGCAATGTAATCATTTGGGCAAAAGATAGTTGTGGCGTATTGTGCTCGAATAAAATATTGGGGCCAAAGAGCCAATGTCGCATGGGAATAGAAATACTTTTGGTTTCGCCGTGTTCCGTTACTTGCTGTGAGATATCTGTGGCACTAGATCCTAATGCGGAAGCAATGATTTTGGGATATTGCCTCATGTAAGCGGTGATGACTTCGGTTGGTTCTTTTGATCCATTTTTTAGAAAAGTAGGAACAGCAGGGACGAGATCAGACAGAAATCCAAGTACGATGGAGGCTTTGGTTTTGGTGACTTCTGAAGCAATGGGATCAGGATGAGCTTCTGTTTGATAGAGCGCCTCCTCCCACATGATGTCCTCAGTGTCTTTTTCTTTCATTTCAACTTCTGGACTTTTTTGAGCTAAGGACTGAAATAAATTTTTGGTGGGATCCTGCTGGCCGTATTTTGCGAGTTTTTCAGCAATATGGCCACTATCTGCGTCTGTCATGAACGAGTTAAAAGTTTTAGCACCCCAAGTTAGAAGAGTGGTGAAAGCGGATTTTGTGGGTAGTTGAGATAAATCAAGGCCATTAAGAAATGAATCCATGCTTTTTCG
>JAJCYS010000038.1 GCA_029262815.1 Deltaproteobacteria bacterium | reverse complement strand
GCAAGATCAGCTGGTCACAATTTGGGGGTTGGGTAAATCAGATGTTTATTTAGTTCATGAGACGCCACTGAGTGTTGCGTTGGAGCCTGTGCGGATATTGGGCAATCGATCACTTTTCTTTTTGGTGGCAATCCTTTTGATTGCAGGCTGTTTAGCGATTTTCTTTGCCAAAACCATTACTGGGCCGATTCAAGCATTAGCAGGGATGACCTCTCGTATTCGAGAAGGGGACTATGATGCGACGACGTTAGAGATTAAAAGCAAAGATGAATTAGGGGATTTGAATCAATCGCTTGTGGATATGTCTGAAGAATTGAAGCGCCGGCAGGGGTTAATCGAAAAAGAGATTTTAAATTTAAAACGCGTGCATGAATCATCTCGGACCATTAGTGCTGAACGGGTGGACAAAGCGTTAATTCCGGTTGTGGTGTCTCAATTAAAAAGTTTGCTGCCTTTAGACGGCATATTGGTGTATTACCGTCACAGTCAAGGGCGTGTGATATCAGAGCAAGAGGGCAGTGTGGGGCTCCCTGAAAAATTTATATTGAAACGTGAAACTGAAGTGTCAGCTCATGGGATTGTAGATTTTGAAGATTCGGGGGTGTTGAATCAGATACCGGCTTTGCAACATTTGAAGCCGGTGATGTCAGATCAAGATCAAATTTCACTCATTACGGCTGACAAAACTTTGTTGGGTTTCATCTGGGTTCGGAAAAAAGAGTTAGCGTTGACGCCTCAAGAGCAATATGTCCTGGGCGCCGTGACGACGAATTTAGGAATCACGCTTCGAAACATTGAGTTGGTACAAGACACAGCTGATAAGGCCCGAGTAGACAATGAACTCAAGACGGCACAGTTAGTACAGCAGACCTTGCTGCCGAAGCAAGTGCCGTTTCATGCAGGGATCAAATTAGCAAATTACTACAAATCTGCGGAAGCCTGTGGTGGAGACTGGTGGAGCTATGTGCAACGAGAGGATGAGCTCATATTGATGATCAGTGATGTTACGGGTCATGGTGCGGGTGCTGCATTGGTTACTGCAGCTTTGCAGAGTGCAGTGGTGACATTGATGTATCAGTATCGGGATCCAGCGACACGATTCGAGCCACAGAACTTTATGAAAGATTTGAATCGGACTTTGTATGAGACAACAGATGGAGCGATGTTTTTGACTTTTTTCTGCATGGTGCTGGATTTAAATTCGGGACGTCTGAGATATAGCAATGCGGGGCATGATTTTCCCTGGTTGTACCGCAGAAGTCGTGCTGGAGATGGGCAGCCGGACAAAAAATTTGTTGAGACGTTGCGCATGATGGGGTCACCGTTAGGTAAAACGGGTGAGCTCACATTCGGTGAGAAAGAGACCACCATACAAGCTGGAGATCGAGTGTTGTTATTTACGGATGGGTTGCCTGACGTGGTGAATGAGTCGGACAAGGAATACGGTGTGGGTCGATTTTTGCGTAGTGTGGTGGCGCATAGTCATAATGATTTGGAAGATATGAAAGATCAAATTATTAAAGATGCACGGACATTTTCAGGGGACGCAGCGTTGATTGATGATGTGACATTGATTCTCTTGGACTACAGCGGCCCGCAGACCACAAAAGATAAAGGTGGATCCCTGCCTGCGCAGGGATGACAAAAAAAAGACAGGGATCCATCTTACTTCAATTGCTTAACCAGTGATTAGTCATGAAACCGAAAACGCACAATAGGCTTTTGTTTTTGGCTGGGTGCGATCTTTTTTCCCGGTGTCAATTCTTCGACACCTGGGCCCGGTAGGATGTCTCCGCGAAGGTATTCGAACGGTTCTTGCGCATATTTTTCAAGGACAGCAGTGTCGATGACATCTTTAATCACGGGGCCTATTTGTGATTGGGGTGAGCGGTCGTCGGTGTGAAAAAGCGCTTCAAGATCTTCGGAAGCCAACGCACGATCATCGAACGGCAGTGTCAGTGAAGGTTCGGGTTGCAATCGTGTTTGAGCCAATTCGAGTACGGGTACACTCACAGCTGACGCGATCGTTTCTAAGTTGAGTTTATCTAACGTTGTGGCGACCGTATGTTTGGTGACTAAAGAACCAGAGCTGCTTACGAGCAGTGCGAAGTAGACAAGATGAACGCCAAAAACTACGCCCATAAAGGGAATCCAGTGTTTTGATTTGAAGTGTGTCATGCTTTTATTGTACCTGAAAATTATGTGAGGGGCGATGCGTCTTTATGAGAGCAATGAATAAGAGTCAGTGAGTATGGCAAAAAAATATTGATTTATATTCGTACATACTGTTTACTAGATGTTACGGCGTTTAGTTTTTTTAATGAACGTGAGGGGAAGTGCCGTTAAGCCAAGAGGGGAATTAAACCGGGGGGCTTTTTCCAATCACAAAAATTGAAATTCAGTTGTATCTAGTCAAGGTTATCGACTAAAATGTAAATAACGTTTCAAAATGTCGATGGGGGACACACGACAAATCAATCAAGAATTTTTAGAATTAACAACAAGTGTACAATTTTATGGAAACAGCAAGGAGGAATAGATGAGAAAAGCAGCAAGGTTATTAGCGGTGCTGTTGTTTTGGGGGATGATCCCAACAGGCGCACATGCTATTGACGATTTTATGGAGATCCATGGGAACATGAAGCATAGGTTTATGTTGTTCTACATTGAAGATCTCATCATTGAGAACAATGTTCTTAATGAGAAACCAGGAATAGCGACTCGATCAGGTCGTGTGTGGGATAATGTACGAAGTGATATCGATACGACCAACCGGTTAGATATGGCATATTTACTGCACTTCATTGGGCACCCCACCAGTTGGTTAGACTTTGGGATTGCCTTTAGTAACTTGGGTGGTAGTCGAAACTTCGAATATGCGGTGTATGCGCATAGTCCAGCGGGAGCAACGGAAGTGATTCCGCCTGCAAATAATGATCCAGGGCAGCCTAATATTCCTTTAGTAGGTGCGCCTATTCTAAAAATCGATATTGATAATAATGATACTCCAGATGATATTTTGCAAGGTGGACACACACGAGGGCGTGTACAGTCGGATGCTGATGACACAAACGCAGCAGCGGCGGCTGGTTCGACAGCGGTAGCTCGGGATCGTACACGTATTCGCAATGTACCTGGGGATCATGAGCATCATGGTCGTCCAGATTTAGTGGCCGATACTTGGGCAGCTACAAAGCTCCTAAGTGTTGCACTAGCGCGGATGTGGATGTCAGTCTCTTATGAAGACGCATATCGCTTCAGAGCGGGACGATTCACTAACCCATTGGTCGATCCAGATGTTCAATTTGTATGGGATGAAGATCGTGCCATTCAAGGGATCGAAAACTATTTTGCAGCTTGGGGTTTTAGACTGTGGACCATTTTCCACTTTGAAACCAACTCTGCAAGATCCGATGGCGGTATTGCACCGAAAAGTACGTTGTCTGATGATGCAGCGATTCTTTTCTTTGCGACAATAGATTATACATTTGACTTAAGTGATGTAGCTATTTTGCTTCGTGCAGACTACATGTCGAGCTACGGTCGGGATGAAATTGGGTTCTTGATCAAATCTGTATGGTACTTGATGGAAGGGTATCCATTAGGGGTTGCAACCACCTTTTATTTCCCATTTGGTGTCAACCAGCAAACTCATGTCACATTTGCTCATGATTCGCCACCTGCTGCGAATAACCCACAGGCAAACGAATTTGATGTGAGAAATGCTACCAACCAAACGGATGAAGTTAGAACGTTCGGCGGGATGACCAAACTATGGTTTGGGGATCTTTCCATGGATGATACGTGGCATGCATCGATCTATTTGGCTTATTTCTCAGAGATGAGTCGAATTGTGCGTGAAGATGACAACAAGTTGATCGATGTGCTTCTTACTGATGCCGACCCTGCCAACAATGCGTTTGATACTGGTAATAAACCCACCGAAGAGCGCGAAGTGTCTATGGTCGGATTGGCCCGTAAGTTTAACCCAATTTGTAGATTCTCATGGGATCGTTTGACACGTATGGCGGATGCCTTGATCAACGAAACCACGAAGCGAGGAGCGAACTGGTTAGACACAGGTACAGGTATTGGAAACCCTTCAGCGACACAGAAGTATGTGAAGGATCTGTTAGTATTTATTCTTGGGCTAGACGTAGCCTATCGATTCAGCGAATATTTGACAGTTCAGTTGGAAGTTGATTTTGGCTTTGTTTCAGGCAACGGCAAAGATCAGCTAACGGATGGACTTGATAATGTTGAGAAGATTCCGGTAGATACGGATGAAGACCCAGGTTTGGGTACTACAGCTACTGAAACGATTGATCGTGACTTTGCCCTATATGCAGGCTTAGTCGCCATCTTGAATTGGTAATCTCGATTACCTAAATTCTAATAGCAGACGTCAAACCGGAGGGGGCTTTGAACCCCCTCCGGTTTTTTTTTGTTCATCTCTGCTTTTTTTGTCACCTGAGACGTAAGCTGAACAAACTTATGTCGCTTAAGTGTCTACTCTTCTGAGGAACCTCACAGCCACCTATTTATTGGATTTGATCTCAGGCTGCTCCTGGGATGACGAATCGGCACTTTTGATGTAAGGTGTTGTCAGGAGGCAGATGTGAATCAATCATTCGATTTAGTGATACTGGGTGCGGGGCCTGCGGGCTATGTTGCCGCTATACGGGCAGGTCAACTTGGGCTAAAAACAGCAGTCGTAGAAGCTGCTGATTTAGGGGGAATTTGCCTCAATTACGGTTGTATTCCAACTAAAGCTCTATTGAAATCTGCTGAAATGTTGCATTGGATGACCCACGATGCTAAAGCCTTCGGCCTCACAGTCAAAGGGATCGAGGTCGACTTTAAGGCTGTAATCGCTAGAAGTCGAACCGTTGCAGGTCAGCTCAACAAAGGTGTCGGTGGACTCCTCAAAAAACAAAACGTGACCGTACTTAAAGGGTACGGCAGCTTCAAAAATGCAAACACCCTTATCGTAAAGACCCAACCGGGTCAGCCAAAAACAGTCTCGTTTAAACACGCACTAATCGCAACCGGGGCTTCTCCTAGACATCTACCTGGATTAGAACCAGATGGCACGTTATTAATCACTTCAAAAGAAGCCATGTTGCTTGATGCACCTCCAAAACGATTGGGCATTATCGGTGCAGGCGCTATAGGTGCCGAATTCGCCTACTTCTTTGCTCAATTTGGATCCGAAGTGACCCTCATCGAAGCTCAAGATCGAATCTTACCCCTAGAAGACGAAGAAGCCAGCCAAGTTGTCACACGTGCCTTTAAGAAAAACGGAATCACTTTGCAAACAAATGCCTTGGTCTCTAAAGCTGAAAAAAAAGGCCAATCTGTTATTTTAACGATCGGAGATTCAACACAAACGTTTGATAAAGTGTTGGTGTCTGTGGGTGTTCAGGGGAACACTCAAGGGCTTGGCTGTGAAACCGTAGGTATCCAAGTCGACAAGGGACATATTAAGGTCAACAACACCTTACAAACGACCGTTCCGAACATTTATGCCGTGGGGGATGTGATTGGTGCACCTTGGTTAGCTCACGTGGCCTCACACGAGGCTATTACGGCTGTTGAACATCTCGCAGGGCTCAAACCTAAGCCCATGAACTATGAACAAGTCCCCGCGTGCACCTACTGTCAACCACAAGTGGCGAGTGTAGGGCTAACGGAGTCACAGGCAAAGAAAAAACATGCGGAACTCAAAGTGGGTAAATTTCCCTTTCGTGCAAACGGCAAAGCGCTGGCTGCAGGATATCCCGATGGGTTTGTAAAATTAATTTTTGCGGGTCCTTACCGTGAACTTGTCGGTGCACATTTGGTCGGCCACGACGTAACTGAAATGATGAGTACCTTTACGGTCATGATGGCTGCAGAGGCGACTCAGGCAGAAATTATTCATGCGATTCATCCACACCCAACTTGCTCAGAGGCAATACTAGAAGCAGCTTTAGATGCAGATGGCAGAGTGTTACACCTGTAATGGACATTCGGGTTTTTGACGCCCCTGTACCATTTCAGCAAATTTATCAAGCGCAACTGGAAGTGATGCAGGGACTGCTAGATGATGCCAATAACGCCCCCGAAGTAACTTTTATTTGTCAACACGAGCCTACTATTACCCTGGGCCGACGATTTGAGTCCCAACATTTGTTAATTTCACGTGATGAGTTAACTTCCCAAGGCGTGGCTGTTCATGAAATTAATCGAGGGGGGAGCGTAACTGCCCACGAGCCAGGACAACTGGTCATTTACCCTATCGTGTCCCTCAAAAAACGAGGTCTCCGTGTTACTGAGTATGTCAAAAAGCTACTCTTCATTGGTGAATTGCTGTGTGGCATCTTCGGTATTACCGTCACACCAAAGGAAGATAATCCAGGGCTCTGGGTTGGGGATCGTAAAATTGCCAGCCTGGGTGTTGAAATTAAGCATCACGACATCACGCTGCATGGCTTGGCCATCAACATCAATAACACCTGTGATACGTTTGCGCATGTCATGCCCTGTGGCATAACTGATTTGAAATTGACCACCTTGAGTCGCGAAGTAGGCTATCCCTTGGATTGGGACATGATTCTTGATCAAACGAGGTCCATCGTCATAACAAGTTTAGGTTAATCTTTTTACTGCTGGTGTGGATCCCCGCCCCTCCTTTTGTCATCCCTACTTTTTAATTTGTCATTCTCGACACATGACGCAAGCATGGAGAATCCACCTTGATTAGATTGCTTCGTCGAACTTGAGGTTTTCCTCGCAATGACAAAAAGAAGGTGGGTTCCTGCCTTCGCAGGAATGACAGGATAGGGCGTGAACGTGAGAAATATGGTAAAATAACCCATACTCACTTTTTTTTATACCTGCATCACGGATGATACAGCCACTCAAATGGTTTTTGCTGACTTCAGTTGCCTTGTTTGGCGGCGTTGGTCTTGTTTACCTTGTTTTCCCACCCATACTTTGGTGCCTCGTTGTTGTAGGACCTCTTTTTTTACTCGGCTTACGAGACGTATGTCAAAACAGCAAGTCTCTGTTAAGAAATTATCCCATTATTGGGCACGGGAGATATCTACTCGAATCTTTTCGCCCTGAGATTAACCAATACTTTGTTGAGTCCAACTCCGAAGGTATGCCATTCAGCCGCGAAAAAAGATCCCTCGTGTATCAACGAGCCAAAAAAGTTATCGATACACAGCCTTTTGGCACACAACGCGAGGTATATCGCGTGGGATATGAATGGATCGGTCATTCCATGGCTCCTAAATTGCCCCTCAAAAAAGTGCCTCGTGTTTGGATTGGAACAGATCAATGTGACCAACCCTACCACGCGTCCTTGCTCAACGTGAGTGCAATGAGTTATGGCTCCTTAAGTGGAAATGCCATTCAAGCCCTCAATGAAGGAGCACGGATGGGCGATTTTGCTCACAACACCGGCGAAGGAGGCATTTCAGCCTATCATCTCAAAGGCGGAGATTTGATCTGGCAAGTCGGAACAGGGTATTTTGGTTGTCGTACGCTCGAAGGTATATTTTGTCCTGATCGATTCCGTGAGAAATCAAATCTCCCCCAAGTGAAAATGATAGAGGTTAAGTTGTCCCAAGGCGCGAAGCCAGGCAAAGGTGGAATTTTACCTGCCAAAAAAGTGACCCGAGAAATTGCTGAGATAAGAGGACTGCCTATGGGAGAGGATATTATTTCGCCTCCAGCGCACTCGTCGTTTTCAACCCCTATCGAACTTTTACATTTTCTAGCGAAACTCAGAAAGCTATCCGGTGGAAAACCTGTCGGCATTAAACTCTGCTTAGGCGTTGAATATCAGTTTCTATCCCTGTGTAAAGCTATGATTAAAACAAATCTATATCCAGATTTCATAGCGGTAGATGGCGGCGAAGGCGGGACGGGTGCTGCACCTCTTGAATTTTCAAATTCAATGGGAGCCCCTGTTCACGACGGATTACGCTATGTGAACAACGCGCTTGTGGGATTTGGATTGCGCGATAAAACGCGGATTATTGTATCGGGCAAGATCACGTCTGGGTTTCATATGGCCTCCAAGATGGCTCTAGGAGCGGATTTGTATTATGCTGCCCGTGCCATGATGTTCGCTTTGGGATGTATTCAAGCCATCCGTTGCAATACCAATACCTGTCCGGTGGGTGTGGCTACCCAAGACCGTTGGCTTGTACGTGGGCTGGTTGTCGAAAAAAAGAAATATCGGGTGCAACACTTTCAAGAAGCCACCATCAAAAGTTTTTTGGAGCTTATTGCGGCTGCTGGACTGTCGCACCCCAATGAAATCCGCCCGCACCACATTCATCGTAGAATCAGCATGAATGCAGTTTGCAAATACAATGAACTGTTCGATTTTTTGGAGTCTGGCGAGCTCCTAAAGGAGCCTATCCCAAAGAGCTTTGTAAAAGATATGCAACGTGCCACTTCGGAACGCTTTTGACCAACACATATGCGTAAGTTTGATATGCTAAGCCTCATGAGAAAAGAAATTATAATCGGATTAAGTCTTGTTTTATGTTTGGGTGGTCTTGCTAGCTGTACCAAAAAGAAAAAGAAGAATGTTAATTCTGAATTGCGTATGTTTTACGTTTCAGAAGTGCCTCATATGGACCCCGCGCAAATGGTCTCTGCGGGTGTCGCCCGGAAAGTTGAATTGCTGTATGACACGCTTTATGAATTCCATTTTCTAAAACGACCGTTTCAAGTAGCGCCGAACTTAGCAGCAAAACTGCCCAAAATTATTCGCCATAAAAATGGCAAAGTGACTTATATAATCACTCTAAAAAAAGGAATTTTGTTTCATAAAAATCCTTGCTTCGGTAAAAAAGGGACCCGTGAACTGACTGCCCAGGACGTGGTGTATAGCTACAAACGGCTTATTGATGCCAAAGTAGGCAGCCGAATGATTTCGCTTCTCAAGGAACTGTGGGAAGGGGCAGACACTTTTCTGCTGGAAAGTAAGAAAAAAACACCCACCAACTATGCCCTAAACGTACCTGCACTTGAAGTTAAGAACAAATATACCGTGCACATCACCCTAAAACGACCTCACTCGGTGTTTTTGTATTTGCTGATGCAACAAGACTTTTCAATTTTGCCCCGTGAGGCTGTTGAAAAATATGGGGAGCGATTCGGCAGTCACCCAGTCGGGACGGGCCCATACCAATTAAAAAAATGGGTTCGAAAATCTAAAATGATTTTTGAAGCCAACCCCACCTACCATGGTCGATATCCAACAAAAGGAACTTCCAAGGATCAACAGGCCGGCCTCTTAAAAGACGCAGGGAAATCACTGCCTCTGATTAAAACGGTGATCATGCAGCATTTGCAAGAACCCGAGCCGAGATGGTTGAAGTTCTTGAAGGCTGAAGTTGATTTTGCTGATATTCCTCGTGAGCGGTATGGGGATGTCATTCAGGGTAACGACATATCTGCTGACATGAAGAAAAAAGGAATCCTTGGTACAAAGTTTCAAGGGTTGGCTTCTTGGAATTTGTATTTCAACCTTCGAAATCCATATTTTTCAAACATTCATGTCCGTCGTGCGTTTGCATTGGCTCTGGATATTCCATCCGTTCTAAATAAATTATTTAAAGATAAATATCAACCCTCTCATTCAAATGTGCCACCCCTTTCCTGGCCCAAAGGGCAAGGTAGTTTCAAGCATCCGTTCAGAGGGCCCAACGTCAAGCAAGCTTTGGATGAACTAAAAAAAGCAGGGTACCCCGGAGGCAAAGGGTTGCCTGAATTCAAGGTGTATGCGTCAGCAGGTGCATCGTATCGTCAATGGGTGGAATCCATGGCCTACTATCTCAAAAAAGTAGGTATCACAGTAACCTATGCCCCTGTGAATTCAATCCAATGGCTAAAAGTGATGACCAAAGGTCAATTTGAGTTACTCATGTCTGGCGGCGTGGGCAGTTATCCTGATGCAGAGGATTTTTTATCTTCGTATAGTTCAAAGAACTATCCTGATGGCGGCAATTATTACAAATTTCTAAATTCAGATTTTGACCAATGGTACAAAGATATTTTAAGGCTTCCCCTTGGGTCAGAAAAACGACGGGTGACTGTTGCTAAGATGATCCGGCTGCTACAAACAGAATTGCCCGTGATACCGTTGATGGTCTACAACACCTTTACACTCCGGTATAGTTACATCAAAAATTACAAAAGCAATGATGGTTTATGGTCAATCATTAAATATTTGAAAAAGGAATTGTGAAGTCGTATTTATTGACACGATGCATGCGTGCGGTGATTACCGTTTTGAGTGTCACCATACTTCTTTTTATGCTTTTTTATGTGTTTGGACCTGATCCTGCACAAATTATGGCAGGCCCTAAAGCGCCAGCAGAAGTCGTAGAGAATCTGAGAGAACAGTTTGGTTTGAACCGACCTTTGCACATTCAGCTGGGCACACATTTGAAGGATATGCTGTCATTCAATCTGGGCAAAAGTTTGGTTTCTAAGGAACCGGTTATCGATATTTTCAAACAACGTGCAGGGCCGAGCCTGAGTCTCGTATTACCTGCTTTTGTGATGTCGTTTTTGATCAGTTTGTTTTTTGCGTTTCTGTCAGCCTATTTTGTAAATCGAATATTGGATCGAACGATTCTGATGATGTGTGTGATCACGATGAGTGTGTCCTCGTTGGTATTCATTATTTTTGGTCAGTTTGTACTGGCTTATCATTTTGGGTGGTTTGAAATCTCTGGATATGAAGATGGGTTCATCGAACGGTGGCCCTATCTGGCTTTACCTATTCTGTTATATGTGGTGATGAGTCTAGGGGGAGATATCCGCATCTATCGAAGTGTGATCTTAGAACAAATTAAGCAGGACTATATGCTCGTTGCACGGAGTAAAGGGTTGACCGAATGGGCCGTTGCGACCAAACATCTCCTGAAGAACATGATGATTCCTGTGGTGACCCTAGTGGTGATTCAGATTCCGTTTTTAGTATTAGGATCCCTTTTGCTTGAAAAGTTTTTTGGGATACCTGGGTTGGGGGATCTCATGCTCAATGCGATCAACAGCGGAGATTTTCCGATTGTGAAAGCGATGGTTTTTTTCGGAGCCGTATTTCTTGAGGGGGGTAATATTCTGTCGGATATCCTATACGCTTATTTAGATCCTAGAATTCAGTTGAGTTCTTTAGCCAAGGGGCAGAGCGCATGACCATCGTGGGGCGCATTTGCTTTATCTTGCTTGCCTTGTATGGGACGATTGCTGCGACGGTTTTTTGTGTAGAAGATCTGATGGATTATCGAAATACGGTCATCGAAGTCCATCAACCCCCATCCATTCAAGCGCCGATTTGGTTTTGGCTAGGCTCTGATGGGTTGGGTCGCAGTGTACTCAAAAAAATTCTTATTGCTGTCAAGAACTCAGTCGGTTTTGGTTTGATTGTCGCGCTGGGTTGTGTGCTCTTGGGTATTTTCTTTGGTGTGGTGAGTGGTTATTTTGGTGGGATTTCAGATTTATTTATTACATGGCTTTATACGACGTTGAGTGCGGTACCTGGTATTTTAATGTTGCTTGCGATTATGTTTATGTTTGGCAACAATTTTTGGACAGCTGTTGCAGCACTCGTGTTTTTAGATTGGGTGGGTTTGTGTCGCATGCTTCGGGGTGAAGTGATGAGAGAAAAAGCGCGCGACTATGTTTTGGCAGCCCGATCGATTGGCGTAGGGCAAATTCGGATTATTCTACGCCACCTGATTCCCAATTTGTCCCATTACATTTGGATTTATTTTGCCCTGTATTTTATTTTCGCCGTCAAAGCTGAGATTATTCTGGCGTATTTGGGGTTCCAGTTCACAGAAGGGGTGAGTTGGGGCATTATTATCGACGAAGCCCGTGGCGAGTTGTTAAAAGGCGTGTGGTGGCCGCTGACTTTTGCTACGATCACGATGGGTGGCTTGTTATTATCTTTGCAGGTGGGTGCAGATTTGTTACGGGACCGATTTGACCCTAAAATGAATACAAAAGGTTAGTCATGAACGATACGTCATCACATACTTCAGAGCCGCTTTTGTCCGTACGAAACTTGGTGACGGAAATTAAAACCCCTCAGGGTATTCTCAGGGCTGTAGATGAGCTGACTTTTGATATTCCGAAACGCACAACCTTGTGTTTGGTGGGTGAGTCGGGGTGTGGCAAAAGTATGACGGGTTTATCGATTATGGGGCTGGTGCCCGACCCGCCTGTGCGAGTGACGTCTGGAGAGATTGTCTTTCAAGGTCAGGATTTACTAAAATTGTCTGCTCGTCAGATGCGACGCATGCGCGGGCAACGTATTGCGATGATTTTTCAAGACCCCATGACGTCTCTTAATCCAGTACGTACCATCGGCAGTCAGATGAAAGAGATGTTCACCTTACATCAACCCGAACTAGCCTATGGTGATGTGCAGAAGCGTATGGTGGAACTATTGGGATGGGTGGGACTCCCTGACCCCGCATTGCGTTTGCAAGAGTATCCCCATCAGTTAAGTGGCGGGATGCGACAGCGTGTGATGATTGCGATGGCATTAAGTTGCAATCCTGATTTGTTGATTGCGGATGAACCTACAACGGCTTTAGATGTGACGATCCAAGCGCAGATTCTTGAGTTATTTCAAAAGATTCAGGATAATTTTGATATGTCGCTTTTATTGATTACCCATGATTTTGGTGTGGTGGCTCAGATGGCCAATCAAGTCGCTGTAATGTATGCCGGGCGTGTTGTAGAGCTGGGGTCTGCAGAGGAAGTGCTCGCACGTACGAACCATCCGTATACCTATGGATTGTTGAAATCGATTCCTGACCCCAAAGAAAGATTGGATCGGTTGTATACGATTTCGGGTGTTGTGCCTCAGTTGAATCAGTTGCCCAAAGGCTGCCGATTTTCGAATCGATGTCCGCATGTGATTGACGGGTGTCGCACTGCAGTGCCAGCGTTGATTGCTGATCAAGATAAAGGTCATCCTGCAGCGTGTATACGACCTCAGGCTTGGGAGCGGTCCTGATGATTACCGTACAGGGGTTGACGAAACAGTATATTTCCGGTGGCGGATGGTTTGGCGGTCCTGCGAGTATCACCCACGCCGTGACAGATATTTCTTTTGACATTCCAGAAGGACAAACGCTTGGGCTAGTGGGAGAGTCGGGTTGCGGTAAAAGCACATTAGGAAAAACATTACTGCGACTGCTGCCATCTACAGCTGGACAAGTGCGTATGTGGGGTGAATCCGTGCTGGAGCTGAACGGTCGTCCTTTGCAACGATTTCGAAAACACATGCAGATGGTGTTTCAAGATCCTTATGCTTCGTTAAATCCCAAAATGCGTGTAGGTACGTTGGTAGGAGAACCGTTGTTGATTCATGAGCCGAATCAAGGGCGCAGTGCTCGCAAAACGCGAGTGCTCGAGATGCTAGATCAGGTGGGATTGACTGGGGAAGCGTTTCAACGATTTCCCCATGAGTTTAGCGGGGGACAACGACAACGGATCGGTATTGCGCGGGCGATGATTTTGAAGCCAAAGTTTGTGGTGTGTGATGAGCCGGTGAGTGCGTTGGATGTATCGGTTCAGAGTCAGATTTTGAATTTATTGAAAGACTTACAAGCGGCTTACGGGTTGACGCTATTGTTTATCTCCCATGATTTGAGAGTGGTCCAGTTTATGTCCCATGAGGTGTTGGTGATGTACCTGGGACGACCGATGGAGCAGGCTGCGAGTCAGACGTTATATGAAAACCCGTTGCATCCCTATACACAAAGTTTATTGTCAGCCATTCCAGATCCTAAAATTTATGCGTTAGGACGGCCGAAGCGTGAAGTGCTCAAAGGGGATGTACCATCACCTAAAGCCCCTCCGTCAGGGTGTGTTTTTCGAACACGATGTCCCATTGCTGAAAAACAATGTGCTGAGAGCGTACCCGTTCTGCGCGAAGTCCGACCGGGTCATAAAGTCGCCTGTCATTTAGTAGAATGAAGCCACTCCACGGACTTACGTCCTGGTATCTGGTCATGCGGCGAAATCCGCCGAAGCGTTGTCGCTATTATATTTTTTATTTCAACATCACCTTTTCGCATTCATCCTAGGAGTAACCTCCGTGGTCTCCTCGCGAAGGCTGGATAAATAAACTGCCATTCTCTGTTTGTCATTGCGAATGAGAGCGAAGTAATCTGCAAATTTCTTTGTTAGAAATGAAGAGTGATATAATAGGCGACATGCCCCAAAGCATCGGATGCTGGGCGATAGGTCTAAGGATGGGCATTTTGTTTGCCGCTTTAGACTGTGCCTATGCAGCTTCAGGCTGTCCCCGTTCCATTGCGCAGTGGCTGGATCCCATTACTCAACCCACCTACGAAAAAAACTTACTTTATTATCTCAAAAGTCATTATGCGGGCTCTATCCCGACCGAAGTACATCATCAAGCATCAGAATTTCTTGATCATGTACCTACATCTGGATTGACAGCCGTGTCAGCCTACGGTTTAGCTTCGGGGTTGGCAGCCATGCATTCAATCAGCGGCGCTTTTAAGTCGTACGTTTTACATCGTATGGGCCAACATTTTCGACTCTCGACTGTAGAAGGAGAAGAGAAGCTCGTACATGTTATTGAGCGATTTTTGGTACAGAGTAAAGAGAAACCTGAAGGATGGGTGTTTCTAAAAGCCTGGTTAGAAGAACAACAGTTTCGGGCGAAGCCGTTCTTTCGTGAGGATGTCGCCCATCGGCTAAAGTCTTACCACAAAAACATCGAAACAGGTCTAAGTGAATATTTTGGTTATCCTAAATTAGAGTCTGATGAAATTATCCTCAGGATTATGAACAAGTGGCTACCTTATGAGGTACTCACGCCGGGGTTTTTCCTGACGAAAGACAATCAAGAGTATCATTTGAATGATCAGTGGGGTGTGCTGCAATTTCGACTGTATGAATTATTAGATCATCTTTTTAGGCGCTATATTCGATCATCAACTGTGGGGTTGGGGTTGTTTGTGCATGTGGATGAGCAAAATAAATCAGTTAAGAGTGATTTGGCTAAGCTATTTTTGTTCTATGAGACGTATATAACGAATGTGTTTTTGAGAGATGTATTTCAGGGTTTAGATGAAGGCTGGATTGATAAGACGCACGCGCAAGTGGCTTCTGCGTGGCGTGAAAATATAATTGATGATATGAGTGTGCGACATTTGTATGGTTTGGGGGGGCATTTGTTATTTGGTGTGGATCAAGCAGAAGCTGTATTTCATCAAACCCGGTTGGCTGTGTTGTTTCCTGATGAAATACTCGAAAAAATCAAAGAAAATTGGATAGTGCCTTCGTTGTACGAGCTTGGAGCCTTAGGGCAAAATAATCTTTCAGTGCGTCAGAGAATGAATCAGACGGTTCCCTTCGATGGCTCATTCTTCCATGTTGAATAATATTCCGAGCAATGATGGATAGGCTCGACTTGGGTCTTTAATTCTTTAGAAATTTTCGTTATAACAAAGTATGCATTTTCTCAAAGTGGCCGTGATCGGGTTAAGCCTATGTCTGTCTCAGTATCTCGCATCGAGTTTAAATCATTGATCGCGATGTTGCACAATGCCCTTCGCGAAGAGCAAATAACTGTAAAACAGATTCAAGAACTGATTGGTTTTCCTCTATATCTTTCTATGGCAGCCAACAACACTAGAACAATGATTGAGTGGGTGCATGCCAATAAAGTGAGCTTATCTAAAAAACAACTGAGATCTGTTTTGGCATTAGAGCATATACCGCAGATTCATGAAATTGTCGATCGCGGGACACCTAGATACAAAGTTGTGGATGATGCTTATATGGCAGACGTCATGAAAGATAGCTTTAGAAATTTAATGAACCCTCAAAACTTCACCCCCAAAACTGACCAAGCATTGGTCGTGTGGCAACTGTGGGTATCAGGACTAAGTGAAGCTGGCTTGCAAGATATCTTAAAGCTTTCAGTCGATCTCTAAGATCGATCTACTGTTTGCATCCGTCGGTTGAAAAAGGTATAAGACAGGCAAGGTGTCGTTCATCCGTGGTTTATGTCTGTTGCTCTGCTACCCGCTTGGTGCTCAAGCGGACCCGTGTTTGACTTACGTCAAAGAACGATTCTCGGTTGTACCAGAAGCCGCATTTTTAAATGGGTTGAAAACCAATCTCCGATCTGCCTTCCAAGCTGTCAACCGAACTGTCCCTCACACCCTTGAAGCGGACATTCTTTCGGTGGGTTCAAGTGTCAACTCAAATCATCGGACCTGGGCCTATGCGCTCAAGCTGACACACGTCATGATCCATGGATACCGATTGATGGGATCTCGAACGCCCCTATTATGGCCCTTACTCAAGAAAGCCATCCATGCCCATCACGTTGAGTCACATCCGTTGCTCTCTTCGTTCACGGACAGACATCCTGGCATAGAGCTACCCATCGAACTTCGGCAAGCTTGGGATGCTTTGCGTCAAGAGGCTGAGCCGGGACTGAGTCATTGGCGCGTTGAATTTGATTTTTTTGATCTTGCCACAGAGCATTTTCAGTATCGAATCCAAGCCTTAAGGGAAGGGCAACAGAGTGGTTCGTTAACTCCGAATGCTACAGACTCAATACTGGAGAGGTTGAAAACAGAAATACCCTATTTTGTGACGCGTCCGTTCTTCACCAGTGAAAAACCATCAGCGTTTGTTGTCAACCCCGCCCCTGAATCCCTACAGTCTTATCGATACGGTATTTTTTCTTTCATCTTCAATCACGTGTTCACGCGCTCTGAAGCGTTAAAAAACGGGTTAGTCACATATTTAAAAAACAATCGGCTATGGTCACTCAATCCGACCCGGCAGTTGATGCTGCTTTATGGGTACTATGAGTTGCTCTTAGCATCCGAGTTAAAATCACTTTTTAATTCGATAGATCGTCCTTTTTTTGAATTACTCTTTTCAGAACTACAAGGGTTGACAACACACGGACAAACTTGGCGAGATGAATGGGTGTTCCTTATAGGGTCACCCGGCGTTGATGCATTGTTTCATAATTCCTATGAGGCGTTGGTCGCCTCACGACTTCAGGCCATTTCAGTTCCTGGTGGAACGCAACCGCTACTAGTGCCGCCAGCGTTACGACATGAGGTATTGAAATTGGGGCGGTTGCCAACACTGCCTCATCTGATAGAGTGGGGAGAACAGGTCACGCATCAGGGGGTACTGTGGGACGCGTTTGTTGCACCCTAATTCGAATTGTCGTGCTATCGCAGCTAGTATGCACGACCCTTTCATTTGGCAGCATTCCAATTTGTGATGTCAGAGATGTTTTTCAAAGAGCTGTCCAACAAGATCTGATGTTGCCGTCTCATTTTGAGTGGATGAATGAACCGGTTTCGTATCGCGTGTTTTCAAAAACGTTTGCTGAAATTGCCCGATCTACACTTGTAGGCAGTGGGCCTGATGGCGTACTTCCCAATATGATCCAGCTTGGACGATACGCTATGTTCCATGAACGTTCATGGCTGAAAGCCATTTGGGTCCACTTGCCAGATGGGTTCAAGACCCAAGGTGTGTCAGCAAAATTAGGTTTTCTTTTTCCTCATCTATTGCAGCTGCCAAAAGCTTTGTTTGGATCAAGAAATAAAGTCCCACAATATTCAAAAATTATCAGAACGATTTGTGAGAGGCCAGAGTATTCATTTCAAAGACACTCAAAAGTTCCTCGTTGATCCATTCGAACAAGGCCTGGGGGATTCGAATCATGTGCTTCTGTTTGACTATCTATACAGACTTGTATCGTTAAGCCATGAGTTAGACTTGGGGGTAGAAGTCGTTATGGCTGAAATCTTGCAAGATCGGTATGCAGTAAAGAAACAACTTTATGCGTTTAAAAAAGTGCTGCTGACTTTATGTGTTATTGAGTTCTATCGATCCTGGTTTTATAGTGTGGACAACATCCATCGTGATGAAATTCAATTTGTGAAAGCGCTCATCACGCATCATCAGGAACCATCCGATTTTACAGATAAAACAATCATGAACACCTGGGGGAAAGGGTGGTTTTGGTTGATCAAAACACAAAATGTACGCGAAGTATTCGATCTCCTTCTAAAGTACAAACACGAACAATTTCCCCAAAAATGGGTTGAACGTATTCATTTGCATCTCGAAAAATTGAATGTCGATCACCTTATTCGGTCATCTGAATCGATGGGTCTAAAGTCCAATCTTCATCATCCGTATTCCAGTAATTGATTTTTAACCATTCGATTTTCAAACCAAAAACCATAAGGTTGGTACAATATTTGCAACATCTCGCAGTATGCCTGTTGTCTTACTGTTTCTATGTATCATTTGTACGGGGTGTACCCATCGAACCCATCCCAAATCACGTGTGGTTACCCTATCTGATTCCGATGGGTATGTTCGTGAAGGTAATGAAACCGCTACGATCAAAGTGGGGGATCATCAATGTTGGCTGAACAAAAACGAAATTACGCTTGAGGATGTATCACGGTGTGCACGCGTTTCATTGCAGAACAATCAATTGCATGTGCCTTCCGACCTTACACTGCGAGCCAAAAAAATAGATTTGGGTTCACATACACAACTCATCAGTCAAGGTCACCGGATGCAACTTTATGGCCATCATGTGGTGGTAGGGCAGATTGAAACCCATGGGGGGGATGTGACCTTGTGTGCCAAACAGGCGAGTATCGACTCAATCGACACCCATGTGTCCAAACAAACATGTTTCGTACCCCTAAACGGCACCACAGAATCTTCGGTCACGTTGTCACGTCTAGGTAGAACAGCTTGGCTCACCTTAGCGGGCACGTGTGGCACGCTCGATCCTTTGGTGTTTGAATCCCATTTGTCTGATGAAGGTCAATGGTCCCTACAATATAGTGAACAGTTGACGCCGCCGTGTCACATTCGTATTTATTTTGATGCCATTGCATTCCAAACCTTCCAAACACAATATCGAGGCCGAGTTACGGAGCCAGCTAAACCTGGCGGTCATATTCACATTCGTACGACTCAGCCCGCGACGATTAAGCTCGATTCACGGGGTAGCGGCGTTGTCCCTAAATGTTTAGGACAAGGTGTATTTGGCTCTACCCAAATATCCCAGCTGTTTCTCAACGTGCAAGTGCCGCTTGTTCAACTTACTCCTGCAAAGGGACATATGCCGCAAACGTTTAATTTGGCCAGTCTAAAAGCTTATCCGTCAGTTAAAGTCGACACCCAAGTGCAACAAACGGTGCGTAGGCCCTTAACTTGGCAGACTGGATTTGATCGAAGGTACTTTAGGGGCGAGGACTATGTGGCCCATGGGGGCGAATCTGGAGGTTCTGGGTTGCAAAAAATTCGCCTTTATGCTGAAAAAGCTTGGCAAATCGTCTGTGGAGAGTAATCTATAGGGCATGCTAACAAAAGCCAGATTTCGGAACGTGGGTTTAGGAGTACTTGGGGTTGTGTGTATCTTTGGATGTGCGAAACCGCCTTCGGGGATGCCCAAAAAAGAGCTTGGGGCTGCTTTAAAAGAAAAGATAGCTACTGGCGAAGCGCGTTTTCAACAAATTTGGGAACGACATCAAATTGACCTATCAGGACAAGCGCTCCGTTCGTGGTTTCAAGAACTTCTTGCCCTCTGTCATAGTGATCCACTGGCCTATCAAGTTGTTCACATGAAAGGGGTGCCCCCTATTTTGCCTGGCTATCATGCTTGGTGCGTCACGACAAAAAACATAACCGATGACATACATCAATTTATGGCATGGCGATCACCACCGAAGCTACTCGAAGTGCGACAAGACGATCTGGCCGAAGTACTCCAATCTTCCTATCAACATTACGAAAAAAGAAAAGAGGCTTACCCCTTAGGGTTCAGGTGGATGTTGTTGCAAGGTCGATGTGCCGTTGCGGATGATAAAACCGCCGCACTCACTTTATGGTTTGAGGAGATGATGCGTCATGCCAAAGAGACAAGTAAACTTTCGCCGGTATCTTTTGGTGTTCTGAATGATACATTTAAATATTTGGCCGACACTTTAAATCAATTTGAAGATAAGAGGGTTGATGCGCTTTCCTTGGAAATCACCAACATCAAATCCAAAAAAGTAAAATAAAAAATCATGTGTCATCCGAATGGATCCCTGCCTGCGCAGGGATGACATGAGAAGATGGATTTCTTCCCTTTCCTCGCACAATGACTGGCGGCGAGATTATTTCTTGTGTTTGCTCTCGGCAGCACTCGCAACAGTAGTTTTGGGCGATTCTTTTTTCTTCTTCTTTAAAAATGCCAAAATATCTTTTTTGACTTGTGCTCTCTCTTCAAACGGACGCATGAATTTTCGAATGTCTTCAATCGGTAGATGCTTCAAACGTCGATAAGCATAGGGAGAGAGGTATTTGGGATGGGACCACCGACGCAGTCGAGCGCGTTGTGCCTCACCTTCGGCTTTGATGTACGGCTCTTTAGCAA
The DNA here is from genome assembly GCA_029262815.1 of Deltaproteobacteria bacterium. Classification (GTDB taxonomy): domain Bacteria; phylum Bdellovibrionota; class JAJCYS01; order JAJCYS01; family JAJCYS01; genus JAJCYS01. The sequence goes on along the minus strand of JAJCYS010000038.1, from coordinate 81,604 downwards.
ATGGAATGATTTTTTTCCAAAAAGGCGGCGATTTTGGGGTTCCTTGATAGGCCTCACAATACCCCTCTTTGACCAGTTGTAGACCCAGATTGAGAAACTTGCCGCCTTCTTTGACAAATAGTTCAACCACCGGACGTCCATAATCACCAATAGTCGATTGGCGCATCCAAATAACTTTATACTTCACGAGTTCATTCATTCGCTTCTGCGCGGGCATGCCATATTTTTGAATTTCATCTTGGTGTTGAACAAGACGTGGATCCCAGTGCTTGCTGATCCGTTCATCACAGTCAATACCTGAAATGCGGTAGTTGATGTGAAAGAGGCCTACGTTACTGTGGCCAAATAATTTCTGTTTTAACTTTCCGGTCAAATCGTCGGGTTTGGATGCGGATGTGAGTAAAAGCAATTTGCAGGTATCACCGTCATAACAATATTCACCTACGGCTTGTACCAAATGATTTTCAGACAAGAGTTCCGTACTGTTCGCATGGGACACGTTCAGAAAACATAAGACGAATCCTAAAAGACATCTTAGGTAAATTGTACGCATGGTGTTCATATCTTTGCCTCCCCGATTCAGAGAAAGCATACCAAATTTACCCTCAAAATAATAGTGAGCCTTGCGTCTTAATGAGGGGAATACTACACTAAAATGAGCCTGCGTTTCCTCAAGAACAGTAGAGGTTGCGTTGCGAAAGCATTGCTCGGGGAGAAGGAATGTCAGAAACTGACCTGATATTGGTAATTGATCAAGGCACCACAGGAACAAAGGTGATCGCGTTTGATCAAAATGGGGAAATGAAAGGGCGGGGATACGCTAAACTGCCACTCCAATATCCTAAATCCGGTTGGGTCGAAGTCGCACCTGATGATGTGGCACTAAGCCTTGAGCGGGCCATCCAAGCCTGTCTCAAAGAAATAAACGTGAATCATGTGGTGTGCATCGGAATTACCAATCAGCGTGAAACTTGTACGGTGTACGATATCAAACACCAAAAAGCCCTATACCCTTTTATCGTATGGCAAGATCGCCGTACAAGTGACTACTGTGAAAAACTATCCCCTACGATCATCGCTCAAAAAACAGGACTCAGGGCGCATCCTTATTTTAGCGCCAGCAAATTAAATTGGATTTTACATACCCAGTCTTGTGATGTGGGTGGCGATTACCGAGTGATGACGATTGATACTTTCCTGATCTATCTCTTGTCGGGGGCTCAAAGTTTAGTAACAGATCCGACAAACGCATCTCGTACTTTGCTCTACAATATCCACGAAAATCAATGGGATGACGAGCTGTGCGGTATGTTTGATGTGCCCAAAGCTGCTTTGCCGGATGTGATTCCCAATGGGCAGGTTGCATCGCATACATCAGAACTCTGGGGACTGCCCAAAGGCATTCCGATTTTGTCGCCTATCGGCGATCAACAGGCAGCTTGGGTCGGTAGTGGGGCGTTATTCAGTCCCACGCTAAAGCTTACCCTAGGTACCGGCGCTTTTTCGATTGGTCCTGCATCAGACACCCCTTATGAAAAAGGGATCCTTCAAACAATTGGCTATCATTCAGCCACGACCAAAAAATTTGGGTATGAAGGGGTCGCATTTTGCGCGGGGATGGTTACGGAGTGGCTGCTCAACGCAGGATGGATTTCAGGATACGATGAAATCGACAAACTGCCTTTTCCTGCTGAAAGTGCCATGGATTTTTTCCCCTTATTTGCTCAGATGGGGACCCCTTACTGGAAAGGCTCAACCTTAGGGGCTTCGGCAACACGACTGAATGTGCAATGTTCTCCAAGGGCTATCATTATTGCTGCCATTCAAAGTATTGCATTTCAAAACAAGTTGATTTTAGAGCAATATGATTTGACTTCGGTTTCTCAGATTTATATGGATGGTGGCGTTTCTCAGTACAGAGTATTACAAAATATGATGAGTATTTTGTTAGACAAAGAAATTTATGTGTCCTCTTTTGCAGATATGACTGGAGTCGGCGTTTGCGTCAGTGCGCTCAAAGAATATTTTGATGTCACTGAAACGTGCTTAAAAGAAAAATGCGCTACTCAGTTTCAGCCTATCCAGCATGCAAACCGAAAGGAAAGCGCCGTTGCTTCTTTGCAAAAGCGCTATCACACTTGGAAAGACAATTTAGAAGCTCTGCTTTCGATTTAGTGTTGAAAATCAGGTGATTGTCCCTAACTTGTCGAACAACCTGATCAACCCTTCAACCGTCTTATGATAGTCCACAAGATTTAAACTCTCGTTTTCGCCATGTGCAAGGCTGTAGGGATCTTCAATGCCAATCAATACGAGTGGTTTGCCTGCTAAGTGTGTGCCAAAAGAACTGAGAATCGGAATGGATGCGCCACCGCCAACAGCCACAGCTGGAACATCAAATGCTTCAGATAAAGCTTCTAAGGTTGCCGTATAAACAGCGTCGTCCATATTGGCAGACCAAGCTTCGCAGAACCCTTTTTCAGGTGTTACCACAACTTCACATCCCCAAGGAGCATGTGTTTCTAAGTGCGTTTTGAGTTGCTTTAATGTTTTTTGTGGATCCATTGCATGGACCAGTCTGATACCAACGCGGGCCCAAGCACTGTCACAAATAATATTACTCGCCTCCGCTCTGCTCGATGCTTGAATCGCATTTACCACGAGTGAAGGTTGATGCCAAAGGGCTTCGAGCGTGTGGTGTTCACGTTGCATGAACTGTGTGTTTGGCAACATGCCGACTTGTTTACGAAATTCTTCATCGCTAAAAGGCAATTCTCTTAATTTTGCACTTTGAGCCTCCGTCAGGGGGGCGACGTCGTCGTACAATCCGTCAACAGTAATCCGCCCCGTGTCATCCATCAATGTGCCAAGTAGCTTACTTAGGGCCATGGCAGGATCAGGGGTAGGGCCGCTAAAGAGGCCACTGTGGACTTTGTTTTTTAAAGATCGTACTTCTACTTCTACGATGGCGATTCCACGAAGAGATATATTAATAGTGGGCAGTCCCGAATCATGATTCATACCGTCAGCAACAAGTGTGCCACGTGCACTTTGGAGCAAGGATAGATGGGTTTCAAGAAATTTACCCAAATTTGGAGATCCCACTTCTTCCTCGCCTTCGATGAGAAGAATGATGTTGATAGGGAGTTCTCCTTTGGCTTTCTGGTACGAATCAATAGCAGATAGATAGAGTGAGATAGCGGCCTTGTCGTCTGATGTGCCACGTCCATAAAGTCGACCGTCTCGTTCCACCGCGTCAAAGGGCTCTGAAAGCCACTTTGATGTGTCGCCTTTGGGTTGCACATCATGATGCGCATAAAGGATGTAAGTGGGTTTGTTGGGATCATCACCAATCCGGCCCAAGACATATGGCGGTGTGTTTTCATAGGTTAGGATTTCAGTATTGTTCAAGTCGTATTTTTGGCATAGCGACAATATAGTTTGCGCACACTCGTCAAGGTACTTTGGATCATGCCCAGCGGGACTCACAGATGGAATACGGCAAAGGGTTTTAAGATCATCAAGATAATGTGATTTGTGTTCGTTGTAATAAGCTATAGGATCCATACGAAGCTCCTTTTCGATTAAAGTGATGATGACAAAACTATAAGAGTACTTTGCATGCTACCAGCACGCTTCCTTTTGCGTCAAGAGGCACAACCTGCTAGAGTGGCCTGTATGAGATGGATCGACCCCCTAATTTGGCTCAAAAACAAGGTTTTTAGCTACTTTCAGCAGTCTTTTGTAGCAGGATTGCTTGTCGTCATGCCTGCGATGTTAACCATTTGGGTGCTTGCAGTCCTGGTGGGTTGGATCGATGCCATTATTCTAGTGGTGCCAACGCGTTTAAATATCGAAGATTGGTGGATTTTTCAGTTGCCTGGCATTGGGCTCGTTATTGCTGTTTTTATAATTTATTGTTGTGGTGTTCTAGTCCGGAACTACGTGGGTCGTTTTTTTGTATCCATCTGGGATAGCGCAATTCATCGCGTGCCTATTGTGGGCTCCCTTTATACCGGATTATCTCAATTATTTCGGTCGATGTTCGGAGATCCTACGCAACGTTTTGGCCGTGTGGTACTCATTCCTTATCCGAGAGAGGGATTGTGGGCGATCGCTTTTGTCACAAATGAGACCACCTCTTTGAGAATTCAAGGACACGTAGATGTCCCGTGCGCAAATGTATTTTTACCTACGTCTCCCAACCCGACATCAGGATTTTATTTGGTGGTACCCTTGAAGGATATGGTGCCTCTAGATATGAAAGTAGATGATGCGTTTAAGTTAATTGTGAGTGGTGGAATTATTGCCCCTTAGTTGGTTTGGCTATGTGGTGCGATTGAATACGTCGATCAAAAGTTCGGTACGCTTCAGCTTTTAAAAAATAGGCATCAGGTCTACCAAGGGTGCCTTGGATTTGAACAGGAATGCGAAGGTTCCGATTCGGATCTAGTAGAATTTCTTGAATAACAGGGTCCGCAAATCCCGGTTTGTGGATGATGTACGTGCCATTTAAATCTATACGTGTTTTTTGAAGGGGCACGGGTAGTTTTGTTGTTTTCCCTTTTAAGGTGAATGTACTAGTGGCATTGAAAAATGTACTCTCTGAGACAATCACATTCTGAGAGGAAAATTGTCCCTTCATGGTACCTTTGTACGTTGTTTCTAATGTGGGAATGGTTTCAGTTGCGAGGGTACGCGATCGAACCCGTCGAGTTCGCAGCTGATCATAATATGATTCGAGCAGCTCTGTAAAAGGGGTTTGCATATCAAAGTCACGCCAGGAAAAATTCGCAATTTCACTTTCAAATGCTCCGACCATTTTATGCCATTTGGGCTGATGTGTCGTCGGGGTGAGCGGGATGCCCATGCGGTTAATCTGAAAACGAAGATTGCCCGTTAAACTTAAATTTGCTTTTGGAGCAACATGATTGAGTACGCGAGACTTTGTAAGATCAAAAAAACCTTTTAAAGACTTTGCTGTAAACGTATGTGCAATTGGATCAAACACACCGCCCTTTAGAACAACTGTACCGTCTTTAAATTGTGTGGCGAATCGATTGAGTTCCCATACGCCTGTTTGAGCCAGGTTGCCTTGCAAAGTAAGGTTTTTGAGTTGCCACCCATTTTTTTGAGTCAGGCTGTTTATGGATAAAGTGAGATCTGATTTTGGTGTCCCCAATACCATATCAGCTGTGAGTCCTGCTACCTGCCATTGTTTTTGCCATGTGCCTATGCCCTCATCGATTCGTAATCGACCTGCTAACGCGGTTGTATTTTCTGTTTTAGAAATGGTCAACGGTGTGGCACTGGTGAGTAAGCCGCTCGTGTGTTTGAACCCAAGAAACGTTTCAAAGATCTGAGGAATTTGTGAAAGATCAAGTTCAAAAGGCTGAAGTGTAATTTCTGTGCGGTTTACATCAGGCTCTGTAGAGATTTCCATAAGCAATGTACTGTGTGCAAGCTCAAGTTTACCGTTACGCCATTCAATTCGCGATGGTTGAATTCCTGCTTTGGGATGAAAAAATAGTTTTCCAGATAGGCGTGCCTCGGGCTCTTCAAGCAGGAACCAAGGTGTGGGCCAAGACAGATTTTTTAATGCGATCCCCTTAAGATCCATTTGCAATTCGGATTTGGGACTGTGTGTGTAGGACAGCCCTATCGGGTTGTTTAAGGTGATTATTCCCGAAGCACCTGGGAACGTATCTTGAAGCAATTCGAAAGGGAAGTCTTTGAATGTTGTTTCAAAAGGGGCTAGCCGTCCGATAAAACGAAAAGGCGTTGTCTGAAATTGTCCAGTGAGTTGTAAGGTGTGGTCATTGAGTCCGAGAAAAAGGGATTTTACCGTGCCAGACCCTTCTCGAGAGAGAGAGAGTCCCGAAGCGGTCATAAAGAAAGGGCCTCGACCTTGTTTGATTTGGTAGGCGAGAGAAACGTAGCTAAAATTTTTGGCTCGGAACCTGAGCTGTGGGATGTATAGAGAGCCGTCTTCGAGGGCCTCAACTGAACCGTTCAAAGTCATCTGTGTGGATAAACGTGATCCAGGTTTTGGCGCAAACTCGGGTAGGGTTATATCACCTTGTAAGGTTGCCGTTTTACGCTTAGGCTCAAAAACAATTTGAAATGAATGTAGGGTTGTGGGGATACGGTTTTTTTTTAGGGTTAGGACTGCGTCACTCGACCTAATAAAGAGTGAAGATAAGACAACGTAGGGAAGGGGGTCTTTGGGTGGCTCATGTGGCGTAATTTCAAGCTGAGCACCGTCAAGCAGGACGTTGACAAAGGGTCGGCCGGTCAAAGCCGTTTTAATCATAGAAAACTTCAGTATCATCCGCGAGATGGTGCCAGTAGTCTGGAGCGAGAACGGAAGGGGGGCGCCAGAAAATGTGACGTCTTTGCATACGAGCTGGGTGGTCGGAAATAACGACAGAGCCACACTGTCCGTTTGGAGGGTAAATCCCATATGTGTGGTGACCCAGGACTCGAGGGTTTCTTTGAGCCACTCTGCGGGAATCCACCGGGGACCCACCCATAAGGACCCGATAAGTAGAAACAAGATAAATACCCATCGTTGGGCTTTTTCAGTCATAGAACATCCCGTTCGAAACACGCACGTGCCAGATAGAGAACGTGTTAATCGTGCAACCCTAGTATAACAAACAAAAGCTTGACTTGAGAGGGGTCGCTTGATACCTTGATTTCGTTGTCCTGATAGCAAGGAGGAAACACCCGATCCCATTCCGAACTCGGCAGTTAAGCTCCTCAGCGACGATGGTACTGCAGGGGTAGCCCTGTGGGAGAGTAGTACAGCGCAACTTTAAAAAAATCCGAGGGTTTATCCCTTGGATTTTTTTTTGTCTTTTTACCGTCATTTTCGACGAAGCAATCTCGTCGAAAATGACATGATAGTGGCTTGGGGGCAAGAAGGGAGAGTAGGAGGGGCTAGAAACCTAAAATGTCTCGAGAGTCTCTTTGGCGTATAGGAGCGTGCCAGAGGCATCTTTGGCAATAATAAGAATAAAATAGGGGGTATTTTTCTTAAGCAGAAGCTTTAATTTTGTGCCGGGAGTGAGATGAGTGCGTTGTGCGACTATCTGCCCAGAGGTTGCATCAACAACGAGTAATCCATAATGATCTAGTGTTTGGACAAGGTTAGGTTTTTGTTCGATGAGGGTTTTGAGGGATACTTGGAAGTGTTGTGGTGTCGGTGCATTTTGACATCCAGACAGGGTTAAGCTGGTAGCGAACAGAAAGCCCCGGATCATCGTTTTATACAGTATCATTGCGAACAAAGATAGTTCAATAATGGTATGATGTACATGAAATTTTTGTTAGATCAGTCTTTGTTAAAGGTGGGTTAACCCGTATGAGTGATGTGAAGATGAGCAGTCAAAAGCCCCGGGTCGTTCTTTGTGCTGGTGTTCGTACCCCGTTTGTTAAGGCCGGAAGTACCCTCAGAAATGTCGCACCAGAGGACTTAGGTGCGTATGTGGTCAATGACTTGCTGGCAGCTTTTCCAAAAGTGAGAGACCATGTGGGTGAAGTCATTTTTGGGTGTGTAGGCCAATCATCAATGGCGCCCAATATTGCCCGTGTCATTCAACTGAAGACGTCGCTGTCAAAGCGTATCCCAGCCTATACGGTGGCTCGAAATTGTTCATCAGGGTTAGATGCTGTGACTCATGCGATGAATCAGATTTGGTTGGGTCGCTCTGAACTGGTCATGGTTGGGGGCGTCGAATCTATGAGCTTCTACCCTATGCGGTACCCACTTTCTTTCAAAAGCAAGCTAGAACCGCTCATGCGTGCTAAGAGTTTTATCCAAAAATTAAAAGTATTTTCAAAAATACGACCCAAAGACTTAAAGCCCATTAACACTTTGATAGAGGGATTGACGGATCCCATCGCGCATCTAATCATGGGCAGCACTGCTGAAGTGCTTGCTCAAGAATATGACATCAGTCGTCAGGAACAAGATGCTTTCGCCGTAAGTAGCCATCATAAGGCAACCAAAGCTTGGGAATCAGGATTTTTTGAAGGAGAAGTTCGGCCCGTCGTGAATGGGCATTCAGCTCATGTTGTAGCTGCGGACAACGGTATTCGTGGAGATTCCTCATCCGAAAAACTCGCCAAACTTAAACCGATTTTTCAACGTCTGGGTGGCAGTGTCACCGTTGGCAATGCGTCGCAAGTTACAGACGGTGCGGTAGGCCTCCTCGTCGCGAGTGAAAATAAAGCCAAAGCTTTGGGGCTGCCTATTATTGCGGTTTTAAAAGACTATGCCTTTGCAGGCTGTGACCCCAAACGTATGGGGTTAGGTCCAGCATTTGCAACGCGAACGCTCCTCGAAAAGCACAACATGACATGGAAGGATATGGATGTTTTAGAGATCAACGAGGCATTTGCGGCCCAAGTATTGGCATGCATCAAAGAGATCGCAAAATCTGAAGAGACGCTTGGGATGCCTAACCTTGAAACTTTAAATCCCAACGGAGGAGCTATCGCCATGGGGCACCCATTAGGGGCTTCGGGTGCACGATTGGTACTAACGTTAAGTCGCTACTTACAAAAAGAGAAATTGAACCAAGGCCTGGCGAGCCTTTGTATAGGAGGAGGACAAGGTGGAGCTCTCTGGATTCAATCAGTCGCATAATTCAAAAAATCAAGATCAGACTTCTTTAGGAGAACCGTATCAAAACTTTACGGTGGTTACGGGTGTGCTTCCAAGTGGGGGTAATTACTGTGAACTTCAGTTTCATACCCACGGTCGATCTGCAAATATTTTAACGTTCGAATTCATGCAAGAATTAGGCGCGTTTCTGAATACAACGTTAGCTGAAGAGGCTGAGGTGCTTGTATTTCGAAGTGCAAAACCAGGTATCTTTTTAGCGGGCGCTGATATTTCAATGATTGAGTCCATTACTCAGGAAGAAGATGCCATCAAAAAAGCAGAAGCTGGAAAAGCTGTGTTTGGACGGTTTAAAGCCTTAAAAGCCAAGACCATTGCTTGGTTGAATGGCACATGCTTGGGTGGTGGTTACGAGCTTGCTTTGTTTTGTGACGTCATAGCGATGAACAAAAACCCCAAATACAAGGTTGGTTTACCGGAGACGAAATTGGGTATTATTCCTGGCTTCGGGGGAACAGTATTATTACCTAGACGTATTGGGCCAAAATCTGCCCTAGAGCTTATTCTAAAGGGTAAGGCATTAACTCCCCGTGCTGCAAAACGTCTGAATATGGTCGACGTATTGGTGGATGAGCATGTTGTGCCAGGGCCAGATGTGTGTGCCCAAATGATTCGGAAACATGGTCAGAAGCGCACTGCAGTATCGGGGTTTAAACTGGCGTTTACGCCGCTCGTGGTTTATATGGTTCGTAAATCAATTGAACCGATGCGTAAAAATTATCCGGCGCTTTCTGCTGTATGTGAAGTTGTGCGTCAAACATATTTTCTACCTGAAAGTAAAGCATTTGAAATAGAGAATCGTGCGTTTGCTAAAACTGCTATTACAGAGACATCAAAGAATTTAATTCGGGTCTTTAATCTCTCTGAATCGTCAAAAAAAATTGGCAGAGTGAAAACCTCCCAACCCCCATTGGCTACCCTAGGCGTCATTGGAGGGGGTGTAATGGGCGTTGGCATCGCTTTGAGCGCTGCAAAATCCGGTATTTTTACGCGATGTCGAGATTTAAATTTAGATGTTGTTCAAAAATCATTAAAATCGGCCCATAAATCCTCACGAAAAGTTTGGTCTCGGTGGGCGGCTGATGTCCAGCGCAACCTTCGGCTACAGACCGATCCGTACGGATTTGACGGGCTAGATTGTGTGATTGAAGCTGTGTTTGAGGATTTGGATGTTAAGCATAAAGTTTTTTCTGAGCTTGAGTCGGTTATTTCAAAAGATTGTATTTTGGTAACCAATACGAGTTCACTCCCATTGTCAGAAGTGGGTGCGAAGTTGAAGCATCCTGAGCGGTTTGCAGGATTACATTTTTTCAACCCCGTACTTCGAATGCCTCTTGTGGAGGTCATTCAGGGTAAACAGACTGATCCAGAGATCATTGATCGTCTGTGCCAATTTGTGGTCAAGTTGGGCAAATTCCCCTTGGTGTGTCAGGATACATCCGGATTTGTGGTGAACCGTATGCTGGGGATGTATCTCAATGAAGGGGTCCAACTCTTGGCTGATGGTGTGGCTCCGGCGAGAATGGAAAAACTTGCTAAGAATTTTGGATTGCCGATGGGGCCATTGAGGTTACTAGATGAGATCGGCATAGACATCGGAAACCATGTGGCACGAATTTTGTTTGAACAACATGGGGATCGATATGCTGTACCAGCTGGGTTGGATCAAATGATCCAGGCAGGCCGGTTAGGGCGAAAGACACAAAAAGGGTTTTATACCTATGACAGCAAGAAACCCTCTTTAGACGAGTCTTATTGCCAATCCATTGCCAAACATGTGGCACGTGGGCAGGCGCCTGTGTCTGTGACGGATGAGGATATTAAAGATCGTTTGATATTACCTATGCTTGCGGAAGGGTGTCGCCTGGTCAACGAGAAAGTGGTATCTGGGCCAGAGTGGATTGACGTTGGGATGGTCTTCGGTGCAGGGTTCCCGCCATATAAGGGAGGGATCATGGCCTATGCTAAATCTCTCGGGGTGACCTATGTTGAGGACCGTTTACACACCTTTTCTGAGCGTTTTTCTTATGCTGAGCGTTTTACATTTGCAAAAGAGCGCGAAGTGTTGCATATGTTATAGATCGGAAGGTAAAGCCCATTGAGTGATTATTTTAACGATAGTATAGATTCTGTATTGGTAGCTGAAGAAAAAAACGGATCTGGAGATCCCAGTTTTCTAAAGGATTTTGGCCAGGCTGTGCTGAAGGTGCCTAACGGCGGCCGTGACGTAGAGCTGCCTAATGAGCTGTATTGTATGCCGATTCGTTCTCGGATGGTTTATCCGGGTTTGATGGCACCCCTTTTTATCATCGAAAAGCATCATCTTGTGATGCTGAATAAACTGATGGTGGACCATGGCATTGTGGGTTTGATTGTGCCCCGGGAAGGGCATGAAGATAAACAGACCCTCGGTGAGCGCCAGGTATTCAGATATGGTGTGGCTGTAAAGGTTCTCAAAAAGGTCAATCTACCTGATGAGGGCAGCCATGTTTTGGTGCAGGGGCTCAAACGATTTCGAATTCAAGAAGTATTAGAAAGTGGTCAACACATTTTTGCATCGGTTCAATATCTGGAAGACAAACTGCTTCGCGATCAAGAAACCGAAGCTTTGATGCGAGCGTTGATTTATCAGGTGAAGGAACTGGCTCAAACGCAGCCGCTCTTCTCTGATGAAATGCGTCTTGCTATGGTAAACACCCATCATCCTGGTGAACTAGCGGATTTGGTGGCGTATACCATTCCAATGACGTTGTCGAAGATTAATAAATACCTTTCTATTTCGAATGTGAAAAAGCGACTCAGTATGGTGCTTGTTGAATTAAAGCGAGAATACGAGTTGCTAGAGTTGCAGAAGAAAATCCAAAGTGAAGTGAACGATAAGATCACAAAAGTGCAACGTGAATTTTTTCTCAAGGAACAGTTGCGCCAGATTCAGCAAGAACTTGGGATGAAGCAAGACGAGCAGTCAAAAGCGATTGAGCGATATCGCGTGCGGCTTGATGAGTTAACTTTGCCTAAAGAGCCTTTAGATCAGATCGAGGAGCATATTGACAAGTTGGAGCACATGAGTGATATGTCTCCGGAATATCAAGTACTCCGAAATTATTTGGAATATATTTTGTTTTTACCCTGGGGTGAGACTACTGAAGAATGCAGTGATATCAAGGCCGCAACGCGTGAGCTGAATAAAACGCACTACGGGTTACAAAAAATCAAAGAGCGAATTTTAGAGTTCCTGGCAGTACGAAAATTGAATCCACAATATGCTGGTAGTGTATTGTGCTTGGTTGGCCCGCCTGGATGTGGCAAAACCAGCTTAGGTGAAAGTATTGCAAAGGCGATGGGCCGTAAATTTTTTCGGTTTTCTCTCGGTGGAATGCGAGATGAGGCTGAAATTAAAGGTCACCGTCGGACATATGTGGGTGCCATGCCGGGTAAGATTATCGAAGCGATGAAACGAGTCGGCAGTCAGAACCCTGTGATCCTGATGGATGAGATTGATAAGTTGGGGATAAGCTACCAAGGAGATCCGGCAGCTGCGTTGCTTGAAGTGTTTGATCCGGAGCAGAATCATTCATTTTTAGACCATTATATTGATGTGCCTTTTGATTTGAGCAAGGTGTTGTTCATTGTTACTGCGAACGTTTTGGAAGAAATTCCAGAACCGTTGGTTGATCGGATGGAAGTGATAGAGGTTCATGGGTATAACGAAGCTGAGAAATTGTTTATTGCTAAAAAGCATTTAGTACCGAAACTTTTAAAAAAACATGGGTTGAAGCAAAAAGATTTTCGTATGCCTGACTCAATGATGAAGTTTTTAATTTCAGACTATGCGCGTGAAGCAGGGGTTCGTTATTTGGATCAATGTTTGGCGACGTTGATGCGTAAGCAAGCTTTTTATTTGGTAGCCGAAAAACAAGCTGAAAAAGTAAAGTGGCAAAAAGGTGCAATCGCCAAGATTTTAGGTCCCAGTGTGTACCGTGAACAGAAGATTCGGACCTTCAAGCGCCCTGGTATGGCCTATGGTTTGGCTTGGACGCCAGTAGGAGGTGACATCCTCACTATCGAATGTGTAGCGATGCCGTCTACTGCAAAAAAAGGTGGGTATACGATCACGGGCCAAATTGGTGATGTGATGAATGAGAGTGCCCATCTTGCTCATACCTTTGCGATGAAATACGCCCATTTTTATGGGGCGTCTTCAGATTTTTTTAGAGAGCATGAGTTACACATTCATGTGCCAGCGGGTGCCATCCCAAAAGATGGGCCATCTGCAGGCGTAGTGCTTTTGTCTGTGTTGATATCGTTGGCAACGGGCCAGGTGATGCCCCCTAAATTGGCCATGACGGGTGAGATTTCTTTATCTGGTGATTTGTTGCCAGTGGGTGGTATCAAAGAGAAGTTGTTGGCAGCCAGACGTGAAGGACTTAAAACTGTATTTTTGCCCAAAGAGAACAAAGCAGATGTGGATCAACTTGAGAAGGGTAGCAAGTCGGGGTTGAAGCTGTTGTTTTTCAACAATGTGCGAGACATTTTATCCAAATTATTTAAATAGAGACGATTCGATATTTTGGTAGAGATGGCGGTGTCAGGCCGTTGCTGTACTCTATCCCTCTTATCACTTCCTTTCTATACTTGCAATCTTTCGGGACTATACACGGAGGCAGGGATCCATCTGTCGTCGCAGGCGTACTATCCGAAGCAATCTATCTTACTGTCGAATGTCATCCAGCTGTTGTTGGTCAAATTCAGGATAGGGTTGTGGATTTTGTAACTCTTGCTCAGGTGAGAAATCATCAATCTGTGGGGGCTCAAAAGGTGTTTGCAGAGGTAGTCGATCCGCCTGAGGTAGATTTGCGTCTGGTTCTCCTGAATCAATGAATTCAGAAGGATAATCTTGAGGGTTTTGGTCATATTGATTTTGATCAAACGGATCAGAATCATTGAGTGATTCAGGGTCTCGTTGAACATCTGGATAGGGGTTTTGAGTTTGAGGGTAGCTGTTACTTTGAGGCAGTGAGTCATATCCTTGTTGCATATTAGGGGGGGGCTGTTTATCCATATAATCACTGTTGGGATCTCGTTGAACATCAGGGTACGGGTTTTGATTCTGTGGGTAGCTGTTGTACTGCGGCGGAGCATCATAGCCCTGTTGAATATCTTGGGGGGCGTTCAAGTTAGGCGCAGTCGGGAATTGAGCGGGCTGTCGCGGAATCTCAGGAGCTGCAGGGAGATCTCGTTGGGGCATGTCATAACCTTGAGGAGCGTCATAGGGGCTTGCTTGTGAGCCGTTGTGGTACTGAATCGGCATCTGATCAAAGTTGTCGGGTGTTGCAAGGCCAGCGTCATTAGGTTGGAACGCATTGCTTTGGGCAGGCAATATCAGCAGCCCCGCGCCCAAAAACGCACACACCACCAAACGGTTGTTGAAATAGCTCATCTTCCCCCCTCCTTCATGAAACCTCACCGTCTGATCGACATTTATAAATAAAATATTTAGTGTAAGTATATAAATTCATTAAATATTAAATAGATGCATAAACTGTTAAAACTATTAGCTAAATAACCGATAAAACGATTAGTGTTTTTTAAATTGCTTAAACTTATTTTTTATGGTCAACTGAAAAGAAGTTTTCGCAACCTAAAGAGGTGTAACATGTTGAAATATATGAAAAAACAAGAATTTTTTATTGCAATTGTATGTATTTTGGTGTTTGTTGGCTGCGGCGTTCCTCTCAAGGAAGAAGAGTTTAATAAAAAGCTGATGCAGGTGCTGAAGAAAGAAGATGTTGTAAAGGTCACCAAAGAGGAATTAACTCAAAAGAACACAGATAAATGGTTTGTACCTCTACCTGAGGAGCTAAAAGGGACTGTGGTTAGTGATCATTATGCGTTTATTAAAACGAGGGCACAGGCAGCGGTCGATAAGGGTGTTAAGTCATTCCTAGGAGAACCATTCCAGTATAAGGGCAAGCCTGAGACGACATTGAACGGTAAATTTGTGTACTTTTTTCCTAAAGAAGGACTAGGGGCTTTCAAAATACGGATGTTTTATTGGGATACTGAGCAAGAGAAAGGTACGTTTGTTGATTTTATTGCAGAAAAACGAGATGCAAAAAATCCTTGGGTCTCACCATATGAGATCAAAAATGGCGATACCATTAATGGGTTGATTTGGAGTGGACCGATTCGTCCATTGCCGACTCACTTGGATATGGAAAATGCGAAAGAGGAGCTCATCGTTCGGAAACCTTACGAAGAAAATTTAGATGTAACATTGAAATGCTCATTTACTCAGATTTGTCCCCGTGTGCCTGAACTTATATTTACACCAACTAAAAATGAAGGGTTTATTCGAGCAGCTGCAAAAGTAACTGAAGCGAGCACGGTAACCGTGCAGTTTACGATGGAAGTTGGATTTCAAGCGGTGGATATAAATGACGTAACCATTAATAAAAAAGGTCAGCTGCTAAGCAAAGGGAAGCCGATTGTTAAAGGGCCTGTTCAAAAGACTGTAAAACAAGTTGATGATAGTAAATCTGAAGAAACTAAAGAAGACGACAACCAATCAAATGATGATGGCAATTCCCAAGAGGGCGAAACTAAACAACAAGACGACTCTAGCAAATCACAGGATGGTAACTCGCAAGAGAAGAGTGCCGAAGAAGATGACAAAAGTAGCAGTCAAAGTGATAAGTACATAGGTGATGAAGCGTTTGCTAAACTTGAAGAAAAGAGTAAAAAACAACAAAAAGCATATCTTGAAAAAGTGAACGAATTTAATCAGAGACAAAAGAAAGACGTGAAACCCGCCCTTACTCTTGAAGATAAGCAGGATTTTCAGCTGGAGATCAATGAGTTAAATGCAGAATATAACAAAACTTTAAATGAGGTTAATCGTCAGTATGGGTTAAAACCAAAAGTTAAAGAACAAGAAAAAGGTGCGCTGGAGCAGACCAAAGACTATTGGAAAAACAAATGGAAAGATTGGAGGAAAAAATAATAGTTTGAACTCAAAAAGCTGCGATCCGTCTACTTTTTGGAGGAGATGGGTTGCAGCTTTTGTTCTTTGGGCTTCAAAGGCTCCGGAGCCTTCAGATGATCCGGCCAAATCACAGAAAATTTCGCACTCGGTAAATCCACTTTTTTGAATGTCAGCTCAACGTCTTTTTTTAGGCTACCATCTGCTTGCTGACGCATGATAAAAGCCTTCATTTGCTGGGGCCACTCTTTGAGTCTTAATGTTCTGCCCTTCAATCTGTCTGACCCCGCTAGCAATCGATCAGAAGTCTTGATTTTTTTGAATGCACTGAGCGGCCCATAAAAAAGCCCATCAGGTCGTTCAACTGTTGCTGGTTTTGTGGCTTCTTGTGTCGCTTTGTTCAAAAGAATTGTCAACCGTTTAGGGCCAAAGTGCCAGAAACTGACTTCTTTGCGTAAATCTTTATACCCAGAATCAAGACTGCTGACGCCCACCAATTCATAGAATTGACGCCCACTTTCGATTGTTCGTTTTAAATCCGCAGGATTTTTGGATTTACAGCCGATACTTCCAAAGATGAAGATGCTGTACACACAGGCAGTGATCAGAAATTTCATGGTCTAATCCTCTTTGGTTTCCTTGTTGTCTTTTTTATCTTTTTCAGTGTCTTCCTTCTCATCTTTCTTTTTAATTGATTTTTTTATCGTGTGTTTCAAAAACGTGTATCTAACATTCTTCCTTAGCGCATCCTTAATGTATGCAGTTGGTTCAGCTGGAACTAAATCAACATAGGCATAGGGCTCTACGGGTCTAACGCGGGATATTTTGATTCTTGCTATAGAGCTGTCACTCTGCCAACGTGCTTTGATGCTTCCACTCTCATGCTGGATAAGCGTAAAGAACGAATTAATGTATTTTGTGCTTAACTTTTTGATAGCCAGCTTTTCCCCGGAATAATCCATTTGTATCCAAGGCCCCATGCTAATAGTGGGCAACTCAGTATCATAGGCATAGGCCAATCCGCCTTCGTATGTCGTTTCAATCGACATCATAAATTGCGAGCAGCCGACAAGTGGTTTTTTGGGATCAACCTCTTTTTCCTTATCTTTTTCATCCTTCTTCTTATCTTTTTCATCTTTTTTTGTCTGTAGAGTTGAGGGCATGCCTTCAGGCAGTTTGTACACCATCCAAATGTATGTTTCACGATCAGGTCCCTGACTGAACAGCCAATAAAGTTCCCCTTTGTAGATAGCATCAAATTTTGCGAATGTTTCCATCTCATTCCCAAAATATCGACCATGTGTCATTCTAAAAAATTTTAAATTTTTATCATTCTCAGCGCTTGGCGTTTTGGTTGCATTTAGCAGTGCCGCATGTGAGGTAAATAGGACAGATAAGAACTTCGCAGTCGGTTCGGTGTTGTTACGTGTGCAGCTTGTAAGCACCATGCAACATGCCAGAAGGCAATAAAATCGGCTATATCTCATGAGATGTCCTCCTCTTCTGATGATGGTTTACTCTTTCTTTTGCTCAAAGCTGAGAGAGAAAGCAACAATGCCTTCTATGTAATAATTAAGCTTGAGTTTTTCTTGCTTGTTGTCCTCAGCAGTGACTTCTAGTTTCTTTTTTTGAAAAAAACGAATAAGAGGCTTTTCGTAGTCCTCTAACTCAGCGTCTTTGGCAACTGTCCCTGTACCGAAAGGGCCAAAAAATGAAAAATATGTTTCGTTTTGTAAATAATCAGGTCTAAATAAGCTCCCCCCATCAGCACGTTTCCACTCAATCATGCCATTTTTTTCGAGAGGGAATTTTTCTGAGTTTCGAGTATATCGCCACGCAGCGGCACCTAGTTTGAACTCTGATCCTACGAATTTGTCTTTGTTATCAAGTATCAGCCTAAGATCTCTTTCCACATCATCTGGAACGTTCGGAAAGACCTTGTCTGTAAAATATGCCAGCCAGGTTTTGCCATCTGTTCTCACTTCTTTTGACTTAACAGTCTTGGTTACAGTCAGTCCTTTGAAGATATAAGCTTTTGATGTGATGGAGAGCATGAACTCATCCAACTTTTGGCGTTTTTCAACATCCGATTTGCATCCTGCAAAACATGCAGCTATAAGTGTAAAAAAAAGAATTCCCCGACGCATATGACTACCCTCCGGCTCTAAAATCAGCTCCCACAGTACCATAATACCATATTTAAACCAAGCAGGGTGGAGGCCGTAGGTCAATAAAGAACACTGTGGAGGAGCAAATAAAAAAACCTGACGCCAATTAAATGACGCCAGGTTTTTTTGACCTACAGTTGGGTAGGTTAGTACTTACTTCTTAAACGGTACAGAAACGGTTACGTTTTTAGTGTCTTTGTCAGCCAAAGTCAAAGACATGGTGAATCCGCCATCTTTTGTAGCTGTAATGGTAGATTTTTGTTTTGCCCAGATAGCCATCGCATGGTCCGCTTTGACGCCAGTGATTTCATTAGCGAATGTCCAGACATTGTTTTCGTTGGTGAATGCAATTGAATGTACTTTGTCACCATCCGTATGAACCCATTTGCCACTTGTGATGTCATTCTCTGCCTTACGTGCGATAGAGAAGCTACCGTTTAGATCTTTAAGCGCTTTCATAGCATCTGTATTTTTGACTTCCTTCAAAGCTTCAATCTTAAATTTATCAACATTCAATTCGAATTTATTGTTTTTTGCTGAAATTGACATAGAAACACTTGCGGCATCACTTTTGCCCTTAGGTGATTTGCTGCTGCTGCACGCTGTAACAACCAAAAAACTTGCGACCAACGCGACTGATAAAACTTTTAAATTCATAGTTTCCTCCTCTTAAATTAATAAAAATTGACGAAACCCACATATGTGACACAAAACTGGGTTTGTTCAAATTAGGTTGTACTAGAGCACAGCCTTTTTTCTTTGTAAAGAAAAAAAGACTGTGCTCTGAAACCCTTTTTGGGTATGGTTTTTCGAGACTTTATTGTGCAGCTTGTTCAGTTCTGCTATGACGTTTTTTAAATGCTGCGATAGCCTCTTGATTCACAATAATGGGATACCGCTGCTCCAGGCTTTTCTTGAACTTGGCATAGACATGATCCTGCCATTTTAAATTCATTTGAGTCAAAAACTGTTCTTTGGCGCCTTTTGTCTTAGTGGTTGCCTCAAATGCTTCTTTCTTGGCTTTGATCTGAATGACATAGGGGGTACCGCCCAGTTTAATAATTTCTTCGACAAAATCCCCCGCTTCAAGCTCGTTGTGGAGCACATACTGTTTCAACGGAAAGGCCTGCCCCACTGGTTGGATCAAACTTTGATACGGGCTAAAAAAACCTGTTTCCTCAGGTTTAATTCGCAATGTCGTGGTTAATATACGTTTGACTTCTTTGATATCTCGATTCTTAAAATGAGAAATCAGAATGGGTTGATAAATTTCAACCAATTCACCTCTTTTTTGATCCATAAGCACTTGCTCAGCAAGCTCGCTTTTTACTTTTTCCAGCGGTGTAGTTGCCTCAGGTGTGGAAGCAATTAACACAGGAATATGGATCCCTAGATTTGTCACGATCGGTTTGCCCACTTCACCAGGTTTTAACGTTTTTAGGGCTGCCTCAAGCTCTTCTTTGATCTCGCCAGAAGTTAATTTGCCCAAACGACCGCCTTTGTCTTTACTGCTTGGATCGACGGAATGTTTTTTGACCAATGCTTCAAACTGTCCAGGATCCGTCACAAGTTGGGTATACAGTTGATCAGCCAGATCTTTTGATGTCTTCTTTTCTTCTTCTGTGACATTTGGCAGCAGAATATGTTTGGCTTCGTAGGTCCCTTTTTGAGAATATTTGGCCGATTGTTTGAAATATGCATTTTGAATAGCAGGCAAATTTTTTGTATCAGACGCAAAAGCTGCAATTTCTTCTTTTTTGAGCTTCGTTTTGGCTTGAATGTGTTTAGGTGTTAGTGGGTATAGGGTGACCTTATACTCAATTTGACGTAATTTCTCTAGAATATCTTGATGCTCTTTTGGTAAATGAAACGCATTTCGAATGACACGATTCAAAGTTTGAACAACATAGATCTGCCCCAAATAATCCTCATAATCTTTGGGCTTGATAGGGCTGAAGGGGAGACCTCGGGCTAACACTCGCTTATATTGGTCGAATGAAAACTGACCGTCGTCTTTGAATCCCTCTTCTTTGAGAATCTGATCTCGCACAAACTCGGTGCTAAAGACCAAATGTTGGTTCTGAGCGAAGTAATCTAACAGCTCACGTTCTTTTAAGTTTTCAAGGACTGTGCTATACACTTGAAAATACTGGAGCATACTGGGGTCGAATTGCCCTTTCAGTAGGCTCTGAAAATAGCCTATGATTTGATGATAAGAGGCAAGGTATCTCGTGAGGGGGACTTTTTTCCCATTCACTTTGAGCACCCAAGATGGTTTAGGGCTGTATTGTTTGGCAACCAATCCAAACGACAACATGACAATACAAATCACACCCACAACAAAATATAGTAGAATCGGGTTACGCTGACCTCTAAAATAAGCAAGCATAAAAGCTCCTTGGAGTAACCATGTTAAAAGGTTCACATATTATAAAAAAATACGCCTGGCTCATCATAGCCTTATTCATAACGTTTTTTACTGTATTTGTGAAGCTGCCAGACCTACGGTCGACCGCTTCCTCACAATTGTATCAGATATTCTGTGAGCCGGTATTCCATTTTATGAGGTCATCTACGGATACCGTATACGCCTTCTATGAACGTTTTCTGCGTATTGAGGCGTTGCAACTAGAAAACAAAAGACTCAAAACTGAGCTCCAGGCCTCTGATGCAGAGCGAATCAAGCTGTTGACACTCGAACAAGAAGTCGCTCGACTTCGTGGCATTCTTGGATTGCAGCCCAAACTTCCATTCAAGCTTAAGATTGCTGAAGTAGTGGCACTCGATCATTCCGCTGACCGCAAGGCCCTCTGGGTTAACGCCGGTACTGCGCACGGGGTGCAAAATGCGGTACCTGTGATTGATCACAAAGGTATCGTAGGGCAAGTTGTTGCGGCAGGTCGCCATAGAAGCCTAGTTTTGGCATTACAAGACCCCTTATTTCGAGCCCACGTGGTGAACCTCCGTACTGATGAGCGTGCTGTCTTAACGGGAGAAAGTCAGGGGCCACTTCAGTTACTCCGATATGTGCATCGTGATTCGGATGTGCACATTGGGGATATTTATATCACCTCTGGGCTTGGCAAAGTGTTTCCCCACGGTATCGGGGTGGGCAAAGTCACGCGTATCGAACCCACTCGCCAAAAACTAGAGCAAGCGGTATGGATAATGCCTTTTGTTGATGCTCAAAAAGCCCAAGAGGTTTTTATTATTTTGGGCCAAAGGGGAAAATGAGTATTTGGGTCTGTGACATGTTGGTCGGCATAGGCTGCTATTTAATAGATGGTATGGGCTTTCAACTGTCTGCTTACTTTGATGGATTATCGGTCGGTGTTGTGAGTTATATATGGGTTTTTTGGGTGACGTATCTGCTTTTAGTCCGGCCATACTGGCAAAGTTTTATGTCAATGCTTGGGATGATCCTGTGGGTCAGTTTTACGAGTGTGCATGGTTTTTGGGGGTTGCTGTTTCCATTTTTAACCATCGGTGTGTTGGGGATATTATTTCGGGCACATGTGGCTCCAGATCAAAAAAAGATCCGAATAGCTGCAGTACTATGTTGCTTTGGTTTGTTTTTAGGACTCCGGATCATAAAGATGTCTTTCTATTTAACTGATGGGTCAGCTTACATTTTGCAGTGGCGTTGGGTTGTGCTCAGTGGCGTCAATGTGATGTTATATGTGTGTATCATGAATCCCATATTGGCGCAATTTTCAGGCCGTGTTCATCAGGCTTCAGATATTTAAGTCAACATGTTAGGTCAGGACAGTCACAATGAGTATCTTCGAACAAACCGCTGGGTGCTCTGGCTCTTTGGGTGTCTGCTTGTTCTGTTGTTATTTCGCCTGTCTGTGCTTCAGATTTTAAAAGGCGATGCCTTTTTTCACTATTCAACCAAAAATCAAATCCGTCAAGAATATGTACCCGCACTGCGGGGCATGCTTTATGATCGCCACGGGCACGTGCTTGTTGACTATCGATTTAGATTCGACGTGGTCGTAGTGCCTCAGTACTTGAAACAACCTGAAAAAGTGTTGAAACTCCTATCTACGTTACTCAATCAGCCCATGAGTACTCTAAAATCTGACTATCTAAAAAAGAAAAAAGGGAAACCGAGATTTCAAGCGATTCCGATCGCTCGGGATGTTTCTCAAGAGGTCGTCGCACAAATTGAAGTTCAAAAAAAATTTTATGACGGATTAGATATTCAAATGACGCCAATGCGTCATTATCCCTACGGGGCAGTGTTTTCTCATGTGCTTGGATATGTGTCTGAACCTACCACAGCTGACTTTCGAAAGTCTAAAAACCATTTGATGATTCAGGGCGAAGAGCTGGGCAGGGATGGGCTAGAACGTGTAGCTGATGAGCAACTCCGAGGGACACACGGCGTTCAATATATTCGCGTAGACGCACATGGACGACGTATTGAACATGCAGATGGCAGTTTTATGAATTGGGTTCGCCCAGTCGCTGCAACACCGGGGCATACCTTACACACGACCTTAGATGTTGACGTGCAAAAAACATTGTATGAGGGGCTTAAAAAACATCGTGGGGCAGGCGTGGTGCTTGAGATTCATACAGGTCGTGTGTTGGGGATGGTCAGCACGCCAAATTATAATCCCAACACCCTAGGCATGAATTGGCACACTTTGTCTCGTAAGGCAGACTATCCCTTATTCAACCGCGTTGTTCAAGGGGTTTATCCACCTGGGTCAACGTTTAAAGTATTCTCTGCTTTGGCTGCTTTGCAAGAAAAAATCATCACACCTGAACACACCATCACATGCAAAGGGAGCTACCAACTCGGACGAAAAAAGTTTCACTGTTGGAAGGAGGGCGGGCACGGCAAGGTAGATTTTGAAAAAGCTGTCTTGGCTTCATGCGACGTGTATTTCTATCATTTTTCAAAAGTAATGGCGATGGATCGTCTGGCGATGCTCGCACGGCAATTTGGAATGGGCCGTATGTTAGGGATAGAGCTGTTGAATGAGAATCGGGGCTTGATTCCGGATACGAAGTGGAAGAAGAAAACCTACGGAGAACGCTGGCAAACAGGTGAAACATTAAATGTCGCCATCGGTCAAGGGTATGTCAGTACAACACCGTTACAGTTAGCCTCGGCTTATGCGACACTCCTAAATGGCGGAACCGTATTTCGACCTTATCTGATTGAGCAAGAGCGGGATGTAGATGGGAAATTAATTCGTGCTAATGGACCCAAAGTGATCCGTCGTGTGCAGCTCGATCCCGGTCACATCGGATTGATTGTTCGTGGCATGATCAAAGCAATAGAGACATCAGATGGAACAGGGTTTTCTTACAGAGACGCTTCATTGAAAATAGGTGGAAAAACGGGAACAGCACAGGTACGGGCTTTTTCTCCAGAGGATTTATACAGCTCGTGTGAATCTCTGCCGCCTAAAGAACGTCACCATGGTATTTTTGCTGGTTTTTGGCCGACGAAGCACCCTAAGTACATTACGATTGTAGTCAAAGAGCATGGATGTAGTGGGTCTTCTGCGATACCTATCGCGCAAGCTGTATTTCGAACCTTAAAAAAACAAAAGCAAGTTGCAAAGGCAGAAGGGAATTAAAGATGTGGATTCGAGTCTTTAAAAGCTTAGATGTTTTGCTTTTAGTGCCGTTACTGGGGCTCATGACCATTAGTCTCATGTCCATACATAGTGCGACTGTGTCTGAGGTGAGTACGGGCCTCTCAGCCATTGCAAAAACGCAAATGATCTATGCAATGCTGAGTCTTGCTGCAGCGTTAATTATTTCACGTATCAGTCTTACGACAATACAACGGTTGAGCCCTCTGGTGTACGTGGGATTGGGTGGCACGTTGCTATGGGTATTGTTTTTCAGTCCTGAAATTGCGGGATCACGCAGGTGGTTGTTTTTTTGGGGGTACAGGTTTCAGCCCAGTGAATTTATGAAGATAGCGCTGATTTTATTTTTAGCCAAATCGATGCAAGCCATTCAGCCTTTTGAGCGTGTGGGCCTTCAAAGAATTTTAGGGCCTCTACTATTAATCAGTGTGCCAAGCTGTCTGATATTGCTAGAGCCTGATTTGGGGACAGCAGGTGTTGTTGCGACTATCGGTGTGTTGATTGTGTTGCTATGCAATATCGAAAAGCGGTTGTTATTAGGTGCTGTTGTATTAGGGGTTATTTCGCTGCCGGCAGCTTATCAATTTGGACTGAAACCGTATCAACGTGCACGTGTGATTGCTTTTTTGAACCCACAAAAAGACCCTTTAGGTTCGGGATACAATGCCATTCAATCGATGATTGCAATTGGCAGTGGCCGTCTGGCTGGAAAAGGATATCTAAAGGGGACTCAATCACATCTAGATTTTATTCCTGAACAGCAAACGGATTTTATTTTTAGTGCTTTTGCGGAAGAATGGGGTTTTTTGGGGAGTCTTTTGGTGTTGATTTTGTATGCGTGTATTTTCATTCGGATTTATACGTTGGCTGCTTCGGGGCCCAATGCATTTGCCAGTATATTTTGTTTAGGATACGCCATTGCATTGGCACTGCAGGTGGGGGTGAATATTGCAATGGTATCTGGCCTACTACCCATTGTCGGCGTTGCGTTGCCGTTTATGTCATATGGGGGCTCGAGTTTGCTTGCTAATTGGACTGCGATTGGCATTTGTCTTGGGATTAAACGACAGCAACGTCTCTTTGAAGTAAACGAAATGATTTAGGACACGCGCCAAAGGTTCAACGTCGTTTTTTTGATGTGGCAATACCACGAGGTGAAATGCGGAGCGTATTATTTGCGCCCAAACGTACCTGGCTGGGATCATCGATTCTTTGAAGTGCCCAATGGACACTTACAGCTCTTTGGACAGTGCCTGAGATCTCAGCTTGGAATGGCCCTGATGGGGTCATTTGCATATTTCGGATCATCGCGATAGGGAAAGTGATGCTTTCAGCATAGCTGCAGTTGCCTTGTTTTTTGGCGATTAAATCTTTTTTCTTTACACCCGTATATTTGAAGGCATGAGCTTTGAGATCTTTTTTGAAAAACGTCTTTCTTTTAGGCGTGTACTTAAAGGTGCAGACCTCGGTCCTTTTGTTTTTCCCTTTTGCGAAAGTTTTGACTAGAAGTTCATTTTTGGAGAATTTATAAATTCGTTTAGCTTTTTTGCCAGCCAACTCTTGTTCATAGTCTTTGAGCAATGCATCGACTTTGTCTTTACCGTAAGCCCAAACCCGCCATTTACTGACGACCTTGTGTTCTAGTTTCTTCGGGACCAACCAAGTATCCTCATAGTCCTCTAGAGATTGATTAAATGCAATGTTTCGCTCAATGGCAACCTTTGTACATCCTGTAAAGAGGGTCGCCAAGCAAAAAGGTACCAGAAGTAAGGCGTAGTTTTGAAATAAAGTTTTCATCCCTATGTGCATCATCGTCAAGAATGGGGTCGAGCTTGAGAATTTATTTACGCCGCCAGCGAGGAGGGCTTTTATTTGGCCCAACGAAGCAATCTAAGCCTATATGCTCACCCTATTGCATGCTTGGATATGCGTGTGCCCACGGAGAGGCAAATCCGATCGCATGATTAGGGTGACTTTCTACGCCAAACCAGGTGATAGGTGGTGTCTTTTTTCGGATTCTTTTAAAGTGTTTGAATAAATCAGGGGATACGGCCCCTGAGGTGTGTAATAGGTTTGACGATTTTGGTTCATAGTGAGGTGCATCCACCTGTTTTGAAAAAGGAACTGATTTACTTTCAATAATCCGTAGAGGGAGCGTCCAGAGGAGAGGCGTCACGGACCGGTATTTGGGTGTGATGGCCCAGAGGACGTGTCGTTTGGGGTGCCATAATGCAAATACCCCGAGCTCTTGTTTTCGGTTGTCGAATGAGGCTCGACTTGTATGATTTAGACAAGCAGTTACAGGATCAAATAATGCTTTTGAAAGATCGGGAATACCCATGTGGACCATGACGATGGTGCCATAGGCATCAAAGAGTACAAGCTGAAACGTGTAACGGTAATGAGCGGCAGTGTTAGCAATCTTGGGACCTTTTAAATATTTGGCAAGTGCAGCAGGCGTGATTTTTTGAGTCGGGAGCGTTTTAATCTTGGCGTGTAGGGGTGTGAGTAAGGCGCGTGTGTTGCTGAAGAGTTGAGTTTTATTTTCAAGCGGAATAGATCCTCGAAATGTGGATGCCCGAGAGCTGTTAGGGAGAGATAGAGTTTGCTTGGTTTGTTTTCGTCTGAGCGCTAGTGTTTTTTTAGAGAGCAACGGTTGATACCGACTCAGATGCAAGAGCCATTTTTTGAGCGCAGTTCGGGTTTTAGGGTTTACGAGTCGTTGGTAGTGAGGTGTTCCTTTGGGGAACGTGATGCTGGATAAGGTTGTGAGTTTGTGAGTAGCGGAGCTCATGAGACGTTCAGGGGTGAACTTTGTGACATTGCGTTTGTGTAAATTGATAAGCGTATCTGCCCATGTGCTGTAGGGGTATGTTTTTTTAGCATCAGGGTTTTGTGAGAGCCAATAGGATCGCGGTGGTTTGTGTTGCGGGATAACCATGACGGTCATGTCGCTATTAAAGGAAGCAATATGGGGAGCCTCAACAAGGAGATCAGTAACGATGGCAATCAGTGCATCCCATGCGCTGCCGCCTTGACTCAAAATTCGAGTACCCAGCGTATTACTATCAGCTCTCGAACTAATGACGCCATATTTGACACCGGTTTTGATATTCGGAGGGAGCGCATGTGCGAAGCCTGTTTGGATTAACAGGTAGCAACTCAATGCGATCACGTGTTTCATAGCTAACTTAACAAGGGTGGGTTCTTCTCGATGCAGGTTTCAAAATGTTTAAAAAACGGAGCAACCAAATTTACGGGTGGTTTTTTGAACGCAATGTCTTCGATGCAAGACACCCAGGAAAGGGTTCGGGTTGTGGATAGGGCAAAAGCATACGGAAAACGTTTCACGTCATTCAGGGTCACACTTTCATATCGCCAGGGGAGGGAAGTGGCTTTAGGCCCTTGTGTAAAACAGGCTTGGGTGACACCTTCCAAATACACGGCAGGATGTTTGGGGTCCATGAACACAAGGGTGCCGTCATCTGTCATAAAAGCGATATTGAAGTTGCTGCCTTCGCATAAGTCATCGTTCTTGGGATTCAGAAATAAGGGGCCATCATATCCCCGTTCATTGGCTTCCACGGCACCGAGCACATTGTTGAGGTAATTGCCGCTTTTTAAGCTCGGGGAAAAGGCGCTTGGGTGGTGTCGTTTGTAGGAGCTGACGCCGAGTCGGATGCCATGGTGGCTGAATTTTTCGGGTACGGCATACGTACTATAGGGTGCGCAAATATAAACCCAGAGCGGTTTCAGCTGTGCATCAGGGACTAAAGTAATTTGGGCATCTGAGAGTCTGCCAAAATGGACACGGATATAGATCTCTTCTTTAATATTGAGTGTTTCTTTTGCGTATTGCGTGATGGTTTTCAGATCTAGGCAAAATGTTTCATAACTGGGATAGACCATGTGCTTGAGGTACGTTAACCCTTCGAGCATACGGTCGTAATGGTCCTGCGTTCTGAACGGCACCTTATTATAAGTTCGCAAAGATTCGTAGACGTGGTCGCCAAATAAAAAAGCGCGGCTGGTGATGGGAACACTGGGTGGCGTCAGAGACGGCTCTAAGGTACTTGATACATAGTAAAAATGCATAGTTCTCTTTTTTATCCTGCGATACGAACCTCTGTCAAGAGGACCTATTCGAGATGCCTGGCACTAGTTTCTCATAAAAAATGAATTTTCTTTATATATTAAGGGAGTTATAGCGAATTTGCCTGATTTGAGGCTGTGATGCTTTGATACAATGGATGAGGAAGGGGATTTTTGATTATGACAATTGATTGGGTAGCGTTATTCGAACAAGGCGGGCCTGTCCTTGGGGTTATTTTGTTAATTTCTGTGGTTTCACTGGCCGTTTTTTTGGAACGTTTGGTGTATTTACGAAATGGGTATCATTTGCCTAAGTCGTTGCTTAATGAGTTGAAGCATTTAGGTTCTGATCAGGCAAATGAAGTGATCGGGCGTCTTAAACATTCGAACCGTCCGGTGAGTTATCTCGTGTTAAAAATGTTGGAGTATCAATCACACGGATCCAAAGAAACCGCTGAAAGGATGCGTGGGCCGATGACGATGGTCCAAAAGCAATTGATGCGTGGTGTGGATATGCTTTCGACGGTTGCCAGTATTGCACCTCTTTTGGGGTTGTTGGGTACGGTGCTTGGGATGATGCATGTCTTTCAGACGATTAATACCCATGGGTTAGGAAATGCAAGCCACTTAGCGGGGGGGATATCTGAAGCTTTGTTGACTACGATCGCTGGATTGTTGGTTGCGATTCCAACATTTGTGGCTCATAAAGTGATTCGAAATCGATCTTTGACGATTATGACCGCGATTGAATCAGAGTTAGATAACGTGTACGAAACCCTGTTCTTAGAGAAGCGACATGATCAAATTTGATGAACAATCGGTTTCTGAAGAGGTGCCTTCGATTGATTTGACACCGCTCATTGATGTGGTGTTTTTATTGTTAATCTTTTTTATGGTGTCTACTACATTCATCAAACATAACCCGCTCCAGATTGATCTGCCGAAGACCAGTATGCAAAAAGGAACGGGGGAAAGTGTGCCGTTGGTGATTTCGATTGATGAAAAAAGCCAAATTTATTGGCGATCAAAACCGATTACCGCTCAAGAGCTAGAAACAACGATCAAAAATATGCCGAGCTTGACTGAGAAGCAATTATTAATCGAAGCGGACAAAGCCACCCCCCATGGTATAGTGGTCAAGATTTTTGATATATTACAACGCAATAAGGTAACGAAATTTAGTATTGCAACGGAGCGAACATCTAAGCGGTGAGACGTTTTTTAATACATAGTGTGTGTGTGGGAATCGTGGTCTCAGCTGTAGGGACTATTTCTTATTTTGAATCAAAGGGTGTGCAGACACTTTGGACTTTGTATCAAAAGAAGAAAAAATTTGATCAGGAGCTGGTGTTGCTTAAGCAAGAGCTTGAGGCACTTCAGCACACCATCCAAATCTTCAAGCATGATAGACGGTATCGAGAGCGGGTCATTCGATTGCAAACGGGTTATCTAGCTGAGAATGAACTTCTCGTAGAATGGCCTGAATAACTTTTCCTTGTCATTCCTGTCTTTTTTTATCATCCCCGTCGCGAGCGTCTGCGAGGGGAATCCAAAAACTTGTTCTATACATAAAGATTTAATTCGCGATTAATTTTTTTGAAGCAAGTACTTTAATGGTCTAACCTTGTGTCGTAATATTGTGTATATGTCGCAAAAACAACCCGCTTTAAAACGAACCCTGACGTTACCACTCCTTACGTTTTATGGATTGGGGACCATATTAGGTGCTGGGATTTATGTGCTCGTGGGGAAGGTGGGTGCTATCGCGGGGACCTATGCACCGATCTCATTTTTGGTTGCTGGGGGCGTTGCGGGGTTGACGGCTTATTCGTATGCGAAATTGGCTGTGCTCTATCCGAAAAGCGCTGGCGAAGCCGTGTATGTTTTTGAAGCATTTCGAAAACCTTGGCTATCTAAAAGTATTGGATGGTTGGTGGTGTTTACGGGGTGTGTTTCAGCGGCGACGCTCGTTAAAGGGTTTGTGGGATATCTGCAGGTGTTCTTGTCTGTCCCCGATTTAGCAGTGATCGCGGTACTTGTTTTTATATTGGGTTTGATTGCTGTTTGGGGCATTTTTGAATCTGTGATGTTAGCGTTTGTGATCACCTGTATCGAAATCGCAGGTCTATTGTGGGTGATGGGCGTGGGGTGGATGAGTATCGACTCCGTAGTTGTGGCTGAGGTTGCAACCAAAATCGAACCGGGTTTTTTGGGCATTGCACTCGGTGCATTTGTTTCTTTTTATGCGTTCATCGGATTTGAAGATATGGTGAATGTGGCTGAAGAAGTTATTGATGTGAAGTACACCATGCCAAAAGCGATTGGAATAGCGTTGGTTTTGGGTTCTTTGTTTTATGTTGCCGTTTCTTGGATTACGGTTTCGATACTCAGTCCTGATGAGCTTAAATACACTACGGCACCTTTGTCGCTTGTGATCCAAAAAGCGGGCTTCGGGTCACCCAAGCTTATTGCATTAATTAGTTTAGTGGCTGTTATTAACGGCGCTCTGATTCAAATTATCATGGCTTCGCGCGTGATCTATGGACTAGCCTGTCAAGGGTACGCTCTCTCTTTTTTGAGCAAAGTGCACACGAAATTTCAGACCCCAATATGGGCGACTGTGGGTGTGTCGATTTTGATTTTTGGTTCCGCTGCTTTTTTTCCGATCGTGACGTTGGCAAAAGCGACAAGCTTCGTCATTTTATGTATTTTCGTATTTGTAAATCTGTCGTTGATTAAACTGGCGTTGAAAAAGAAAATGCCCAATTCAACCCTAGTGTTGCCTGTGCTTGGATGCATTGCTTCGATTTTGTTATTGGGTGTCGAAGGCGGGCATTTTTTAGGGATATTTTAAACGCTACCTGTCAGTGCATGTTGGTGCCAATTCCTACATCGCCAAAACCAAACAATTAAAAACAACCAACTAATAAGATTTTGAATCCAGAACCAGTATCGTGGGGTTTGAGATCGAGGGAACTGTTTTTCTAGGGATAATGTTTTCATCTGGTTAATCGGCAGCTGTTCTTCAATTTGTCCATTACTGTTTATCCATGCGGTGATTCCGGTGTTTGTAGATCGAAGCATAGGGATGCCTGTTGAGGCAGATCGAATTCGAGCCATCATGAGATGGAGCTCTTGGGCACGACGGACAACAAACCAACCATCTTTTGTTAAATTAAGAAACAAGTGTGCGTGATTTTGGATTGCAAAATGGCTTGCTTGTGGGAATAAGGCATCGTAACAAATTGTGGGTACTAGTGTTAGGGTGTCGGTGAGTGGCCATGCCGCCCATTCAGTTCCCGGAGTGGGGTTGCGATTTTGAGCCCACAGTTTGAGTACCCAAGCTGGCATATGTTTTTTATAAGGCATGTATTCACCAAACGGCAGTAGATGTATCTTTTTGTAGATGCCTTTCACCTGATGATTATTGAACCAAACAGCATTGTGACTTGTGGCTCCAAAGATAAAGTGCACAAATTCATGTTGGTTCATCCAGTTACTGAGGTACGGGTTCATGCGTCGTGATTTCCAGCTGATAGGGGTGGGGAAACTTAAGGGGTAAGCGGATTCAGGCCAAATGACAACAACTGGGCTTTCTTTGGATGGTGGGATAGCCAGGTTCTTCAATGCCTGGTTCGTTTTTCGGATATATATTTTGATGGTCTTTCGAATGGTTGGGTAATGGCCAACCTTAGCTTGTTGTTTCATGAAATTCATCACGTTGGCTTGAACGACGAGAAACCGTATTTTTTGAGACTGCATGTCTGTCTTATGATGGTCGAGATAACATTTGAAGCCGATACAAAGCGCTACAAATAAAATGCATGCACCCAAATCACGTGCAAGAAAAATTCGATAATTTTTAATCCCTGAACAGTAAAGCCTCCAAGCATAATACAATACTGTATTGAGAAATAAGACTACACCCATCATGCCCGCTTGGCCTAAGACATAATACGCAGGCGCTATGATCGGTGACAGGATTTGCACGCACCCTGTGGTCCAAGGGAAAAGCTTGAGCGCTGGAAAATAAAAACATACCACATGCACGATGCCATAAACGGCCAAGCTAGTAGCCGGGTAGCGTCGCAAAGTAAAAATTGCAGCGAGGC
Organism: Deltaproteobacteria bacterium; assembly: GCA_029262815.1. Lineage (GTDB taxonomy): Bacteria > Bdellovibrionota > JAJCYS01 > JAJCYS01 > JAJCYS01 > JAJCYS01. Next base: position 49,943 of record JAJCYS010000038.1, on the reverse strand, counting down.
CCGCAAAGACATATTCAAGATTGGTGACAGCGCTAACAGCACACGTTAATAGAACGGCTAGGGGTTTGTCGATGCCGCCAAATTCATGAATGGCATAGTAGAGCCAGTGGTGGTTCGAAATGCCGATAAGCCAGCTGTGAAACAAGATAAAGAGTATCTTCTGGCGTGTTGAAATGGCACCGTTGTGTAGCACTATAAATACAGGGATCAAGTAGAGATAGACCAGTGGTACAAGCGAAAAAGGGGGCGTTGATAAACAGCCTATAGTCGCTGATAATATGGCCATACATGGCAAATAACCCCAATTGGGTAAGCGCTTAATGATTTCCCCCTAAATAGAACAAATCCTAGATTATCATTCTCTTATGGCGTCAAAAATTATTTTTTGATATAACCCCTAATTGGGAGTGGAACCTACTGGGAATGGAGAGGCTGTTTCACGCAGCTATCAACCGATGGCTGCGTGATTCTCTTATTCTTGATCTGAGATGACTCGAATGCTGTCGAAGTCATTCGCTTCGAATGTTTTTCCATTTATTTCGAACCGGTCGCATTGCATGGGATCCGGTTGGGTCAAAATCCCTTTGAGTGTTTGTGTCTCAAAGACGCTGATAAGACGGTAACTCACTTCAACAGCAACTTTCTTTTGGCTACTGAGTTCAATAAGAGCCGACCAAATTTCTCGATTGCTGCAGCTTTCAATTGTTTTTTTCTTTTGAGTCATAGCTTCAAACTGAACATTCGCATTTCGTTGAATAGCATCTAATTGCATTTTTGCGCGCTTTCGAATGTTGCCGAGCGTATCGATGTCGTACAGCAAGAATAAAACCTCGTCATAGGTGAGTAGCGAGGCATCATCAAAAGAGTAACGTAGCCATTCTCGATGGGTATCAAAAGTACTTTTCAGTTCATCATAGGTACCCACGAAGATTAACGGGAGGTCGTCTTTGATGTTCGGTGGAAGGGTATTTCGTTTTTGATTTTGATGAGCGAACCATTGGGTCCAAGAATAATCGACGATTAGTCTGTCGGACTTCTGTTTGTTTTGGAATGACTGAACCGCAAAGAACGTATGTCCGCCCCCTAGATGATAATTTCCGATCAGTTGTGAGCCATTTGTGACGACGGATACGTTTGAGTTGCCAAAAAGATGCGTCATGCTATCGAACATGTACGTAACGCAATCCCCGCAATTGCCTTCACCCATTTTGGAAAGAGTGGCCCAAGGATCTACTCGCGTCGAAACCGGCCAATGTGTGTAGCTTTTAGCTTGCAACAACCCGGGGAGTAAGCGTTCACTCCAGGTTTCAATTTCAAGGCGTGTGGGGTGTTCGAAAGGTGCTTGGTTGTGGTGTTGCATTTTTGAGAGGGTGTAACTGAGACTACAGGCTTTTCGGGTGTCCGAATCATTTGAGGTTCTTGAATTTTCTGGATGGTCTGCTTTGAGCATTAACGGGCTGAGAAAAAGTAAAAGTAAGACAAGAGATTGTTTATTAGATACGAGCAACATTCAGATCACGGTAAAGTAATTGAGTATAGATTGCAAGTTAGACCAGACGGAAAGAGACTCAACGATCATGTGACTTACGCATCCTGCTACTGTGCTCGCGATGATTTGGTAATGCAAATACTTGACAGAAGGGGGGCTCTATTGGTATGTGCAAAGGATGAGTCGAGTCGTGTTGTTCGTCGTATTACTGTTGACAGCCCAAGTAGGATTTGGGGATACCGGTTGGTTGGATGAAGTCGTTCGCACAATTCAATCTAATCCAGAAAATTTGGGTGCAGTTGTTCCCATCAAACAGTTTCAAGCCGCGAAAGGGCTGATGGATGCTGCTGAGCAAAACAGGCCTTTGACAATTTCTGAATTTCAAAAATTAAACCAAGTGTTCGAAATCACACCTGTAGATCTGTTTCAGTTTCATCTGGTGGAATTAATGGATGCACATATACAAGCTCAGATGTTGATCGAGTTGAATGCAGCGAAGATCGTGAGAGATGCAGATTTGCAAACCATTGCACGATTGATCTATGTGCGTGCAGATGCATTGACGGATTTATACGGGGTCTTTGAACGCATGGAATTTTATTTACCTAAGGCCGCTCTGATAGAAGAGACTCTTGATCTAAAACGTACAAAAGCAACGGTCATAAATCATAAGTTACGGTCTTGGATTGAACGGGTTGAAGAAGAGGAAGGTCTTATATACAAAGACTATCGTTCGTTTTACTTGGACCCCCTAAAAGCAAAAGTACTGGCCTATCCATTTTCAGATATCAGTATCAAGCAATTTATATTGCAAGATTTTATTGAAATCAACAAAGGCTTTGCTTCTACGATGCTACTCGTATCGGGAGGCTACTTGGTCGAATTGTTGCATAAAGAAAAATTTCAAAGGAAAGGAATGTACGAGGCCCTTTTTCTAGAGCACCTCAAAAAACAGGTTTCTGTTGATGATATGGTTACGCTTGCTGCGTTGGAACGACTGTTGTTAGTCCCATTTATGCTTGAGGTAGAGGAAGGATACGGGTTACGTGATTTTGTGGGATCAGATATGTGGTTAAGTGTGATACTTGAGGATATTGATCGAATGAACACACATGGATCGCCAAAACTGATCAGCCAATTTGACGAATTGACTTTAGAGAGTGGGACTGGTTTCCAATTAGGTGTTTCACAAATTTTTAGAGTGCGAGAGAATATGAGTCATCAATTTGGCGAAGACGTCGTTGATCTGTATATTCGGTATTGGTCAGGGTGTGCAGGCTCTGGACTGTGAAAAACCCGGTGCGGATTGAACTCCGCACCGGGTAATAGAACAAGGCCTTTGTTTTATGGCGTATCAAAGGGTGGGCAATCTATTTTAGTTGCAGCAGTTACGGGTTCTGGAATTTCAAGGCCATTAATCTTACATCCTGCAGGTGTGGTGCCAAAATTGTTGTGACTAGTGGGGTCGGTCGATGTAAATGTAGAAACTCTATCAAAGGTATTGATGCCCCAGACTTCGTCAATGCCTCCGCAGGGAGCCAGAACAGTTGCGTGAAATGTGAACGTGCCAGATGATGGATCTGGGCCGCCAAGTTTTTTGTATGCAGGGTCGGTCGTCGCTACGAGTTCACGCATCGTCCCAGCGGGGCACGAGGATAGTCCGGCAAAGGAACTCATGTCCCCCACAGATTTTGTGGGATCAAGCACATCAGCAATGATAGGCTTAACAATACTACCATTGTCATCGCGGCCAAAAAGGCTTCTACGAGAACCCACTTTTGTTAGATCATCAACGTGTAATGTATTTGATGATGAGCCAGAATTATATTTTTCGATCGGCACGCCGACAGGTGTGAACGTCGTGCCAGCGACGGTATACCCTTGTTTTAGAAAAGCTCTATTTGAATCAATTAGGCTATCGCCATCGTAAAAGATATCAAGTGCGCCTGCTACGGAATCGTCTACGACAATTGATTTTGTGCCCATTGGCATGGTTGTGACGAGTGTCCAGTCATCGACTTCATTTTCAATTTTTCCCAGTGTTCCCCATTTTGCTGTGTTGGATCGGCGGTACACTTTCATGTTGCTCGCTAAAACATAAATAAAGTCTTTGGTGACATGCATGCCAAGGAAGGTGTCCGTATCACTCCTGGTTCGAACTGCTACAAACGGAAAGCCAATATTGTCTCCGATAAAGTAAGCGTACACACGTTGTGGGTCGCTATCGTACACTACAAATCGAATAAAATCCCCGTTTGCATCTTTTCCCAGATGACTATCGCGTACATTACCCAGATTATAGCCACTGACAAGTCTGAGTAGGCTTGAAAAACCAGAGGTCGCGGTGCCCAGATTCCAAAGGAAGCTGAATGAAGACAAGGCAGCTGTGCCGCTACCACCGGCATTACAATTCAGGCCAACAGGGGTATTGGTGGCTATGACAGATTTTTTTGTAGGCGTTGTCATAGACGGAATGGCAACACGTGTGAAACCTCGTCCCGTTTTGTCTGATTCCATAGGACTTCCTACAAGAACATCAATGTCCACCGTGGCGTGATCGAATAACAAAATCGGTGAACCGGGTGTTGTACCAAAGGGGTCAGTGATGCCCCAGACATCGCCACCACATGCGGTCAAGAGGACAGTACCAGCAGAGCTGGCGGCCGAATCTCCGAATAATCTTGCAGCTGTACAAGCACCTTGAGTGCCGTCTGTGAGCCGGACAGGTGCGGTTGTAGGTGACGCAACCGTGAATCGATAGATGGACTGATTGCCAGTGAGGGGTGCTGCAGCTGTGCCATCGCCGTTTCGAACAAATACAAAAGTGCCTTCTTGATTGACGTCCTCTACTTCAGAATTGAAACCTGATTCAGAGGTCAAAGAAACACATACTGCTCCCCCCGTACATGTGCCGACTTGTTTTCGTGCAGCTGTGCCGGAAGTTGCTGACACATCATCGACAACCGTTACGTACCAAACTCGAGTACCGGTCGGTGGCCCTGAGGCTACGATGTCGCTACAATGATCATTTGCCCCATTTAGGTTAGTTAAGCTGGGTGTTGTGCCATCTGTAATCGGATATTCAAAACAGGTACTTAAATCTCCAGTACCATCAAGCACAGTTCCGATAAAATCTGCATCAGCAGATAGGGCTGCGTCTTCGTAGTCCCCTACAGCAGACGAAAAACGGCCTGTAACCTCAAGATAGAATACGTCGTCAGAGCCATTTTGAAGTAAAAAGTTAGCATCCGTATCGTCCCCGGTACCGCCAGTAGCGCCCAGTTCACCAAATGTACCGGTTAAATCTACACTATCGAATAGAATTCCAGGGTCTGTATTTGTCTCAAACCCGCTGAGCCAGGAATCTCCATTAGTTGGCCATACAACGACTATAGGTGTCGCACCTGTGTCGACTTCACCAGACAATAGAGCTGTAGTGCCCGCAGCAACTTTGTCATCTATGTCTCCTTCCTGGCAAACCGTAGTTGTGTCATCCGGATTATCGGAACCGCCTCCGCCACCACCTAGAGTTTCTATGTCAACAACTGAATCGTCGACTCCAGGAGCTGCAGCTACATTGTTGTCCGCTGGGGGCGCCGGATTGCATGATTCAAATTCAATTGCCGTGCCGATAAAAAAAAGTACAGTTAAAACATTCAGAAATCTCATTCTTTCCCCCTCGAATCTAATTTCTTGTGAGTAGTATATCAGGAATTGCTGTTTGGAAGTAGGTGGGAAAGCACTTAGGTTCCCCAAAGCACTAAGGTTCCCCGGCACCCTTTTGGCAGTAAGTCGAAATGGATCCCTGCGAAGGCAGGGATGACGAAGAAGGAGCGGGGATCCAACTTTACTTAAATATCTTTTGTCGACAAGGTCGCGACATTGAGCATCAAATACCCAGCCTGACCAGCCGTATAGAGCACCTTTTTAATAATGTGAAATGGCGTGTCTTGGTCAGCTTGAATGATACAGTCGCCTTTGAATTTTATAAGCGGATCGCGTTTTGCAAGTTTAGCGGCGTAACTTCTCTTTTTGGCCAAGAGTTCAAAGAGCGGAGCAATCAAATCAGGATCTCTCCGAAATACAGCTTGAGGCAAACGTTTTGTCTCCTTGCTGATGCCTTGCAATGCGATAATCGACTCTCCATCAACTGAGATCTCGTTTTTTGAAACGGCGATATTCAACGCATAAACCGCAGGTCGTGTGCTGACACTTTTAGGTAATTCAAGATTTTTTGAAATGTTCAATTCAGGTGTGGTGCCAAAGCTTTTGAGCAAAAAGAAAAGCAGTACCGTCATAATATCAAGGAGTGATGTGATTTGAAGCTGCGGCGTTTGGGCTCGAGCGCGACGTTTCGATTTAAATCGACTCATATCTCTAACTACCTGCCTCATCCATAATAACGTCAGGAAAAAGCTCTACACCTAGAAGTTCAGGATTGTTCACAGCCAATTCGGGTAGAATTTCACGTGTCGCATCTAAAGTCCTGACCAAATCCTGAAACCCTACATATTTACCCGAAATGATAATGACATTTTTCCGTTTGATATTCTTCTTCTTAACCTCAAGCATTACGGCGTTGAGCCCCGTTGTGTCGTACGACTTCTCTTTGGTTAGGGGCAGAAATTTGGGTCCTTTGCGAAAGGCGTTGCTATCTACCACGAATCCCGGTCGCCCACGGACTTGGTTTTTTGTCTTACGATCGATGATATACACCCTGAGATAGAATTTTTCCTTCTCTACTTTTCGGATCTCTTGTTCTGTTTGGGCTACTTTTGGCAAGGGCAGGGAGATTAAGGTCACTTTTGTGAATACGGCAAGCGTTAACAGAAAAGGTACCAGCCCAACAAAAAGGCTCATCATCGGCGTGAGTTCGAGTTCCTGTTCCTGTTTGCGACGATAACTTCGCTGGCTGGGAGGTCTCATGCTCTTCTATCCTTTAGCACTACTCAAGCTTAATAAATGAGAAATACGTACGGCATACTGATCGATATCTCCGATGATTTTTGTAGCCCGCTCTTGAATGATGGTGTGGAAAATATTGGTGGGAATCGCCACAATCAATCCAAATGCAGTTGTGTTCATCGCGATCGAAATGGACTGTGTGAGCAGCTCAGCTTTTAAGGCAGGTTCGGCTGATGCAACCGCACCAAAGGCTTCGATTAAGCCCACAATCGTACCGAGCAGTCCGAGCAGTGTGGCAACGTTTGCAATCATCGGCAGGATGGATTGTCTTTTTTCAATAAGCGGCAGTACGCCCAACGTAGCTTCTTCGATTCGGATGTTTACTTTGTGTTCTGTTTCGTTGGCTCCCTGAAGTGCGGATTTAATAACGCGGGGTAAAAGAGCTGTTTCCTTTGAGTTGCAGAGCGAAATGGCTTGGTCGTAATTTTTTTGAAGGGTCAGATTTTGAACTTTGGAAATAAAGGAGGTGCTGTCGATGCTATACAGGTAATAGACTTTGAAGAACCGTTCAATACTGATAACCACACTAAATAGCAAACACAGGGCGATCGGTATCATAAACATCCCCCCTTGTTGAAAAAAACCAATAATTTGACTCATGGTTGCTCCCCCCTCTCTTCTCTATTATATAGAGAGTCAAAATTCATAAAAAAGCCCTGTTGTGATGAGTAGATTGACCCAGCGTTCTGGCAAATCGGCTTGCTCGATTCCCCCCCCACCAATAAAAACATCCAAGTCGACTAAATCGTTATAAAACAAACCCACAAACTGTATCCGAAATCCGCAGTGAGGTGTCAGATAAACTTCCACACCCGCGCCAGCGCCGCCGTAAAACAACGTGGCTTGTTCGCCTTCCTGAAGTCCAATATCGTTGTTTTTGAATAGATCGGCCGTAGTCGACGAGCCGCCAAAATAGACAATCAGATATGGGAGAATATCCCCACTGAAGAACTTATAGAGCGCACCCGCTCCTCCCTCAAACATACTCAAGTCGAGTGTCAGACTCTCAAAGATGGCTGCATCTAAGACAGCGTCAGCAGACCACAGCCCAAACCCAACAAATCCAAAAATTTCCAGCCGATGAAACAACATGAATGCGATGGACAGTTGGCCGTGAAAAGTCGCCTTAGCAACAAAGTCAGCTGTTTTGGTAGGATCAATGTTGTCGACAGCAACCGCGAGTGTTTCTAGTGGGAGTTGTGAAGCAAGAGAAAAGCCAAGTTTAAATCCTGAAGATTTTTGACGGTTGTGTACTTTGCTGAGATGGGTCGTGGGTCCACGCACATCGAGGATGCGTCGCTCCTCTTGAGCAAATCCCATGTGACTCCAAAGAAAGCAGCCCAATAGGATTCCGTATGGTGTCTTCCATGCCACTTCCTCTATTGTACTATAAAATTGAGTGTCCTTTAGGGATTTTAGTCACTTAGGGTGTCGAATTTGCTTACGATTTTAACCTCAGGAACCAATTCGATTCCATGATCTTTGAAGATCTTTTCTTGGGCCGTTTTGATGAGGGTTAGCATATCGTGAGATTGGGCTTGGCCTGTATTGATAAAAAAGTTGCTATGGTGAGGGCTGATCATCGCTTCCCCCACTTGAAAACCTTTGAGCCCACTTTCGGAGATTAGGGCACCCGCAAATTGCGGTTTTGGATTACGAAATGTGGAGCCAAAACTTTTGTCTGTCAGCGGTTGTGTTTGCTTTCGATATTGGCGGGCCCGAGCAAACTGTTCTGCAAAAGATGTGGATTCATCAGGGGATCTGAATATAAAACTACATTCCGTAATAAGTTGATCTGTATTCCACAGAGTTTGGGAGCGATATCCAAACTGATCTTTTTGAGGATGTGATTGAGAGAAGGTTTGTGATTTAAGGTTGATCCACGTGACTTCGTGGACAATATCAGAAAAGCAACCCAACGGCGTGCCCGCGTTCATTGCGAGGCCACCAGCCAAAGTGCCTGGGATACCGTGTAACCAAATGGCATCTTGAATTTTGTGTTTCGAAAGAAAAGTAGCAAGTTGGGATTTTCGGAGTCCTGAATGGATCAATTGGGGTTCAAACGGACTAAGCGGCATCTGCGCCTTTGTGGGGAGCCAAGAGAGTAACACACCGGGATAGGGGTCCTGATCAAGGTGAAATAACATATTGCTGCCTTGACCGTGAATCCATACGGGAATCGTTAGCTTTTGAAGGATATGAGCAGTTGATAGCAATTGATCAACTGTCGCCGGCAAAATCCAATAAGGCACACGTGCGCCGATCCCGACAGTTGTCAACTGTGACAACGGCACATCCTTTTGAAAAGGAATATGGGATTGCGTCAGAAAATTTTCGAGGTTTTTAAATGGCATGAGATGCAACAAGGGTTGTGGCACATTCCGTTGAGGATGCAAGTGCCATACGATGAATGGAGCCAGCACCGCAGCAAAGTGCAGTACCGCCTGAGGGTACGGATCGAAGGATGTCGTTAAACTCAGACTCGTTAATAAAAGAAACGTGTCCCGAAGCTTGTTGGTTAAGGGTGGTTGACCACTCTTTCCAAAACGCATCGAAGTCAGGTGGCGGTTGTTCAGCCGCACCGTATAGTGGGAGAATGACGGCTTTTGGAATACGCTTGAGTAAGTCGAGGAAAGTATGGGCATGGGACATGAAACGACTGTACCGATGAGGTTGGAAGATGAGCGTCACATCCGGGGCAAAGGCTGAAACAGCAGAAAAAACCGCTTCGAGTTCTGTCGGATGGTGTGCATAATCACTAATCAAGGTATAAGGATGACGATGTAGAACCTGGAGTCGGCGCTCAACACCTGGGAAATCTTCAAAAGCAAATTCAAGAGACTCGGCCGTAAACCCCATGGTTCGCAAGGTTGCCACGGCCGCCAACATATTTTTTACTTGGAACTGACCCAATATCTGACAATGAATGCGATAAGTTGACTGACCTTCAATGACTTCAAAAGAACTGATTAGGTTGTTTGAAAGTGTTCTCGGATCAACTCTGAACGAGGCATCCGGATGAAACCCAAACGTCGTTACTTTATGGCTCATGCGTTTGAAAATCTTTCGGCTGTGAGGACAATCAGCAGATAAAACGGTAAACCCGTAAAACGGTACTTGTTTGGCAAATCGCTCGAACGCAAGGGCTAGGTTTTCAAAGGTGCCATAAGCGCTTAAATGTTCTCGATCGATATTGGTTACGATAGCCACGGTTGGATGAAAAGAGAGAAAAGAGCGATCACTTTCATCACTTTCTACTACAAATAGAGGGCTATCAGAAAGATGGGCAGACATGGGTTCATTCATGAGATGGCTGCCAAAAACGGTTGAAGGGTTTTGGCCCAGATGTCTCAAGGCCCAATATAGGAGGGCTGTGGTGCTTGTTTTGCCATGGGAGCCCGAAACCACGATGCTATCGTACCGTCTGACTAGATCAGCCAGGAGTCTGCTTCGAGGGTATGTTGGGATGGCTTTCTCACGAGCAGCTGTTAGTTCACAATTTGAAGAGGGGATCGCACTGCTATAAATGACCAAATCAGGCGATTCAACATGGGTTGCATCATGACCTATATGTACGCAAATGCCTGAATTTGTAAGTTGAATGGTCATGTCAGAAGAAGAAGCGTCACTGCCCGTAACGCGGTGTCCTTCTTTGGCAAGCAAATAGGCGAGAGGGCCCATCCCACATCCGCCAATGCCGACAAAGTGGAGTTTAAGGTTTTTTTTGAGAGCGTTTGAAGTTTTTTGGTCTGGAATCAGATGATTTGTCATAAAGCAGTCCATTTTTATTATGGATTAGTATCTTAGTGCATTCGAAACGAAAAAGCTTGATATAATCAGGAACACTGTGTACATTAGCACCATCTAACTTAGGGTAAAAAAATTATGGCTGTACCAAAGAAAAAAACATCGCCCATGAAGCGAAATCAACGACGCAAGAGTCACAAGATAAAGCTGCAGGCTTACAGTGCCTGTTCAAACTGTGGCACTACAAAAAGACCGCATCACGTGTGTCTTTCTTGCGGCCATTATGCTGGTAGATTGGTCTTAAACTAATTCACGCATTCGATTCTCAGTGGGTAATAAACCTGTCATTTTAGATTGTCTCGGTGGTGATCGCGCTATTGAGGCAAATGTAGATGGCGTTGCTCAAATTATTCGAAAGACCAGTGGTGGGCTTTCGCTAATTTTAGTAGGGCCTGAGGACCAACTTCGTCATGAGTTGACGAAGCGTGGATTGAAGCATTTGCCATCAACGGTGACTTTCGAGCATTGTGATTCGCAATTCGATATGGACCGTCCTGCACAAGAAGTTTTAAAAATGAGAGGGTGTACAATTTTTCGTGCACTTCAGCTTCTCAAAGAAGGTCAGGGGAGTTCGGTCGTAAGTGCCGGTCACACAGGTGCTGTGTTTATGGCGGCTGTGAGTGTACTTGGTCGACATGACCGTATACTTCGACCCGGTTTGGGCGTCGTTTATCCCACAGTCAGAGGGCCCACTTTGTTACTTGATGGGGGCGCAAATGTTGACTGTCGACCCATACATTTAGCTCAATTTGGTGCCATGGGTGCGATTTATTATGCCTTTGCATACAAGAAAGAACGAGTCACTGTAGGTCTATTGAGTAATGGCGAGGAATCTTCGAAAGGGTCACGTGCCGTCAAAGACGCCTTTGATTTGTTGTCTCAAGCCCAGGTGCCTCGGATGGATTTTAAAGGGATGGTAGATGCGTCCCAGGTTTTTATTAACCCACCTGAAGTGTTAATCTCGGATGGTTTTATTGGCAATATTGTTGTGAAGACAACTGAGAGTCTAGTTGAACGATTCCGAATTGAATTAAAACGGTATTACGTGCAAAGTTCATGGGTTAACAAGCTAGGGATGTGGATATCTAGAAACAACTGGAGAGCCTTGAAGAAAGGTTTAGACTTTCGTGAAGTGGGTGGCGCGCCGTTACTGGGTCTCAAAGGTAGCATATTTGTCTGTCATGGTAGAAGTGATGGGGCGGCGATTGCGCAGTGCATTTTGCAGAGCCACGCCATGGATTTCAATTGGTACCAAAATTTACTCGGTCAGGCTTTAGCTGCCATTCCCGAATCAAACGCCAAATAATCTCTTAGTCATTCTTGCCTCTGCCTTCGTTTAAGTAATTGAATAAAATAGAGCTGGCGCTGAGCTTTTTTTAGCCGGTATGATAAACCCTAGCATCGGGGAGAAGCGAGTGAAGGATAAGAGAATCGCATGTGTTTTTACAGGCCAAGGTGCGCAGCATCCGGGCATGGGTGAAAAGCTACAAACCTTTGAGCCTTACACCTCTTGTATTGAAACATTCGAGGCGACAAGCTCACTACCGCTTAGAGAGTGGTTATTCGAGAGTGATAAGGCAGCCCTCCAACAAACGCAGGTTGCCCAACCTCTTATTTTTACCTACAGCTTTGTGGCGTACCAAGCTTTTGTACGCACCCATACGCCGAACGGGTGGTTTTATGCGGGTCATAGTTTGGGGGAGTACACAGCACTTGCTGCTGCCGGGTGTTTGAATCCCAAAAAAACAGTGGGTGTGGTTCATATGCGTGGCAAGCTGATGCAAGAAGTGTGTCCCAACGAGTTTGGTGGCATGGCTGCAGTTTTTACCCGAGATGTGGATGATGTGATGACTGCCTGTGAAACAATTTCTCAAAAATTTGGGGATGAGCGAGCGCTTGTGGTTGCGAACTTTAATTCAGAACGTCAGGTTGTTGTCAGTGGTCGCCTTGCATGCTTACGTCAACTGTATGACTTGGGATCCGAAGTTGGCATTCAAAAAGTGGTACCTCTTGATGTGTCTGCACCTTTTCACTCACCTTATATGACGTCAATGAAAGAGTCTTTTGCTGAAGTGTGTGAAGAAGCTATCTATAATCCGTTTATTTGTGAAGATTTAGAAGGGTGTTATCTGCCTAATGTGACCGCTGAACCCATGCCCCTTCAAGAAGTCACGCCAGATTTAGTTTTGAAATTACTTCTAGCACAACTTGACCATCCTGTGCGTTGGAGTTTAATCGTACGGGCGCTTAGTAGGGTTGCTGGTCTAGATGCTATTGTTGAGTTTGGACCAAAACCTGTGTTAAGTACAATGATGAAGCGAGATGTGCAGGTTCCTGTGTTTACAGTATCTGACCAGGCCTCCTTAGAGACAGTGAATGTGGCCCTCCAAGGGTGAAGGGGTGTATGTAATGAGCCAAAGTTTAGAAAATAGTGTGGTTTGGGTGACTGGGAGTTCTCGAGGAATCGGTGCTGCGATTGCAAAAGCGTTTGCTGTACAAGGTGCCCAAGTCATCATTCATTATATTTCTCAAGAGGATAAGGCGCAGAAAGTTGCTGATGAAATCGTGTCTAATGGGGGAAAGGCTCCCTTATGTTTACGTGCGGATCTGTGCTCTGAGACTGAAATCCAATCGACTCTCAAAGAAATTAAATCAAAATTTGGAGGGCTCGATATTTTGGTTAATAATGCAGGGGTTGAAAAATCTACCTTATTGCCCCGAACCTCTTTAGAGGATATGGATCATATGTGGCAGGTCAATTTGAGGTCTGCAATGTTAATCGACAAGCATGCATTTCTAATGTTGAGTCGATCTAAAAATCCGTCCATTATTCATATCGGGAGTATTGTCGGTTTAGGCGGAAATGCAGGGCAATGCGTCTATGCAGCCGTGAAAGCTGGGTTAATTGGACTGACAAAATCGTTAGCAAAAGAGTATGCCTCTAGAGGTATACGAGTGAATGCGGTGGCCCCGGGGTTTATTGAAACGGACATGACGGCTGATTTGATCAAAAACAACCAAGAGGCTATCACGCAACACATTCCCTTGGGTCGTGTGGGGCAACCCCATGAAGTAGCGTCTAGTTGTGTGTTTTTGGCGTCCGTTGCTGGTGCGTATATTACAGGGCAAACGCTTGTGGTAGATGGGGGAAGGTGCTAATTCGGGTTTTTTTTGCAAAAAAAGGGTTTTGGATTTGTTCTCAGAAAAAATGTAGGATAAATTTATCCTTTAAATAGTGATTTGTGTAATTCAAGAGGAGGAAACAATGTCGGGTGGAGCATCATTAGAAGAGCGCGTGCGAGGCATGGTGGCAGATCAGCTTCATGTTGAACTGGATAAGGTGCAATTAAGTACTTCCTTTATAGATGATTTAGGCGCTGATTCGTTAGATATCGTAGAGTTGGTTATGTCCATGGAAGAGGAATTTGATTTACAAATACCAGATGAAGATGGTGAAAAGATCAAAACCGTAGGGGATGCGGTGACTTATATTAAATCGAAGAAAAGCGACACTTAATTTTTTAGGTTAGGACGTTTTATGACCCGTTCCGGGAACAAGGTGTGGGTTACGGGGATGGGATGTGCTACCCCTATCGGGTGCACTTTATCTGACGTAACTCAGTCTCTGAAGCAAGGGCGATCAGGTATTACATGCTTTGATGAGTCCTTCGCGCCTGATATTGCTTCTCGTGTTGTGGGGCAAATTTTAGATTTACCAATTGACGAGTATATTCCCCCCAAAGAACAAAGGCGTATGGATCGCTTTATCCATTTGGCGATGGTGGCTGGGCTCAAAGCTTGGGCTGACGCCGATCTAGATAAGCTAAATGGGGACGCTGCTCATCGTACAGGTGTGATTACGGGTATCGGTGTAGGCGGTATTGGCGCCATTTCAAGACAACAAACGGTGCTCGAGCAAAGAGGCGCAAAACGAGTAAATCCTTTTTTAATCCCTATGTGTATTCCGAACCTAGCAAGTGGTCATCTTGGGATACGGCTTGGTATTCAGGGGCCGAACTTGGCTATTGCATCTGCATGCGCTTCCGGTTCACATGCTATTGGAGAAGCTTTTTATAAAATTCAATCAGGTCAATTAGATCGAGTGCTGGTTGGCGGCTGTGAAGCTGTTTTAGTCCCAATTTCAGTTGCTGGCTTTGCCAATATGAGGGCTTTGTCCACACGATACAACAAAGAACCCGAACGAGCTTCGCGCCCGTTTGATCGTGACCGAGATGGTTTCGTGATAGCCGAAGGTGCTGGATATGTGGTTTTAGAATCTCAGACACATGCTGAAGCGCGTCAGGCAAAAGGTTATGGTGAGATTTTGGGTTATGGCTCTACATCAGATGCTTATCATGTTGCCTTGCCCGCACCTGAGGGCAAAGGCGGGGAGCAAGCGATGCGAATGGCATTAAAAGATGCTCAGCTGTCACCTGAACAAATAGGGTACGTGAATGCACATGGCACTAGTACACCTGCAGGGGATGAGTTAGAGCTCATGGCAATATCACGTGTGCTTGGAGATCGTGCAAAACATACGTATGTATCTTCGACCAAAAGTTTGACCGGGCATATGCTCGGAGCTGCGGGGTCTTGTGAAATGATTTTCTCACTCTTAGCAATTCGCGAAGGTTTTTATCCACCGACGTTGAATCTCGAAAACCCTGTTGATTCGTACGGACTTTCATTGGTTGGACGTGATCCAGTGCCTGCTGATCGGTCCAAAGCGTTTATGACAAACTCTTTTGGATTTGGCGGCACAAATGCTGTTTTGGTAGTACGGCCTGAAGGCAGTGAAGGGACACCATGAATAAAAAAATTGCAATTGCCTGTGATCATGCAGGGCTCGTAACAAAGGCCTATGTCAAAGCGCATCCTGCGTTCGAACACGTACAGTGGCAAGATTTGGGTGTTGATGAAGATCGTCGTGTGGATTATCCCGACTATGCCAAAGCAGTGGCGCAAGCGGTTCAATCTGGGACTGCTGAGGTTGGTGTGTTAATTTGTGGTTCTGGGATCGGCATGTGTATCACAGCAAATCGATTTCGAGGTATTCGGGCTGCAATGATTTACTCGGCTGAGACCGCTGCTTTATCCCGTCAGCATAACGATGCGAATATTGCTTGCTTCGGTTCAAGAACACAACCCGACGACCAAATCGTGGAATGGTTGCAGACTTTTTTGGAGGCATCATTTGAAGAGGGACGTCACTCGAATCGAATTCGAAAAATAGAGGGTGATTCTGATGAGTGATGGGATCCAAGATAAATTCAAACCTGCGTGGTCACTTCAAAACTGGGAAGCATTCGATGATGTATTGTACAGTGCGTTAAGCCATGAGCATGAGCGGCAAGCCACAGGGTTAGAGCTCATTGCTTCTGAGAACTATGTTTCAAAAAGGGTGCTTGAAGCGTGTGGCAGTTTGTTTACCAATAAGTATGCCGAAGGCTATCCGGGGAAACGATATTACGGAGGATGCACTTATTACGACCAAGTTGAGCAATATGCAATCGACCTTGCCAAACGGCTGTTTGATGCTCAGTGGGCGAATGTGCAACCTCATTCTGGCGCAAATGCGAATTTAGCGGCATACTTTGCACTGTTAGAACCCGGAGATACTTTAATGGCTATGTCCTTATCTCATGGGGGACACTTAACGCATGGGTCGCCTGTGAATCTTTCGGGTAAATGGTTTAAATCGGTACCTTATGGGTTGGATGTTAACCACCGTATTGATTTTGATCAGGTACGTGATCGTGCCAAAACCCACCGACCCAAGCTGATTGTGTGTGGGGCAACTTGCTATCCTCGAACAATCGACTTTGAGGCTTTTTCAAGTATTGCCCAAGAGGTCGATGCTGTATTGATGGCTGATATTGCACATATTGCTGGATTGGTTGCTGGAAAAGCTCACCCATCACCGTTGCCCCATTGTGATGTGGTGACTACAACAACGCATAAAACGCTCCGCGGTGCACGGGGTGGGCTCATTATGGGATGTCGTGAAGACGTGGGTGTTAAGATTCGTAAGGCGGTCTTCCCTGGGACACAGGGCGGCCCATTGATGCATCAGGTGTTAGGGAAGGCTGTGTGTTTCAAGGAAGCTTTAGAGCCTAGTTTTGAAACCTATGCGTCGCAAATCATCAAAAACGCAAAAGCATTGGCTGAGGGGTTGATGGATCGAGGGTTTAAAGTGATTACGGATGGCACGGACAACCATTTGATTTGGGTGTCTTTGCTTGATCGAACGACTTTAGATGGCCGTGAGGCCGAGTCTCGCTTAGAAGAGGCGGGTATCACCGTAAATAAAAACACGATTCCAGATGATCCCCGATCTGCGATGATTACTTCGGGTTTTAGGCTTGGCACAGCTGCGTGTACAACTCGCGGAATGGGTGAATCTGAGATGGGTGCTATAGCTGATTGGATAGCCCAGGCGTTGAGCAGTGAGTCTGCAGAGCAATTGAACCGAATTCGGTGTGAGGTAAAGATCCTTTGTGCTTCATTTCCGATCTATTAGCATGAATAAATCCTTTCGCTTTACTTTTGTTGAATCACGCATAGAATAGGCTGATCATGGGAAAACGGCGCAAGAGTCGAGAGTCTGCTCTTCAGAACCTTTATAGCTGGGATTTGATAGGTGAGACGCCAACCGATTTATTTTATTTTTCTGACAAGATACCTGGCTCTAATCACGTGTTTGAAGGGTGGCGGACTTACGCTCAAAAACTTTTTGAGGGGGTTGTTGAGCACCGTGATTATTTAGATGAGTTGATTAGTAAGT
This sequence comes from Deltaproteobacteria bacterium, assembly GCA_029262815.1. Classification (GTDB taxonomy): domain Bacteria; phylum Bdellovibrionota; class JAJCYS01; order JAJCYS01; family JAJCYS01; genus JAJCYS01. The sequence continues at coordinate 32,898 of JAJCYS010000038.1, read as the reverse complement.
ACTCCAAACATTGGAGGTTGGATCGCATGGCAACTGTTGATCGATGTATTTTAAGGCAAGCGGTGTATGAGTTATTGCATTGTCCCGACGTGCCCAAGGCGGTTGTGATTAATGAAGCTGTCGAGATCGCGAAAATGTATGGTGAGTCAGACTCGCCTATATTTATTAATGGAAACTTGGATCAAATTTGTAAAAAAGAAATTGCTTCTTGAATGTGAGAGAAGCCTTACCTGGTTCTAAGGTATGATGGAACGTGTGAATAGCATCCAAGTTTCAAAACCTCCTAAATCCCACGAGTTTTTGCACCTAAATAAACACTTCGATATTATAATTGAGACGTCTGAATCTTTTGATGAAGCCTCCTATTTATTACAGTGGTTGATGTGGGTCCGAAGGTTAGAGTTTAAAGGTCCCAAAGGGGGAGAGTGGATGTGGTTATTTCCTGCAGCTCCTCATCAATGGATTCCGTACCTGTGGATTTCTGGAAAAGGAGTTAAGCGGTTGCAACCTAAAACACGTATTATGTTGGCGCCTTTTCGGCACATTGGCGTTGTGTTGCAACGAGAAAATCAGCTTGAGAAAAATCCCATTTTGAATTGTCTCACGGACGGCAGTATGATGGGTGCCATAACGATAACTGGGGAAAGATAAGCCATGCAGGTATTAATTGTCGGGGGTGGTGAAGTGGGAGCAGGCATTGCAAGCCGGCTCACATTATCTGGCCATAATGTGTCTGTTGTTGATACGAGTGCCTCTGTTCTTTCTATGCTCCAGGAACGTGCAGATATCCAAGTCATATTGGGGGATGGTACATCTCCAAGAATTTTAAAAAAAGCGGGCATGGAATCGAGTGACATGGTGATCGCTGTGACAAGCAGTGATCAAGCCAATATGATTGCCTGTTTGTTGGCGGGGACGCTGCGTAATAATCCAATTAAAATCGCACGGGTGAAGAACTCCGAATATGAATACAACTCAAAGGTGCTTGAAAAAGGCGCGCTCAATCTGGACTTGGTGATCAACCAGGATAAGGAAGCCACAAAGATCATTTTGGATTTAGTGAAATATCCATACATGATGTATTTTTCTGCTTTCTTTGCAGCGCGGGTTGTTTGTTTGGCGTTCAGTGTTAAGTCATCACATATTGATCCGTTGATGCACACCCAAAAGACAGGGTTTCAAGATGCAGGATGGGCACCTATTCTGATCGATCGCGGTAGTCATTGGATGAGTATGGATGAGGGCGTCCAGTTTTTTGAAGGCGATGTGGTGTATTGCCTGGTGCAAAAAGACAAGTTGAAACGATTTTATGAAGATGTATTTCAGGGGTACGAACCTCCACAACGTGTGATGGTTTTAGGCGGCAATGAGTTGGGCTTTTCGGTGGTCAAAAAACTGGAACGTGAAGGATATTTGACCAAAATTATTGAACAGGATCGCAAACGATGTTTTGAGTTGGCTGAGCGGCTGCAGCATTGTGTGGTGTTACATGGCCAAGGGAGTGATGAGTCTCTGTTGCTTGAAGAGAATGTAGGCTCTCATGATTTGTTCATTGCGGCTGATGAAGATGAAGAGGTGAATATTTTAAGTTGCTTGCTTGCTAAGCGATTGGGCACACCTCGGGTTATCGCGTTGAGCAATAAGATTTCCTATTTACCGCTTTTGTCACGTATTGGTGTCGATGTAGGGATTTCGCCTCGATTGATCGCGGTCAAAAAAGTGATGGCTTTTATTCGGTCTGAACGGATCACCCAGGTGGAGATTATCGGAGATGGTTCATACGAATTGGTTGAGATGGAGATTTTTGAATCAGATGAAGTATGTGGCAGTATGATTTCAGAATTGTCATTGCCGGATGATGTTCAGCCGGTTGCACTGCTTCGTTTAGAGGAAGTGGTTTTAAATTTAAATGACGCGATGCTTCAGCCAAAAGATCGAATTTTATTACTGTTACCTCCGAAGCGATTGGGGACGTTGATCAATATGTTTGAAACTGGGAATACGTAAGGGAATCAAATGGGCGTTTTATTTGCCTGCCTTCGGTATGTGGGCCTTATCTTCATTGCCTTCAGTGTATTTATTTTAGTACCTGTGATCGTGAGTGTTATTGAAGGGTCGAGTCCGGCCCCGTTTTTAATTTCGTTTGTCATTGCTATTTTTATTGGCTGGTTATTGACGACCACCTTTTCACGGTTTGGGGATGAGATTCACCGAAAAGAAGGGTTGCTCATTGTTGTGGTTTCATGGATTGGGATATCAATGTTAGGTGGCCTGCCATTTATGTTTGCTGAGACGTTTGGCCCGTTGTCATTCGAATCAGCCGTGAATGCTTTTTTTGAATCGATCTCGGGATTTACAACAACTGGCGCAAGTGTGTTGAATCACATTGAGAGTCTGCCCGGTGATATTTTATTGTGGCGCAGTTTGATCCAATGGCTCGGGGGCATGGGGATTATTCTGTTGGCTGTGGCGATTCTACCTTTTTTGGGTGTGGGGGGACTCGAGCTGTACAAGGCGGAAGTGCCGGGGCCTACCAAAGATAAACTACAGGTTCATGTCAAAGAGACGGCCAAGACGTTATGGAAAGTGTATGTGCTTTTAACAGCCATGTGTGCCATTGCGTTGGCGGCATGTGGTATGCCGGTGTTTGATTCCATTTGTCATAGTTTGACGACGCTAGCGACGGGTGGATATTCAATTAAGAATTCGAGTTTAGGGGGATACGAGACAGCCGCCTTTGAATGGATTGTGGTTGTGTTTATGTTGTTGGCTGGATCTAGCTTTACGTTGCATTATCAGTTTCGAAAGCAAGGGCTTCGTCCATATTTTATGGACAGTGAGTTTCGAACGTACTTTGGGCTCATTATGTTGGCAGCTGCGGTCATTCTGATTGCAAATACGGCTACGATTCAACCTGAAAGTTGGCATGATGCGATTCGGACTGTGTTGTTTCAAGTGGTTTCAATTATATCGAGTACGGGATTTGGAACTGCGGATTATGAAACGTGGCCTTTTTTCAGTCAGGCAGTGATTTTGTTTTTGATGTTTATGGGTGGATGTGCGGGATCGACTGCGGGCGGGGTTAAGGTTGTTCGATTGGCGCTGATATTTAAGCATGCGATTAATGAAATATATCGATTGATCCATCCTCAGAGTATTTCTGTGATTAAGTTTAATCGACAAGCGGTAGTAGATCAGACTATTAAAGGCGTGTTTGGTTTTTTGACTTTTTACATGTTGGTGTTTGCGTTGGCGGTGTTGGGTCTGAGTGCATTTGGGAGTGACTTGACGACTGCAGCGACGGCTGTTTTAACGAGTTTGAGCAATGTAGGTCCTGGGTTTGGTGAAGTTGGGCCGTCGAATAATTATGCATTTTTGCATTCGGGCGAAAAGATGATTTTATCTTTTTGTATGTTGTTAGGCAGGTTAGAGCTGATTACCTTTGTAACCATTTGCTTTCCTGAGTACTGGAAAAAATAAGATATCTAAGACATTAAATTCATCCTGTCATTCCCGACACGCGTAGCGTGAGCGGGAATCCAAAATACTACCAAAAATGATATGATGAGCCTCGATATCATTTCTGAATGCAGGGGGGGGGCATGAAACTACATTCATTTGGGGAAAACATCTGGGTAGGCACATGTTTATTCAAAATGATGGGCATGCCTACGAAGTCGCGTATGACGGTTGTGAGGTTGGGGGAAAGTCGAATGATGTGGGTTCATTCCCCCATTCGATTGACTGAAGATATAAAAAAAGAATTAGATGCACTGGGTGAAGTGGCTTATGTCATTGCGCCCAATAGGTATCATCATGTGTTTGTGCCTAGTTATAAAAAGGCATATCCGAATGCACAGGTGTTTTCTGCGCCAGGGTTGGACAATAAGAAAAAAGACTTTACGTTTGATGGCCAATTGAATGAACAGCCTGAATCTGCATGGGCTGGAGATATCGCGCAACATGTGATTCAGGGAATCCCTAAGTTGGGTGAAGTTGTCTTTTTTCATAAATTGACTCGAACGTTAATATTGACAGATTTGGCATTTAATATTCAAAGGGTACCTGGGAATTTCTTCGCTGCGATGTTGCTCAAATTTTATGGGGCCTATGGACGGTTTGGACCGACGCGGGTGATTCGATGGTTAATCAAAGATAAGCCTGCATTTAGAAAATCATTAGAGCATATGTTGGAATGGCCTATTGAAAGGATTATAGTTTCTCATGGGGTGCCGATTGAGGCTGAAGGTGCTCAGCAACTTAAACAGGCCTTTTCTCAATACCTAACTTAACCCCGCTCCGTTATTCCCAACGCAGGCGTTAACATTCGTGCGGGAAACCACCAGTTGTGCTTCAGGTAGGGATTGAGGTTGTAGAATGACAAAGACTTTGATATTAATTTTTCGTTGCTAAATTCCGATAAGGCATAGATGTTAGCAAAAGGGTATGTATGAGGTTTAAAAAGAAGATGGGTTTAGTTCTTTGCTTGCCCCTTATATTTATATTCAATTACGGTTGTAGCAAAACAAAAGACGCCTCAAGTCTACCTCTGCCTTCTATTCAAGAAATCAAGCAAATTTCTATAAAGAGTGAATTATCAAATGCTGATGTTCAAAGATTACAAAACGTGATAGTCAGTTCGCCTGATGAAAATATAATAGGAAAAGCATTCAAAATATTAACTGATTCTGGTATCAAAATTAAATTGAATCAACTTAAGTATCTTAAAGCAATACATGAAAGGGTAAGAAATTTGGCGATAAGAGTATATTTCAAGGAATCTAAAAGTATCACGTTAAAAGAAAAAAAGATTATCCTCAAATTATTTAAAGAAGAAAAAGATGATATATCTGAAGACCTAATACTGAGGACACTGGCAAAATTTGATGCGTTTCCAAAAGACATGATGAGTCAAGTATCTCTTGAGTCAGATTACGGTAGCTTCCGATATGCCGCAGCTAAAAATTTCGAAAAGAAAGAAACGCTTACTAAGAAAGAGATAGAAAAACTTATAGCTCATTATAAAATAGATATGGACGGAGATGTGTCCGATACTATTTTATTGGTTCTGGTAAAGCTTAACGCGCTAGCCAAATTTAAAACCGAAAACAGTTTAGCTTCTGAAAATTGGAGAATACGACGAGCGGCAGCCCATGCATATAAAGCAGCGGATAAACTCTTAACAGATCCAGATGAGAAAGCGCTTCTGCTAAAGCAATTGAAATTTGAAGATGAAGATGTGGACGGGATTTCTGATGTAAAGGATGTAATTCGTCAAGCGTTGGAAAAACATGGAGTCAAGATACCAGAATCTGATGAAGAAGAAGAACAGAACTAGCCACACTTAGGTTCCCCGTCACCCTTTTGGCATACAAACTTGTCATTACTGCCCCAGCCTCAGCTGGGATAAACTCGGCAGGAATCCGCACTAAATTCAGGTTGTAGAATAACTCGACATTTGATATCAAGGATGGGTTAGTAGGTGCCGATAAGGCATAGATGTTAACAAAAGGATACATATGTGGTCTAAAAAGAAAATAGGTTTAGTTCTTTGTTTCTCCCTCATGATTGTATTTAGTAGCGGTTGTGGCTCACAGAGTGGTTCCTCATTATCTAATCAAGGCGTGGAGCAACTGTCCAAAAAGAGTAAACTAACAAACGAAGATATTTTGAGATTGGAAAACACGATAATCAGTTCGCCTGACGAAGAGTCAATAAGAAAAGTTTTCAGTATCCTAAAGGATAAAGGGATCAAAATCAATTTGAATCAGCTCAAATATCTTACTGCAAAAAATGCACGTCTTCGATTTGAAGTGACAAGGGGTTACTTGAGAGCCAAAAGTATTACCCCAAAAGAAAAAGAAGCATTCCTCAATTTGTTAAAACAAGAAAAAAAAGAACGATTCAAGAATCTTATTCTGAGAGTTCTCGCTAAGTTTGATGCGTTACCAAAAGAAATGATGAGTCAGGTTTCTCTTGAGTCAGATAAGAGTGCGTTTCGACTTGCTGCGGCTCGAACATATGAGAAGAAAGAATCATTGACGCCAGAAGAAATAGTGTCGCTTGTTGCGCAATTTAAAGTTGAATCGGACGATTATGTGTCTGATGCTATCATCCAGACGCTTAAGAAACATAAGGCGTTAGCTGCGTTTAAAAATAAAGAAGACTTGAGCTCTGAAAGGTGGAAAGTACGTCAAGCGGCAGCCCATACGTATGAAAACGCTGAGTCACTCACCCCTGACGAAAAGACTCAATTAATTAGTCAATTGAATGAAGAAGACGATTCTGATGTTACAGGTGTGCTTATTGTTGCCATAAAAAAACATCACACAGTAGATGAGTTGAAATCGAAGATTTTTCTTGGGTCTGATAATAGGAATCTAAAACTGTTGTCACTGCAGACTTATGAGGCGGGAAAAAAACCGACTGAAAAGGAGAAAAACCTACTTAAAAAATATCTGGAAGATGAAAACGATACTCTGGGATATGATGAAGACACTGACGTTGTAGCCGCCTATGTGAAGCTGTATAAAAAACATAATCTTTTATCGGAATTTAAATCGCATACCCATTTGAATTCAGAGAGTCTGGCTATTCGATTTGTTGCAATTTACGCATATGAAGACGTGGTGAGTCCACTTGTGGAAATTGATCAGAAGTATTTATTGAACCGGCTGAAAACTGAGGAAAAAGACATTTATATTGATCTTGTTCTCCAAGCGCTTAAGAAGCATAATGTAAAGCCAGAATATGGCACGAAAGAATTTCTGAACGCAAGCCGCTGGAAAATCCGACTATCTGCAGTGCTGGCATATAAAACTAAATCGCCTTTGACCTCGGATGAAAAAACGTGGTTACTTGACCAACTCAAAGTTGAAGACGATTCGACAGTATTTAAATTGATTAAAGAGGTACTTGAAAACAATGATGCAATGCCTGAATTAAAAAATGCAGATTTCTTAACCGCGTCGAGTAGATACTTGCGTGAAGCGACAGTACAAGCTTATGGGGTATCAAAAGAATTTGGTGATACAGAGAAAGAGCACCTCATAAATCAATTATTGGAAGAACGCGATCCAAAAGTACTGAGAGCCATCGCTGAAGCGCTGGATGCACATAATGTGTTGTCACAGTTTAAGAACGAAGCGAAGCTGAGTACTAAAAGGAATTGGTCAACGAGGTTCATAGCCGCTTATGCCTATAAAGCAGCAAAGGCGAAGTTGAGTGACGAGGAAGCGAAGCTGCTCAAAAAACGATTAGAGTTTGAAGGTGGAGACGATGGGGACTCTGATGTAGAAAAGGTTATTAGAGAAGCATTGATAAAACATGGTTTTCTGAAACCTCAAGAAGTTCAATGGGTGGAAATTCATGAAGAAGAGTGACTAGCTCTTAGGTTCCCCGGCTACCTTTTGGCACCTATTGAATAGCTCTTAGGTTCCCCGGCTACCTTTTGGCACCTATTGAATAGCTCTTAGGTTCCCCGGCTACCTTTTGGAATAGCTCTTAGGTTCCCCGGCTACCTTTTGGCACCTATTGAAAACTAAATATTTATTAATTCTAAACTAAATATATTTATGCCCGATATGTAGGGCATGAATGCAAATATTCTAACCGTTTCGGTTTATCTTGGATTTGCTGCCGTTACTCTTTCGGGATGCGGTAATAACATCCATCAAGTTGGAGATCCCAGCCATCCTCATAAAATTCTTCGTACGGCTCAATTAGACGCGTCTAAACTTGAAGAAGTTTTAACGATTAACAACGTACAAGCTGTGATTAACCTAAACGGGGTTAAAGTAGGTCAGTCCTACTACGAAGAAGAGAAGAAAGTCGTCAAAAAATTGGGTGTCGATTATTATGACATGTTTTTTGATATCGGCGATGCAAAGCCATATCTCAATGCGACAGGCGGATTTCCCAACAAGAAGTTACTAATCGATTTAATTCAAGCCATCAAAAAAGTGAAAGCTGAGAAAAAAATAGTACTCATTCATTGTAAAGCTGGTGCGGATCGAACCAGTTTTGCTAGCGCATTAGCAAGAATTATTATTCACGGTGAGTCCGCCAAAGAAGCGAGAAAATCTTTTTCCCATAAGTTTGGCCATCTATGTACAGGAACTTGTACGTTTGAAACCATCATAAAATCTTATAAACCACACCAAAAAGAAATGGACATCGAAGAATGGGTCCAAAAACATTACAACCCCGAAAAATCTGTTAAGACTTATAAATACATCCGGCCTGATCAATTAAAGGTTGAAGAAAAAAAACAAGAACTGCCCAAAACAATAGATATCTAAGATTAAGTAAAATACTGAAACGGCAATAAGGGCCCATACCCACGTCTATTATCGTGAAAGCCCGGATGTCCTGCCATACGTAATAAATGAATCCGCAAATCCTCATTATTTTCAATAGGCGTTCGTCCACCTTTTTTCAAATGCTTTGAGAGAATAAGCGCCGAAAGTCCAGCCACGAATGGGGTTGCCATTGAGGTGCCACTGAGTTCAGCGTATCCACCATTTTTATAAGTAGACCAGATATTAGATCCAGGAGCCATGACGTCCAATTCACCGCCGTGAGAAGAAAATCCAGATCGATTGCCGCTGCGATCATGTGAAGCCACTGTAATGACACTGCCATATCGACCCGGATAGCCAATACTGTTTTGATACAGTGTACCTTCATTACCAGCAGCGCAAATAATCAACACCCCTTTCATCAAAGCCTTGTGAATACTTTCATACAGTACTTGAGAAGATTGAGGACCCCCTAAAGACATCGAAATGATATGAGCATTCTGCTTCACGGCCCAATCAATGCCATTTGCGATCCATTCCATCTGTCCGGATCCCCGATTATTGAGGACTTTACCAATGAGTAAGTCAGCTTTTGGGGCCACACCGATAAATCCCACGCCGTTTTGACGTGCCGCAATAATACCCGCACAATGTGTGCCATGACCCTGACTGTCTTCGATGCCGTCTCCTGTGAAATCTTTCGATTTAATCACTGCATCCGATAAATCGGGATGAGACGTATCGACCCCCGTATCCAACACAGCAACACGTACGTTTTCACCTCGGGTTTTTTGCCAGATATTAGGAATGCCAAGTATGGACTCAGCCCAGTTGATACGCTCTTTCTCATCCTGTGCAATCTCTTTAAGATGGGTTAACGATTTGAGTGACCGATGTACAGTTACTTTGGGTAAAGAAAAAGATGTTCTTTTCATGTTGTGCCTCGTTTAAAAAATATAAGTCGCTTCAGACGTTTAACAAAATTTCGAACCAGATACCCCCAAGCTTTTACACATCTTCGTTGACTATAGGCAACGATAACATCCGCTATGTCTTGAGGGTCGAGCAATTGACGTTGCCCGGGTTGTTTATCGTAGTCTTCAAAAAAAGCAGTGTTCACTCGAGCAGGGTGCAAGGTATGACATGCAATACCACGCTTACGTAATTCCCACCAGGCAGCTTTTTGAAATCCTTCAACCGCATGTTTCGAAGCACAGTATGCAGCATAGTTTGGGACACCAAAACGACCTGCCATAGAGGAGACGGTCACTATCACCCCTCCACGAGTCATGTAGGCTAGAGCTGCTTTGGTACACAAAAACACGCCCGTACAATTAGTGTGCATCACAGAGAGCCAGTCTTCGTATGAAATATCAGGAATAGCTGCTTGAAGGCCTCGACCCGCATTGTTAACGAGTAGATCCAATCGACCAAAGGTGTCAGCTGTGTGTTGAAATAGATGAGCCACAGATTGTTCGTCCGTAATATCTGTTGGCACAATCGTGCATATGGGACATTGTTTTTTTAGGTCGGCTAAACGCTCAGGACGTCTGGCAGCTGCCACGACCTGGTAGCCCTGGCGAGATAGAGATAGAGTTGTCGCGCGGCCAATGCCGCTGCTTGCGCCCGTGACGATAGCGACGGGTTTTGATGTGTGTTCAGATGCCATGCGATTCCATCCAGTGTAATGTATCAGATACCGTTTGTTCAAAAGACTTTTTTGGGACCCAGTTGAGCTGTTCTTTTGCTTTTAAATTTGAAAAATATCGAAAGAGATAGCTTGCGTGTACGTGATCAGCTGTGGGGTTGATTGTTGGGTGAATCCATTCAATGAAACGCCAGAAAGGTACTAATCCATGCTGGGTCCAAAAAGGCAAAGTGAGTTTGGGTGCCTTAACGTTTGCGACTTTTGCAATCAAGGAGATTATTTCGTGTAAACGGAGGTTGTGTCCAGAGAGAAGATAGTCTTCCCCACCTATGCCCTTTGAGAGTACGGAAATAATCCCATCCGCCACGTCTCGGACGTCGATTACATTGGTGCCCCCCGGAGGGGAGAGTTTAACCTTGCCTTCACATATGGCCTTAAAGAAAGGCACACTATTGGTGAAATCCCCAGGGCCGTACATAAGTCCTGGATAAACGATTGTGGCCGGATATCCTAAGGACCGAGCCTCTTTGACGACCACATCTGCCCTATGCTTTGAAAGCATGTAGCCTTTTTTATGGCGCTCAGCAACGGACCAATCAAATCGAAAGTCCTCCGTTGCGTATTGGTTTGGATCATCTGAATATCCGAGTGCTGCGACAGAGCTGACATGGATGAACCGCTTGGCATGTTTCGCGAGCTTTAGGGCGACGCGGGTACCTTCACCATTTACACGGTGTAAGGCTCCGGTATCTTTTTGGGCAAATGAGACTAATCCCGCGGTGTGAATGACCACATCGGTGGGTTCAATGGATTTAGGATCTAATGTGAGTAAGTCTAAGGTGTCAAAGGTGGTGACTTTTGCGTGGGTGGGCCATTGAAAAAGGGGTTGGCGCTCAGGTTTGATGTCTATTCGTGTGATTTGAAGGTGCGGCCATCTTTGGATGAGCCTATGTGTGAGATGCTGCCCTAAAAATCCGCATCCCCCTGTAATGAGTACGGTGCGAAAGGGCGTTTCTGAGGATGATGTCATAGGTAGGCATTATACTTCAGTGTAGAAAAAAAAAGAGTAAATGACTGTGCTATTCGATCCGGGAAGATTCGTTGAGATAGGTACGGAGCTCTTTGCCGACTTTAAAGAAAGGTAAGCGTTTCTCTTCTACCATCACCGCATCACCTGTTTTAGGGTTTCGGCCTTTGTACCCTTTGTATGTTTTAACAAAAAAACTGGCAAAGCCACGGATCTCAATTCGACCCCCTTGCACCATGGTGTCGATCATGGTCTGAAAAACCGTATTCACGATCTTCTCAACTTGCTTTTTGGGTAACCCAGTCTTGGCGGTGAGGTGCTCAACGAATTGCGACTTCGTTACATGATTTTCTGCCATACTTTAAGTTTACCGAAGAAAGTACCGTAAAGGTATGAAAAATTTATCATTTTTCTTTGTGTAATGCCGATAGGTGAGATGTATATGTCTACCCGAGTGATAAAATTAAACCGCTATATTATTCGCCAGGATCTCATTGCCCGTGGCGGGATGGCAGAGGTCTTTCGAGCAAAGATCATGGGCGCCTTTGGGTTTGAGAAGGTGGTGGCCCTGAAGCGCATCCTACCTGAATTTATAGATACGCCTGCTTTTCAAAGTATGTTTTTGTCTGAGGCAAAGGTCATGTCTTCGTTGGTGCATCCAAATATAGTGCAAGTTATTGATTTTTTTAAAGATAATAAAGATGTGTACTTGGTCATGGAGTACATTTTTGGTCGTAATTTGCGTCAGATCCTAAAGCGTCAAAAAGAGAAAAACACATTGCTACCCATCCCAGTCGCGCTTCATGTGGTACTCGAAGTAGCCCGAGGGTTGGCCTATGCACATGAGAAGCAGGAAGGCGATGAGCCCTTAAAAATCGTTCACAGAGACATTAACCCCCAAAACATAATGATGACCTTTGGTGGTGAGATCAAAATTGTAGACTTCGGAATTGCAAAATTTCAGACAAAGGCAGAAAAAACGGCTACAGGCATACTCAAAGGAAAATTTGGATATATGTCACCTGAACAGGTAGAGGGATTAAGCCTGGACGAACGAAGTGATGTGTTTTCCCTTGGGGTAGTACTGTATGAATTGTTAACCGGAAAGAAGTTATTTCAAGCGGATTCTGAAATTCAATTTGTAAAGATGATGGAGACATTCAAAGCACCTCATACGGGGTTAGTGCGTCCTGAAGTGGTTACAGAATTAGAGGAAGTGCTAAATAAAGCGATCGTCAAGGAACGTCCCCGTCGGTATCAACAAGCCAAAATCTTTGCGCAAGACCTTCATCGTATTTTAAATACACACTATGAAGGGTGTCGGTCAGAAGACTGTGCTGCACTGCTTCTGAAATCTTTCAAAGATGAATACACGCAAGAGATTGCAAAAATGGACGAGCCTTCGGATATGCTCGTATTTGAAACCCATGAAACAGAAGCTTCTGAAGCCGTGTTGCAGGCAACAGGCACGGAAGGCCAAACGCAATTGATTTCATCGGAGGAACATACACGTCCTCGAATTATAAAACCTGTGACTCAGAAAAAAAATTGGCATGAAGTGACAGGCAGTTCAGGCATTCGTTTTAAGTTCGCGCTCGATCCGAATAGGTCTTGGGACGATGTTCAGTTCGGGCTTGCTCAGGGTAAAGCCAATCGACAGGGTACATCTAAGAGTTTATTTAAACGTTGGTGGCAAGACCCAAAGAAAAGGAAAATTCTTATATTAGTGGGGCTACTTTTGCTGGGTGTTTTATGGGTTTTTTCAGAGACCCCGGATCCCAAATCATCTTCGGACAAAAGCACGGCCGTTAAGAAAACAAAAAACACACCTACTAAATAGTGCCACACTCATGTCACTCGCGAGGAGGGCCAGATGCACGACGAAGCAATCTCCTTCACTTTTACTCAGGCTTCTGCATACATGTCTTCGATCAAATCTTTGTACTTTAAACAGACATTTGATTTTTTTACTTTTAGGGTAGGCGTGAGGTCGTCTGTGTCCACGCTAAACTCCTGTGTAATCATACGGAATTTTTTGAGTTGTTCAAATGATGCGAGATTTTTATTAACTTTTTGGACACCGTCCTGGATCATTTTTTGGATGATGGGATGGTTGTAGAGGTCTGGGACAGTGCCATTTATTTTCTTTCTTTCAGCAAACAGAGTCAGGAACTCTTCATTCGGTACGACTAAACAGGTGAGGTATTTTCGTTTGTCACCGACGACCATGGCATGTTCAATAACACGTGTGTTTTTGAGCATGTTTTCAATTTTTGAAGGTGCTACATTTTTGCCGCCTGAAGTCACAATAATATCTTTGATGCGATCTGTGATGTAGAGGAAGCCTTCATCATCCAAGTGTCCAATATCACCTGTATGGAGCCAGCCATCTGGGGTAATAGCTTCTTTGGTGGCTTGTTCATTCTTGTAGTAGCATTTCATGGTGTTCGGAGCACGGGTCAGAATTTCTCCGTTAGGTGCAATCTTAACTTCGGCGCAATCTATAGGCAAGCCGACCGCATCTGATTTGTGGCGATGTAGACGATTTACAGAAACTACAGCTGAGGTTTCCGTGAGGCCGTAGCCTTGTAGAATAAGCACGCCAAATTTTGCAAACGTATCATTGAGCTCAGGTGAAAGGGGTGCGCCGCCAGAAACAAAAAAGCGAAGCCGACCGCCAAGTTTGGCATGTATTTTTTTCAATACAAGCTTATGAAAGAATGCCTGAGCCAATTTTAACTTCAAGGGCACCTTGCCTTCTTTTTCCAGTGTCGAGTCAAAGGCAACTTGGGTTTTTGTTGCTTTGCCTAAAAGCCATTTTTTAAGGGGAGATGATTTGCTAAGTGCATCTTGAATTTTGCCATTGAGTTTCTCAAAAAAACGAGGGACACCAATCATAATGGTGGGTTTGAATTCTTGCATATTTTTAGCAACCGCATTGATGTTTTCAGCGTAGCCGACTTCTGCTTTTGCAAACAACATCAGATAAAGCCCAACAAGTCTCTCAAAGACATGAGAAAGAGGAAGAAAGGATAGATAAACGTCAGCCTCTTCAACAATGATAGCTTTGCAGCAGGATTCGGCAGTCGAAAGAAAATTACCATGCGTTAAGCACACGCCCTTAGGGTTGGCAGTGGTGCCAGAGGTGTAAATGATGGTCGCGAGGGTTTCACTCGTAAGAGAGGCCATTGAATTTTTGATGATAGTCTTGTCGGCATGGTCGCGGCCCAATTGTTTGAGTTTTGTTAAGGTGAGAATGGTTACACCCTCTACTTCAGGCAATTTTTTTAGGGCATCAAATACGATGATGTGGTCAAGCAACTCAGAAACGTTTGGGATTGAGAGAATTTTTTCGAGCTGCTCACGGGTTGAAACTGCGATAATCCGCGATTCACTATGCCCAATGACGTATTTGCATTGAGCGGCCGTGTTGACGGGATAAATAGGCACATCGAGCATGCCGTAGGTCATGGCTGCAATGTCGGTCAAAGACCAATCATATCGGTTTTCAGCTAGAAGCGAAATTTTGTCACCCGCTTTATAACCCAAATAATTTAAAGCATATACATAAAGTTCAATATCTTGCCAAAACGTGCGCCAGGTGACAGGTGTATATCCACTTGGTTTTTTTTCCCAAAACAAGGGTTTATCTGGTGAAGATTCTACATGATGGGCAATCATGTGTGGTATGGACTGAAAAGACATGTGGCCTCCTAGGTCGGTTTTTGCTTTATTATATCAAGCGCATGATGTTGAGCGTGCAAATAGTATTAAAACCGAATTATAACAGCATTTTATTTTGATACCAAATTGGGCTAAAAACCCTTTAAAGTGAGGCAAAGTGGTGACGACAGAACGAATTCCCAATCGAGTCCCTGCTTTTTTTAAGCGACTCATGAGAGGTAAAACGCACCTCATGAAACAGGTGGAGCCGGATAAACGTGAAGGAGTTATGCTGCCTGAGTTGTCATGGGATCCATTGAGAGAGACAAAATATAGTCCCGTACCTTATCTTGTACATCGGTACCCCCGAATCGCCATGATTTTAGTTACACAACAATGCTTTGCTTATTGTCGGTATTGTTTTCGTGCTGGGTTTATTAACCCACCCTCGACCAAAACCGTTCTGGAGCATTGGGCTCCAATTGATACCTATTTACGTGAGCACCCTGAAATTTCTGAAGTCTTGCTAACGGGGGGAGATCCTTTCATTTTGTCAGACCCCCAATTGTCGGAATTGCTGGGTAAGGTGAGGGACATTTCACCGGATTTGCGTATTCGAATTGGGACGCGGGCGCCCATTTTTCATCCAAAACGATTTTCATCACCAGAGGTCTACGATGTTCTAGAGGCCCATCAACCACTGACGTTGTATCTTCATGTGAATCATCGAGACGAAGTGACACCTGAACTTTCCAATATCGTGAAAACGTTGATGAAGCGGGGAATGGTCTGTTATAGCCAATCGGTTTTGTTGCGTGGCGTAAATGATTCGGTGGCAGCACTCAAGGAGACGTTCATGTCCCTATACACATTGGGGGTGCATGTGGGGTATTTACATTTGTGTGATTTGGCCCAAGGGACAGCTCATTTTATGGTGCCCGTATCTGAGGCTACGACATTATGGCGAGGGTTGTGGGCTGAGTTGCCGGGTGCAGCTATTCCACACTTGGTTTTCGATGATGCTGAAGGGGGTGGCAAAATTCCGCTTCATGACAAGACGACAGTAACGTATGAAGGAGAGCGTCCTTTGATCCATTCGTTTTCTGACGATAAAGAAGGGATAGGGTATCCCGTGTAGAGCGGTTCTTGGCAATTAATGCGAACTAACATATAGTGAAAGGGGTAAAACGTGTAGTTTTAGTCAGTATCTACTTTTAAAGGGCTCAGGGTCTATGAAGCGATTTTCGGTAATATGTGTATTAAGTGTAGTTGTGCTTTTTACGTCTGCAGCACGACCTGCGAAACGTAGTCATAGTTATTCTAATTCGTCACGGAATCCATCCCGGATTGAGAGAATCGTGTCTCGATCCTATCGGTACACAGTATTGGTGAAAACCCGAGTTTTTATCGGCTTAGGAGGGGATCAAAAAAGTACTGAGAACAATCCGTATTTAGGTAGTGGGATGGTGATCGACACAAAACGTGGGTTGATTTTAACCAATCGCCATGTAGTTACAAAAAGTCCTGCCGAAATCCATGTCGTATTTCACAACAAAGAAAAAGTACTCGCAAAACGAGTTTATCTCGATGATCGAATGGATATTGCAATATTAAAAGTTGACCCTAAGAAAGTTAAATTTAAATGGGCTGAGGCGACTTTTCAAAGTGCCAAAAGGATACGAACGGGGCACCGAGTAGGTGGTTTTGGCCATCCCCTTGGATACGAGTTTTCACTTTCTGTCGGATATGTGGCTGCTGAGATGCGAAAGCAAGTCGGATATGGTCGGTTCTTACAGCTTGATATGGCCATTGCGGGGGGTAACTCTGGTGGGCCTTCATTTAGTCTTCAAACGGGAAATGTGCTCGGGATGAATACCTACCGTTCAGCTCAGGATAATACAAAAATGACCTTTGCTCTGTCTGCCGATGATTTTATGGATATTATTCGTGAAGCCAAATTGACGGGCAAGGTCAAAAAAGTTCGCCGCGCTCATTTAGGGACACAGTTTACGAAGGTGGATGACAAACGGTTGAACTGGTATCTCAAAGCGGGTATGCCACGACCGCCCAAATTGTTTTCAAAGGGGATGTATGTGGTAACCCATGCGACGCCGGGTGGGCCTGCGACGAATATCTTGAAGCCTTTTGATCTGATTTATAAGTTAGGGCCTTACTATGTCATGGAAGATACGATTGATTTTGTGAATCGGTATTTGGATCGCAATGTGGGCAAAAATGTACCTGTAGTGGTTGTTCGCAATGGGGCGTTCAAAAAACTAAAGTTGAATATCGAAGACAGCGCTCAGTTTCAGATCAAGGAGTATGCCTTGGCTTCTGGTGTAGCAGTGCACAACGTTAACCCTGACACACCTGGATATGCACTTTCTGATCAGTTGGGTGTTGAGGTGACTGATATTTTAGATGATGCACAGGGCGATCGAGGGTCGTTGAAGCCGTATGACGTCATTAAAGCAGTGAATGGCTTTCGAATTCGAAATATTAGAGATTTTGTCCGGGTTCTTGGACGTGTGCCAATCGGGAAGAAGGCTGAAGTGCTTTACCATCGCTTTGGTAAGGACTATAATGTTCACTTTGGGTTGTCGCAGCTTGAAATATTACGGACACCACGAGTTTTAAATGTGGACGATAAACCGCCCAAACACTAATCTAGTTTTTTAGGAGTTACATATGTCTGACTACAAAGTAAAAGATATTGGTTTGGCTCAATCAGGTCATTTGAAAATGGATTGGGCTCGAAAGCATATGCCTGTTCTAGCGAAGTTAGTTGCCGAGTATAAGCAAGAACAGCCATTGAAAGGGCAACGTATTGCAGGGTGTCTTCATGTAACCAAAGAAACTGCTATTTTAGTTGAAGCGCTGAATGCCTTGGGTGCTGAGTTGAAATGGTCTGGATGCAATCCTTTGTCCACGCAGGATGATGTCGCAGCTGCGATGGCGGACGCGGGGTTGTCCGTGTATGCGTGGCATGGCATGAGCCGAGAAGAGTTTTATTGGGCCATTGATGAGACATTAACTTTTTCACCCACTTTAACGTTGGATGATGGCGCAGATTTAATTACGCGTGTGCATACGGAGCGCAAGGATTGTTTGCCAAGTATCATTGGTGGGACAGAAGAGACGACAACGGGGGTGCATCGACTACGTGCGATGGCTGCTGATGGGGTATTGGCTTATCCAGTGTATGCGGTAAACGAAGCCGAAACGAAGTGGGATTTTGATAATGTGTATGGTACTGGGCAAAGTAGTTTAGATGGTATTTTGCGTGCATCGAGTGTATTGATAGCTGGAAAAGTCATGGTGGTTGCGGGATACGGTCACTGTGGCAAAGGATGTGCGATGCGTGCACGTGGGTTGGGTGCAAAAGTGGTTGTGACTGAGGTGTCCCCTACCGCTGCATTGAAAGCATTACTTGACGGGTTTTCTGTGATGCCGATGGATGAAGCAGCTAAGCAGGGGGACATTTTCATCACTGCTACGGGAATGAAAGATGTTATTCGTGGCCATCATATGGCGTCCATGAAAGATGGCGCTATTGTGTGTAACACGGGTCACTATGATTGTGAAATTAATTTAATCGAATTGGGTGAGCTGTGTGACGCACCTCAAACGATACGCCCAAATTGTGAGTTGTATCAGCGGAAATTGGGTGGGATCGTGTACGTATTGGCGCAAGGACGGTTGATCAATTTGGCAGCTGCGGAAGGGCATCCGAGTGAAGTGATGGACATGTCATTTGCGAATCAGTTGATGGCGATGATTAGTCTTGCGAAGGCCAATGGAGATTTAGAGGTGGGGGTGCATACCCCACCTGAGAGTTTGGACCTTCAGGTTGCTTTTGCGAAATTGAACTCGATGGATATCAAAATCGATGCATTGACAGAGGCTCAAACCACCTACGCCACAAACTATCTCGAGGGTACCTGATCTTCTCTATTCACGGTCATAGCGTGAAGAACCATCACCCCCAGTCTTGTCATTCCTGCGAAGATACGCTAGTGTCCGGAATCCAACTACCCTTTACTCAAAAAAATTAGAGTGCATGATATTCTAAACGAAATAAAGGAGTATCTTTGAAACCTAGGTCTGTGCACTACTCAACATTGCTATTCATAGCGACATGCGTACTGAGTATTTATTTCGGGAAATCGGCTGAAGCGATTCATGTGCCCTGTTTATCAAAAGAAAACATGATTGGAACCGTATCCGGATTAAGACCCTATAAGGATAGTGGGTTTCTGATTAGTACGCAGATCCTTGGAAAACAGAATAAAACAACAGATATCATACGAATAGGGAATGTACTGTATAGGATTTCTAAAGGCGGGAAGCTTTTGATTCATAACTTTGGGCATGGAGGGAGTGGGTTAGGTTTTTCCTTGGGAAGCGCTGAACTTGCTGTGAACCATTTACTTGTAGAGATGAATTTGAACGTAGGTGGCTATTTTGATCCCCTCTTTAAAGTAAATCCGTTAGGAATTCCAGGCGATAATTTAAAAGAGTTAGGCGTACATCGCTCGATTCCACAAAGTTTAAATTCGGCGTCTCAAATTGCGGTGTTAGGTGCGGGCGTAAATGGGTTAGCGGTAGCCTACTTACTCACTAAACTTGGATTTACAGTAACGATTTATGCTGAGAAACACTATTCCGATACGGTATCTAATAAGGCAGGTGGGCTGTTCAGCCCCTGTTGTGTACAGGAAACGAAAGATCTCTGGGAGCATCAAAAACATACATGGGTACAAAGTCGATCATATAACTTATTACTTGAACTTGCGGGCGCCGGCATAGGAATTTCACCCATGCGGTTATACACAGCACTAGAATCTCTAGCGGGGATGGAGCAGTTACCGAAGGGATTAATCCCACCGGTGAAAACTCTTAATCCACTTCCATTCCCAGGTACTAAATCTCGAAATGAAAAAGGGTATTTATTCGAAACCATTCTGATTGATACACCTCACTACTTGAATCATTTACATTCAAATCTTATCGAGCAAGGTGTTGAAATGAATATAGGCCAGCAATTTCGTGACATACAAGACGTGATGGATATAAAAGAAAAAATTCTATTCAATACGTTAGGACTAGGGTCCACGTTATTTGGATTTAATGATCTGCATCCGGTGCGGGGTGACTTGGTTCATTACAAGCCCGATCCCGATCTCACCTATATGGTATTTCATAAAGATAAATATGTTTTTCCTCAAAAAGATAAAATGGTTGTAGGGGGTTCGTTCAAGATGTACGTTAGGCATTTGGAACCCGATCATAAAAAGAACCAAGCAATAATTGATGAGAATAGAATATGGCTACACGGAAAGTAAGCCTGTCAAGGTAGTCTATCTTCCAATTGTTGATACTTGCTTTGTTCCATGGGCAGATGAACAGCACAAAGTGTGTTGATCCAGTTCTTATACCACCGCTTAATATCGTATGGCCCTTTGTTTTGAGGAATATTTTGTAAAGAAAGCGGACACCCTTTTTTTTGAATGTAGGTAAGGAGCCCTTTTCCCCTCGTGTGTAAATAAATTAAATCTTCATCTGTACCTTGTTGATCTGACAATAGGGTTTTGATGGCTTCCCTCATTTGAACAGTTATATCAAGCAAGACCTGTGTCTTCATGCCATAGCCATAAGATTTTATCTTAAGCCCTTTATTGACAAGCTTTTGAATCTCGTATCCGTACCGCTGAGTGACTGAAAGGTCAAACAAGATTTTTCTAGCCTCGGTAGTGCCTTCGGATATCGCTTCGTCAAGTGTCGACCAAGCAAAACAGGGGTGCGTAAGGATCAAACAGAGGAAACCTATGCCAACTCTTACTTTTCCCATGTAGGCTTATCGGTTGGATAGGCTAAAAAAATAACCCCCTGAAGATGAAAACCTCCAGGGGGCTGAATATACAAAGAAATTTCGATAGAGACTATCGTTTCGAGTACTGGAATCTTGCACGTGCACCCTTTTGACCGTATTTTTTACGTTCTTTGATACGAGAGTCACGTCTTAAAAGTTTTAATGGCTTGAGCGCATTTCGAAGCTCACTGTCATAGCTGACGAGCGCTCGAGCAATCCCAAGTTGAGTGGCTTGAGATTGGGCGTTTATACCCCCGCCTTGAACATTAACGGTGATGTCAAATCGACTGCCAAGCTCAACAACATGAAGAGGCATTTTGACAATAATTTGTTGCGTTTCAAACGTGAAGTATTCGTTCATCGGTTTTTTATTTATGAACACTCTGCCTGCGCCTTCTCGAAGAAAAACACGTGCAACCGCATTCTTACGTCGGCCGGTTGCTAAGCTAATGACTTTAGGTGAAACATCTAATTTTTTCATGAACGGGACTCCACTGTAATCGTCTTGGGTTGCTGTGCATCGTGATCGTGCTCTGGCCCAGCATATATTTTTAATTTTTTGATCATATGTCTACCCAATGTATTTTTAGGTAACATGTTCGAAACGGCCCTTCTGATCAAGGCATCAGGATGTTTTGCATGTAGCTCTTCAGCTGTTTGCGAAACCAAGTTTCCTATATATCCCGTATGGTCATAGAGCATTTTGTCTTTCCACTTCTTACCTGTTAAGACAATCTCTTTTGCATTCGTGATGACAACATAATCACCCACATCCACATTCGGTGTGAATTCAGGCTTGTCTTTACCACGTAAACGCGTTGCGACCACTGCGGCCAGTCGGCCCAAAACTTGATCTTTAGCGTCAATGTGAATCCAAGAATTAAACTCACGCGCTTGCTCTTTTGTAATGTAGGTCGTCTTATCTAGCCTGGCACGACGAGGTGCCTTTTGCTCTTCCACTTGCTTCGCTTTTTCATTTTCAGACATAGTCATCCTTTGTAGTTTCTCAATAGTGGGATATCCTACTGAATATCTGCTTATGCGTCAAGTTTTGAATATGTTCGGGTGTTTGGCCCCTTTTTAGGGCAGATTTACATAACTCCTTAATAATTATACGTATTTTTCATAATTTCTAAACCAAACCCTGAATATGTCATAATATGCTTATTATCTGCTTGTGAATTTGCATTAAAACCATTATCCTTATTTACTGTATTAACTATGGTAGTTTATTTAAAAAAACTTTGTTACACCATCTTGTGTGTGGGTGTACTTTCGGTGACTTTTGAGTCAAAAGGCGAAGTATTACTTTCTCGTGAGCTGCTTGCCGTTATTAAGGCATCTCAGCATCAAGGTTACTTTCGAGTGAGAGGAGTAGAAGTCCCCGCTTGGGAAGTATTACAACCCTATGCTGGCGTCCGCCTACAGCTCGAGTCATTAGGGACTGGGCACCTATGCCAACTCACCCAGAAGTATCATTTTTCAGTAATTGGTGTTTTGAATCCCAAGGCTCAAGCCCAAATTATTTTAAAAGTCAAAAAAGCACCTGTCTCAAGTGGAATTTGTGGCGTTGGTCGATTATTCGTTTTTGAAGGTGACCTGCGCGAGACATTCCGTCAAACAAAACGGCTAGCTCTCCTAAGACGTGTTGAGGGGTTTTTGGACAAACGGTCAGGGCTTTCTATTCAGGGTTCCTCATATTTACCCTTAATTGGGGATATATATGCAGAAGTTCTAAATCTGCCATTTAGGTATGGCAGCTCTTTTGCACTTCCCTTTCTAACCCGATGCCGCATTGTTCGAAACTCAAAGCTTTCTGTTCGGGGAAAGTTGTCTCCCACTGATGCCTCAGTCGTTGTTGAAGTCATGGAGACACCTAAAGCATATCAGGATGGTGACGTCTATCCAGCATGTCCAAAGCGCACTCTAGCTTTGGTCGGAGAGGGATTACTTGAAGAGTTTCGTTTTGTGTTGAATCGTGCAGTTAAATCATCACAAGTTTCAGACGTGCATATTACACAAGCCTTAAATGAAGCTAAAGTGATGCCAGACGATCGCTGGGTGCTCAAAATAAACAAAGAGGCTTATGGGTATCCTTGTATTTTGAAACAACACGCAAAAACATGGAAAGCGCGATACGAAACATTTATGGTGGTTAGCAACCCGTCGGATGATTCTGCAGCGTGTAAACCCCGAGACCGCGTGATCGGCCTAGCACCTACACATTAAGTTTTTGATTGATCAACGAACGTCTTTTTTGCTCAAAACTGAAAAAGCCTTGCGCAAATACCATCGAGCCTTTTTCAAAAAATCAGATTTGTTAAGCAGTATCGTGTTCGTTTCCGTCAGGACTTGAGGGGGCGTATCTTTGGGACTGATAAATAAAGTTAACGAAGTTACATGCGTCTTCTTGAGCTTTGGAGTCCATTTCCGTAGCTCGTCTTCAAAGATCGTTTGTACCTGTCGTGTTTCTTTTAAAGAAAGCGGATCAGTTATGATCCAGGTTGTGGGAATCTCCCAATTCAAAAATTGTTCAGTATAGTATTTTGCCCACCAGGTGAACTGATGTTTCAACTGTGTCATTTGAGGTACGGTGCACGTTGCGTGTGAGCCACAGTACGAGCTGTAACTTCTTGACACACGGTGATGAAAGTAAATTTGAACAGGAAGATGGCTTGCAATTTGGGGCACTAGATAAGGTTCCCCAATATAGGTCAGCGTGTGGGTAGGCAACTTGTAGCTGAATTCACATATTCGTCTACATAGGAGAGAGACGGTTCCCTTGTGTAGATCTTTTTTTACGTGCCCATAGGTTTCCTCTAGACTCTCAACCAGCCTCATCCAAACAGGGCTTTTTTTATCGTCTGGGTTCCATGGATGCAATCTAAATCGGTACTGGGATTTATCGGGGATTATAGTAATGCGTACTGTGGGTGTATTTTGAGGGAAATCAAGCTGGATGTAGATTCCTGGCGCTTTATTATATATAGGCGGACGAAATGGGTAAAGGCCACAGGATGACAATAAGGCCAACGTCAAGAATGAGAATATTCTCCCCATACCATAATCATACGCGATCCTTGAGAATCAGCACCAAGCAAGTTAGGCTTATGGGATATGGATCAAGAAAGCTACCACCCGCATGCATTTGAAGATGAGATTTATGCCTTTTGGGAAGACTCTGGTTTTTTTAAGCCGGGGCAACCCGAGGCCGATCCGTTTTGCATTATCAAACCGCCACCTAATGTAACGGGTGCTTTACACATGGGCCATGCCCTGACCGATACCATTGAAGATACCATTGTCAGATACAAGCGAATGAAGGGGTTTGATACGTTGTTTATTCCGGGAACTGACCATGCGGGTATTGCCACCCAAGTTGTCGTTGAACGGGAGCTTGCCAAAGAAGGGCAATCAAAACTTGATCTGGGTCGTGAGCGATTTTTAGAACGCGTGTGGACGGTGAAGGAACGGCACCACAACATTATTGTCAAACAAATGCGCAAGATGGGGGGATCCCTAGATTGGTCACGTGAATGTTTTACGCTTGATGATCATGTCAAGCAAGCGGTAAAAAAAGTCTTTGTCCAGCTCTACAAAGAAGGATTGATCTATCGGGGGGAGCGAATGATTTCGTGGTGTCCAAAAGACGAAACCGCGTTATCAGATTTAGAAGTTGAGCAACGAGAAACCAAAGGGTTTATGTGGCGTGTGAAATACATGCTAGAAGGGGATGACTCAAGCTATTTGCCCGTCGAAACCACACGACCTGAAACTATTTTTGCTGATACTGCGGTAGCTGTAGATCCTGATGATGAACGATATCGTCGTTTTGTTGGCAAAAATGTGATTGTCCCGATAGTCGGTCGGGCAATCCCTGTGATTGCGGATTCATATGTGGATTCAGAATTTGGTTCGGGTGCATTGAAGGTGACACCTGGTCATGATTTTAACGATTTCGATATTGGAGCAAGGCACAAGCTACCCATTATTCAAGTGATTGATGCCAAGGGGCGAATGACTGAAGAGTCGGGCCCGGAGTACAAAGGACAGAGTGTACGAGAATGTCGAAAAAAGTTTGTCGCTGCCCTTGATGATGCAGGATTGTTGGAGTCTGAAAACCCGCATGTACATTTTGTGGGCTACAGCCAACGCTCAGGGGCTGTTGTAGAGCCTCGGTTAAGCCAGCAGTGGTTTGTCGCAACTGAAACACTTGCTAAACCTGCGTTGGATGCCGTTAAACAAGAATCCATTCGGTTTATACCGAAGCGTTGGGACAAAACCTATTTCGAGTGGATGGAGAATATTCGAGATTGGTGTATTTCGAGACAACTCTGGTGGGGTCATCGGATACCTGCGTATTTTTGCAATGTCTGTAATCACATCACCGTATCCGAAGATGATGTCAAAGCATGCGAAGCGTGTAAATCAATTGATGTTATGCAGGATCAAGACGTTCTGGATACATGGTTTAGTTCTGCCTTATGGCCTCTAGTAACATTGGGATGGCCCGAGGAGTCTGCTGATTTAAAAAAGTTTTATCCCAACCAACTTATGGAGACAGGGTTCGATATTATTTTTTTCTGGGTTGCTCGGATGATTATGTTTGGCATGAAATTTGGTGGAGACATTCCGTTTAAAGATGTTTTCTTTCACGCGATGGTTCGTGATGAAAAAGGGCAGAAGATGAGCAAAACGAAGGGGAATGTTGTAGATCCCCTAGAGTTGATTCAGTCTCATGGTGCAGATGCCTTACGGTTTACTTTGGCTTCGATGGCTGGGCAAGGCCGTGATGTGAAGCTTTCCAAGGATCGTGTGGAAGGGTATCGAAATTTTATGAATAAAATTTGGAATGCCCATCGATTTTTGTGTTTAAACACACCTGGGCAATTGAAAGAGGTGCCTAATTTCGCGACATTACATCCCATCAATCAGTGGATGTGCTTGAGAGTCCAGCATCTTGCTACGCAAATGGATAAGGCATTCAACGCCTATCAGCTTAGCGACGCGTGTCAGATGGTTTATCATTTCTTTTGGCATGAGTATTGTGATTGGTATCTTGAGTTTTGTAAGGTTTTAATGAACGATCCTCAGACAAAAGATGAGACAAGTGCAGTGGCGTATGCTGTTTTTCGTGATGGACTAAAACTACTTCATCCCATTGCACCATTTGTGACAGAAAAATTGTTTCAAGCTTTACCGAACAAAGATGCTGAGGCATTGATTATCAGCTCTTTTCCTGAAGCAGCCAAAGACGTCCAAGATTCGTCAGCAGATCAATGGGTGAACGGAGTGCAAGAGATTATTTCTGCTGCCCGCAGAGTTCGATCCATGTCTGGGATACCACCGGGTCATAAAATTTCAATATGCGTTGACACACAGGTGATCAACCCAGAAGGGTGGGTACCTTATATTACCGGGCTTGTACGAGCGAAATCGGTCGTATTTCAAAAACCAGAAACGGGAGTTTGGTTGAAAGCTGTGTGTGGCACTGGAACTGTATACCTCGATCCTGAGGGTACCATTGATACACAACGAGAGTTGGAGCGTCTAGCAAAAGATATTTCATTTATTGAAAAAGGCAGAGGATCCATCGAACGTAAATTGGATAATGTTGGATTTACAAAAAATGCTCCTCCCGAGATGGTTCAGAAGGAGCATGAAAAGCTAGCTGAGCTTACGTCTAAGCTACAGTCGTTACATGAGATTAAGGGTACACTCGAACAATTGCTATAAGTTTTTTGTTATTCCCCTGTAATGTGTGATACGTCAAAAACGTGACTAGAGTCAAACAATAACTAAACAAGGCAGTAGTTACCAATCGAATCAAACTTAACTCCTTGAAATAATAATTAAAATTGAATTTTTATACTGGACTCGAAATTGGATTCAAACAGAATAAGGTTAAAAATCAGGCCGCTTTTTTAAGAGATGACTGAGAGAGCCATTGTTTGAGGGGTTTAAGGTCTTTAAACCACTTTGTATCGATATGCAGTGTTTCTAACTCATACGTTTCAGGTTCTCTGTAGCTTAAGATTAGAAAATCTTTAATCCACTGAGCTGATTCAATGCTTTTTTGAGGAATAACCCATTTAGGTTGATAGGTGTGGATACAAATATACAGGGATTCAGGCGTGCAAACAATATAGGGGTAAGATTTCATGGTGTCAGCTGTCAGAAGTAAGTAGAGGGAAAGAATCCCGAGTGTGGGGATACCTGTAAGTAGCCATTGCATTTTTCCAAAAATGAGCATGATGGCAGCCATTCCCATCACCCAAACGCTCCATCCTACATTAGAACTAATGAGCGTAAAGGTCTCGAGGCTACGCCACTCTTTTTCTCGTATCACATCCAGCGATGTATGAAGGAGAATCATCCCCAAAAAGAAAAACACCATCTTATAGGCTGTATCGTCATACAGCCCTTAGAGCTTGAGTTGGGTTTAATACCTGGATATGCCCCATTTAAATGCAAGATTGGTGGGTTTTCCTTTTCCGATCTTTGAAGTTAAAATAACAGAAAATGCATTGCTTGTATCAATTTGCTTGTTTGCACATGCGAGCAAAGGCGCTTCACTGCCTACGACAATTTTGGGCAAGGTATTTTCAACAAGGGTGAGGGGATATTTTTTTCCGGCTTTTGTTTTTAGGGTAGCTTTCCAGGTCTCGCTATTATGAACAAGCCAGGGGTCTGTTTCCCAAAATTGAATTGAAAAGCAAAGCTTATTTTCAGAATAGGTTTTAACAAACTGGCTTTTTACTTTTGCCTGTTTGCCACTATCCCAATGTTTGTAATAGGCAGCACGTGAGACGTAACGTTGCGCCCATGCATGGACGAGTGGCGGAGTATAAGCTCGAAGTGCAATGTGCAGTTTACTACCAGCTATGATCGTCTTCTGATCTCGTGTGAGAGCAGGGCTCATCATACTAATTTGCTCACCGCTTCCAGATCCAGTCATGAACCGCTCCGGAATGTCAGCTGAAGGGGTTTCTTGATATCGAACGGCGGTTGTTGACTCGCACCCTATAAATAGGATTAAAGCGAGAAATACGGTTAGATGGTAAGGTTTTTGCATCGGTTATTCCTCCATGAATATGCCTGCTCCTATTATACCTTTTTTTGGGAAACTGAGGCAGAAGGATAGACGATTGAGCTTTACATTTGGTCCGAATATGTTCTATTAACCCAAACGTGATTTTTGAGGAGGTCCTATGCGAAATCTTTACCTACTTTGTGGAATGCTAATATGTCTTTCTGTTTGGGGTGAAGGAACCGACTCAACAGGGACGGTTTTGATCCAGAACTTCTCTTTTTTCAAAACCCAGGTTACATTCAACCAACCCCTCACACTAACGTATGCCGAAGAAGGAGTACACCAAGAGGGATTTAAGGATTTTATACTCAAAACCCATTGGCCAGAATTCCAGAAGTGGTTTCAAAAGACATACGGGGATTTATCTCCAGATTTCAAGGCTCACAGGCTTGTCGAAGTGCTCCATCATGTATTTAAGGAAGATCTAAACAAAGACACGCTTACGTTTAATGTGACCTTGGCACTACCTAATCCCAAGACGAAAACGAATAAAGCACAGGAACGTCTTTGGGAAGCATGGGAGAGTTATCTCAAACAAGTAATTTATGACACACCTGAGCGAGCCCTTCGAAGTGATTCTGAGACGTGTATTGTTCGGCGTTTAACACGCGGGCGATATATGGTGCTTCATTACTACCTGAAACTAAAAAAAGAAAATCGACCTATTGTTGATTTTGATAAAATTGAGACATTAAATTTAGATGAAGTTCCAGATCGGCACAGCACGCCAACGCCTCGTCTTGGGATGTCATATCACGAGCGTTTCTATAACATGATGAAACCATTTGGTGGGAGTCCAGTGGAGTATGGGCCATACCATATGTTAAAAGTCTATAAAAATTTAAGAACTGATCTAGACCACTTTTTAACACCCAAAGCTTTTCACAAACATGTGTTTGGCAATGATCTGACTTTTGTTTTAAAGTCCTTGTCGCCCACGGCCAGTATTAAAATTCAGAAAAGTACGCATCCGATACTTATTCACTCAAATGGGACAAGTGTAGTACCTGTTGAAATAAATGTATGTACGCCATTTGTAATGAAAGCATCTGTTCCTATTGAAAAAATATTAAAACGTTTATTCAATCCGAATGACTGTGTATTTAAGCAAGACTTGGCATATGAGCTTAGGGATGATTATTCACTGATGAAGCACAAGTATTTTGCATGTATGCAACGATTGGCCCCTATTATCGCCGATGAAATGAAAGCTTATTTTCTGAAGAAATTCAAGCCATTCAATTTCGAGCAAGAATCAAAAGGCTGCCTATCGTATAAAGGATCATTTACCTTGAGTGGATCGAATGTGCTATCAGCGAAAGTGGCTAAAGATATTGAGGTTGATTTCCAACGTCAAGTGCAATGGAAGTCTGATAAAAAAGATGCTTTTCAGTTAACTCAAACGTTGAGTGACTTTTTTGCCGAGTCATTGCCGCTGTTTAACAGTAAGGATGTTGGCCACCACTTCAATATGAGTGCTTACAAGACAAAGGTTTTAACGCCAGATAATGCACCAGGTGCACTTAATGCCCTATTTACCAACCTGTCATCATCAATCTCATTTTCAAACATACATCACACGCTGCAACTGAATAAAAGCTACCAGACGCAATCTGCCCTGAAAGGCAATTCGATTTTGTTAAATGGGCTACCGCTTTCGATTTCTAAAGAACAGGTGTTTTTAGTCAAAGGACGGCATGTGTTCTTTGTGCCCCAAACATCTTACGATTGGAATTTTGTTTCTGATACTTTTTCCGATAAAGGGCGTCTTTTGCTAAAACCCCATGGAAGTTTTGGATTTGATCCAGTGGTTACGTTACTCAGTAGTACATCCTCAAGCTGGACACAGCAAGATGTTGTGATGCTAGCAGGTGTGTCAGCGCCGGGTGACTCACAGGCATTTATGAATTATTTAAAAGCAAACACCAAGATCAAACGATCTCACTTAGAAATAATGTATGAGACACTGAAGCAAGTCTCCTCTGATGATTTTTTAAAGTGGCACTTAGATCCAAAATTATTTGCTGAACGTATCAACCCCTTAAGAAAACAACTTGCACAAATATTGATAGAACAACTTTCTGACGAAATTCAAAAAGCAGATCAACGGTTAAATCTGTCAGAGCAAGAAAATCTTTTGTTTAAAGGGTATAGAGCTGTTTTTTTAGAAATACGCAAAAAAAACAAGAAGTCTGATGATCTGACTTCAAAAGAAGTTCAATCAAAATTAGCCAACTTGAAAACATGGACAACCCTGATTCCCAACTATGTTCAGCTGAAATCAGAGGTCAATCTTGATGATAGCGCTATTGTATTACTTGTCTTGGAGTACATTCTGAAGTGGGTTGAAGATGACACAACGTTTAAAGCAAAAAACGAAACGCCGCTTCGTTCAGAAAAAAAATGTGTAGATTTTGCCAAACGGTTTTTGGCCGCTTTTTTGCAGAAAGAGGCTGAAATTAGTGTACAAGTCGTTACATTGAAAGCGGAACTCGAGGCCTTACGGGCGTCAAAGTCAAAAGTGGTCATCCATGAAGCTATGAAGGTTTTTGAGAAAAAAGAGTAGAAAGTCAACTGGATTCACAGTATAACTTGTCCATGATAAGCGTAACTGAAGCATTGTATCAAGAGGCCTTAGGACGGTGGGAAGAGGCTAATCCGAATCAAGCGCCGTCTCCTATAGATTTGGCGCCTATTGTGAAGTGTATACTCAAAGAACAGGGGAAACTCGATCGCCCTCTACCCTTCCAGCGTGAGTTAGCTGAATTACTTTCAGATAAAGGGTATGCAACACAAATAGTAAATAAAGAAGATCCTTCAAAATCCGTGCCTACTGAATAATGTCAGCGTATCGAAAGACGCCTACTTTTATTCATCCTGCTTTGTCGATTACATTAGGTGAAGTGATTCTTTCAGATGAAGAGTGTCATCATGCGTATCACGTGCGACGTCTTTCAGCAGGTCAAGCATGTCATGTTATCAATGCTGAAGGTATCAAAGCAGATGGAATATTGCATGATGGCGGACGTGTAATATTTGATCATGTCTATGAATCCTTTAGGCCATTTGGAAATATCAGTTGGGTTATCCCGGTACTCGCGTTGCCACAGTTAAAAGAAGTGATTCAAACTTCAGTTTTTCTTGGAATACACACCGTATATATTGTGCCGCTGAAATTTAGTCAGCCCATAAAAAATAAAGGATGGATTGAAAAACTCCAAAGCATTTGCCTACATTCTCAGAAAGTTGCAAGTTTGCCATTTCAACCCAAGATCGAATTGATAGACCTTGAAACAGTGCTTATCAAGCATCAACAAAATAGTATTGTGTTTCATCAAGGCGCCACACAGGATATTTCTCAACTCAGAAAATCGGAACGAGCTACACAAATGCCTGTGTTGGTTTTTGGTCCTGAAGGTGGGCTTTCATGTGATGAGCAAACGTTTTTTAGCGATTTAAAGATCCCTGCCTACAGTGTAGCAGGCGTCAATATACCCAGCCGTCTTGCACCCGGTCTATTGACAAGCCTATTTGTTGGATTCACACACTAATTGACAAGTCATTCATAAAGTATTTTAATTTACTTCCGATCAGATGTCTAGAGCTCGACAAGGAGGGACGGCTGATGCGTTATAAATATCTACTCAGCATTTTAGTATCGGTTTGGATACCCACTCAAGGGTTAGCCATTTGCCAAGGGGCTGGTGTAGCCCAAGAGTTTTATAACGGAGTTGGGCAGTGGATAGACTATACCTTGGAAGAACTCAGGCGAGGTGAAGAGGAAATGGGGCCTAATATCGCCGCTACGTATAGGGCATGTGGCAAATGCAAGAAATATTGTAGCAAACGAGACAAGGCGAAGGTCTGTAATGCAGCTGCAGCTATGTCTTACTACTTTAACTTATCTCCTCATGTGTCACCTGGATTACCCTTCTTTATGCCGCCGCCAGGAGGTCGAATGATTACGTTCAACGGCGTGACAACGGGGACGCCTGGGCTTCAACATTTACAGAAAGAATTAGGCGAGTTTAAGCGAATGCTTCATTCGATGGCAACCTGCCAGAATGCACAGTTATATGTGCAATTTTTGAAGCAGTGGCAACAAAGGTGTCAAGAATCTATGGATTTTCATAGCTATTGGCTAAATATGAGGTTAGGTGCGCTTGGTGAGCCGCCTGTTGCGTATAAATTTTGTCGTATTCCTATGGGTTTATAGGCTGTACTGATTCAAGGCAAAAATCTCTATAAAGGTTACCTGATTTTGTGACGATTAACAGGTGGGATGCGAGGGAAAACTCCAATTATAGGGTTAGTGATGATTTTAGGCATATTAGTCATTATTCCCGGATGTCACAAAGCAAGTCAAAATCAGAATCAAAACAATGGGCTTAAACTTTCATTTTCTTTAACAAATCTTAATGATGTCCTGAAGTGGTTTGGGTTGCCTGATGAAAAAGAAATTTCGCCTGAAACTTCGCATATCAAACTTCGAGAGCTGGGTCTTTCTGAGTCAATGGAAAAATTTGAAGGCCTTACAAAAGAAGAAAATCGAAAACCATTTTGTGAACGTACTGAAGGTTTCATGAGTGCGATGGTAAATTTGAGTGAAGAAGTGAATACATTATGCTCATTTGTTCAAGCAGCCACGATGGTGCCTAAAGAGTCTCGCAACGTCAAGTTAACTGGCTTTATGAAAGAAGGCGACTTGTACATGGAAGTTAAGCAAGTACCGACAACTCGCTCTGGGGGTCAATACGAGACAGTGGTCCATGAATGTATAGCAGATCTCCATACGGTTACGGTGATACAAATTGATTTTTCTAATTCAAAATTTTATTGGACGAGACGGATCTTAAAGGATGAGGGTAAGAAGGAGGAGCAAAAGCAACTCTACTGGGCTAAGTTAACGGGTGAGGTTAGTGCAAAATCTTTGGCTCAGCTTGCATGGAGTCCGACCAGGCCGAAAATTTTTAACGTTAAAAATGATAAAAAAGGGCATAAGGGTCTTTGGGGGGTTGTGGAAATTTCGCATATGGACCATGGATTACTGGTCCAAAGCCAATTCACGGATGATATGATGCCAAAAGGGCAAGCTGTAGTAGTACAGGTTGCCGGTCAGGGTGAAAATTTAGCCAATCTGAATGTGGGTCAGTTGAGCAGTATTTTGGTAAATTTGAATCAAGATCAAAAAATTGAGAACAACCAATGGACATATGAATATTCAGCTGTGAATAAACACATATTTTATAAAAATCAGAGCAAACATAGTATGGTATTGACCTCATCGAAGGGTAG
>JAJCYS010000037.1 GCA_029262815.1 Deltaproteobacteria bacterium | reverse complement strand
GCTTATGTGTTCTCGACAAAGTCATAGCAGAAAGTTGTGATTGGACCTTTGGGGTAGGCTGCACAGTAAGTTTGAGAAACATATGTTTTGAGCTCACCTTGATATGTGATGGTCACATCACATCGAGTTTCATACTGTGCGCCGTCCCTGCCTGCACTGGCATCCGTAAGGCCATCACACTTAAACGTGATGGAGACGTCTTTACTGTGCTTGACTTTTTTGGTGATAAACTTCTTCCATTCCGCGAGGAATTCTACAGCCTTGGTTCGTGCGTATCGGTCGGCTTTGCCAAAGCCAAACTCGGCAGATGAAAAATAGGAACCCCGAATGTATTCCTCGAAAGTTTCTTTGGATTGGCCATAGGCTGTACATGTGGTAATGGTAGCTATCATTGTGAAGAGAATCGTTTTCATTATTAAACTCCTTTAATTTAGATAGTAATGCTACAAACTTTTATGAAAGTTGTCAAGAAAATGTAGAGTAGGCCGGTCAAATGATTGATTTTCTAAGGATTTCTAGATCTTAAGTTCAGTTCGAGTTTTTTGATAAGGACATCAGTATCATCGGGGTCAAACCAAGGAAAAGTCTTATAGAGAGCCCAGCTGAGAGGGGCATATTGAGTGGCCAATGTTTCATGCTGTGACTTAGGAGGTAACTGAGAGTCGATGTCTGAATCCGTAAGCCCAAAAATCATAGCAGGGGCAAGGATGTGGGCTTGAAGCTCCCTTATGTACAGAATATACCCTAGCAGTGGAATCCAGTCTTCATCTTTAATCTGTGAGATATATAACTGTTGGACAACCTGCTGTTGGTAGGTGGGATCAAATGAATGTTGAATGAAAAAATGGATGTGTTTATGAAGTGCTTCTGTTGTGGCAGTGTACGGGAGCGGTGATTGGAGTCTGGATTTGATGTGGGGTTTCACAGTTTTAAAATAATGGTCGATGATTAACTGAAAATCCCAATAAAGTTCCTGCGTAATATGGATGCCCTCATGGGCCAAAGTTTGCATCAGAGAGATGTCAGTGAAGTAGTGTGGGATTAGGATGCCTTTGTGCAGTGGCGTTGTGACACCATGTGTATTGACGGCATCAAAGTACGCGTCATCAAGAATAGAACTAATTTTGTCAATTTCGGGATCAGTATCAAACGTTGAATTATTGATTCGCTCAAGATCTATTTGATATTGGATCAATCCCTTGAGAGACATCAGTTTTGTGTTGGTCTTTGTTTGGATAAATAGGGTGATTGCACGTTTGACGCGTTTGCTGCTGAATGGGATATGGGAAAGCGAAAGCTCGACAGGTAGAAATAAATCAGGCTGAGGTGCATTACGTAGTATATGAGTTTCTAAATCACGTAGAGCCTCGCTATGCATATCGTGTGTTCTGCCTTTTACAATATTAAAGTGAAGCAGGATGTTTTGAATTTCTCGCCATACTAACCGGGGTAGTTTGTTGTGCTCATGAGTTTGAATTTTGAAATAGGTGACAAACTCTCTCAGAAGGTTTTTGTTTTTTTCTGCTTTATTTGGAACCTCAATGAGATAAAACTGAGTGTCAATCCACTGAGCTGCTTTAGTTGTAAGCTCAGATTCATCTAAATTTTTGAGTTTTGTGATAAGTTGTTCAAGTACTTTTTCTCGAAACACACAACCTGACTCTTCGCCGCTCGCCTGAAGTGCGGCAGGAACTGAGATAAATGCAAACCCAAGAACCCAGATTCTAAAAATTTTATAGATCACTCAATCCTTTTTAGGCGTCAAGAATACAAAGAACATGCGTGAATAGATGGATTGTCTGTCGGGAGAAATTTCCATATCTGCCATCGCAGCATGTGAATCAATGGGTATGTCGTCTCTCATGCCGTACTGTCTCATTTGTTCGTTGAGCTCATTTAACGTTATTGTAGGCTTAACGATTTCAATATCAAAGCGGGTGATACCGTTAATACGTTCGGAAATATCCAATGTATCGATGGTTGGGTTTGTTTTTTCACTCAAGGCAGGATCGATCAGCAAGTTAACCAAAGCTCTGTTTTCTGGAATGTCATCAATGGGCCCGATAAATAAAGTCCCTTCGGGTTTCAGAAGTTTTGCCAGGGCTTGGGTGAGAAAAATAATGCGATTGAGTTGTTGGCCTTTATGAACCTCAATGCCATGATTGACCAGACGATTAATGACATCTTGGCTGAACTGGAAATGTTTAAAAAAAGCATTCCCACCTTTGTGGGTCCCAGCCGCTTGGTGAATCAAGAAGTTTAAAAAATTGAAACTGAATACCAAGTCAAAGTGGCCTTGTTTAGATTTGAAATCTTGTGATGCAATAAATTTCTCAACCGTCGTCGGGAAAAATTTAGTCCAAGGATCGCCTGTGTTTCGCCACCCTTGAGGTGGGAAAGGCTCTATACCCCATATCTCTTTGATGATGGTGTTTGAGTCAATCTGTGACTGGATGCCTTTCCAGTATTCGCCTTCATGCCCACTGCCAACATCCAGGATAGTCTCGCGAACAAAACGAGGAAAGAGGATCGTTTTAAAGGGGTCGTTTGCTAAATTGGCGAACCCTTCAAAGGATCTGTCGGTGTGGGCGATAGCTGCTAAATGTATGTCATCTAAAAGTGTGAGTAACGGAGCTAAATCTTGGAGTGGGATTCTGTTCAAGGTTGTTGAGTGATGCTTTCTGCCGAGGTTGGTTAACACCTCTTGAATCCTCTTGGCATGTTCGGCCATTTTTTGCTTAAAAAGGTGTGCATAGGCATCTACGCGCGAGCCCTCAAACAGACACCGTGGATCCATAGCAAACGTAGGTGCTCCAAGCGTTAATAAGCAGCCCAATCCAATATATTTTCTGATGATATGCTTCATAGATCGGCCATTCTCACGTGATTCCCCTCTCCTGTCAACGAAATTATCTATATTAGATTGCTTCGCTTGCGCTCACAATGGCAGGTCGGAGAATGACAGAAAAAGGACGTCTTTGCGAGCGCAAGCGAAGCAATCTCCTTTTCATCTCTGCCTTTTATGTGCCATCCCTCCCTTTCATGTGTCACTCCTGTCCCACCCTTGTCAGGAATCATCTGCAATTGAATCCAAGTAGTAGGCCCTGCGGACTTACTTTAGCCAGGAAAGCACAGGTTTTGAAGCATGTAGCAGCACACCCAGATGACTTACATTCTTTAGTAGCTGAAGAGACATATTGTTCTTGTTGGGGATGAGCTTATTAAATAAGGGTTTAAACGCGCTGGGTACGAGTACCTCATCTTGATCTCCAACGAGAACGAGTAAAGGGACTTTTGTGGACTTAATAGACGATTCAAAGTTAGCTGGGGCAAAAGATTTCACCATGGCATAAGAGTATGCTGAAACTGTTAAAGAGGTGTTGTATCGTTTTGGAATATTGAAAGTGACCGCTGTAGTATGATCAAGCCATCGAATTCCTAGCCAAGAGAGGAATTGGCCGAGCAAAATGACTCCTATGTTTGCTTTGGACCAACCACCAGAGTTGGGCCGCGTTGTAGGTGCGTTATATCCTAAATAGGGTGCTATTAAAATAACGCCATCAACCATATTTTGGTGTGTTCCTCCTGCAAAACGAACAGCTAACCCGCCACCTGAGGAATGACCTCCGAGGATAACTGAAGTGAAGCCCCGTTTATTTAAGAGTAGAATAAATTCTTTCAAATCGTCATCCAATTGGCCGACGTAACTCACATCTCCTCTTTTTCCACCTGATAGCCCATGCCCACGTAAGTCCAATGTAAAAACAGCTGCCGCTTGTTGTGTGCTGATTGACTCTGCTAGTGGATGAAGGGATACGCCATGGTAAGAAGATCCGTGTATAAGAACGATGGCGCGAGTAGGGTGGCCTGAGTATTCACGAAACGTTAAGGGGGTGTCATCCGAGAGTATTGTGAATTGAGATTTAGGTAACGTTGAATAATCCACGTTACTGAGTTCATCGAAACTTGTAATACCTTTTTGAGGGTTTGCCATCGCAGTACATCCT
Organism: Deltaproteobacteria bacterium; assembly: GCA_029262815.1. Lineage (GTDB taxonomy): Bacteria > Bdellovibrionota > JAJCYS01 > JAJCYS01 > JAJCYS01 > JAJCYS01. The sequence continues at coordinate 8,458 of JAJCYS010000037.1, read as the reverse complement.
ATTAGGGAAATTCCTAAAAAAATAATTACTTTTTTTCTTAAATATCTCACAAAAGGCACCTCAATTATCGTAATACGCAGCCAATTTCTTGTAATTTATTTTGAATGACTAACTGTTCCAACTCCAAAGGTGAATACCGGTCACCCAAGCGCATGAGGGTTCTAAAATCCTGCCCGAATCTTTGATTGATCATGCCACCGTGTTTTTCCTTTAGAAGTTTCGTAATACGTTTCGCGATTTCTTCGGCTATTGTGTACCCGTAGAGCATGGGGCCTTTGAAAAAATGCCGTTTTAATGCGATCCATTCAGCGATCTCAGGATCTTTAAAGTCTGATAGCAAAGCGGTTCGTTGTAGATCCCACCAAAATCGATTCATGTCTTCGTAGGATTTGAAATCTGTGTGATAGATATAAATATCCATTAGATCCATTGCCACAGAAAATCTTTTTTTGATCAATTCAGCGTCTGATTGGATAGCTTTTATGTTTTTGATCTCTTCAAGGGTAAGAGATTTACCGCTTTTTGTTTTGGTATAGGTTGTTAGAAATTCTTCGTCTTCAAACAGTTGTTCCATAATCTTGCTGAACAACTCTTCAATAGCTGTTCCACCGTAAGCTAAAGCGAAATAGGGTGTATGGATATTTAAAAATCGGAGCACATGACCAAATTCATGCGTCATCGCAAAAAAAGCCCGAAATGCACTCGTTGCGTTTTCTGGAGTCCGAATTTGAGAAACAAACACAGATCCCCGGTTATCCGATGTGCCGATCATCGGAATTCGAAAGGGCATCAAGAATGGGTTGGAGTCTTTTCCTTTACGTTCATCGAAGTCAAAAAATACCTTTCTTTGGTCAAAATACTCTTGTGTGGGAAATCCCATTTTCGTTGTCACGCTAGTCATAATGTCTAAATGATTTTCGAATGGGAAATAAAGATATAAGTTATCACTCGCTGGATACATATGTTTATATACATTCCATGGATTGAATGTCTCGAGTTGATCCTGCTGCATGATTCGAGATTTGATTCCTATCATCTGCTCTTTGGTTTGGGCCAAAATATTATTTAAGAAATCGATTACCTCTGAAACTGTAAATCCTTGGAGGCCCATTTTAAATTCGGCGTAGGAGTCAGAGCCTTTTTGACGGGCAATGGCCTGCTTTTCTTTAATGGCGTCTATGAAATCAGTGTTTTGAGTCACATGTGTGCCGGTAGCCATCATCTGTCGCCACCAAGCTTCTTGATGCTCCGCTTTCGGTATATTTTTTAACCAAAGAAGGGCATTGTTTGAGTCTAGTGTGATTTGGTCCAACTGGGGTGGGCCTTCTGAATTTGTATTTTTTACTTTTTTGACTGCAGAAAAATCAATACCAGAGTTGGGTTCGATGATTTGAGTGAAGCTAGGGAATGTCATTTTTAATCTGTAGTTTTGTCGACGGATAGAAGCGCTGGTCATTTTTACAGGCCATGCTAATTGTGCCAGCGTAATTTTTTTGATCAGTTGATCCACAGACAAAGCTTTCTCTTGATTAGGTGTCAGGCGGGCAGTGAGATTGTCTTGGGCTAAAGGTTCCAATTGCGATTTAATGACTTTAAGTGCGGGCAAGAGACGTTCATCTTCGAGAAAGTGATTTTTAATATGAGTTAAGTTTTTTTTCATGGACTCGATTTCATACATTACAAAATAGCTTTTGCTGTAGCCGAGAAGGTGGATGGTATTAATGACCGTGTCTAAGCTTTCGAGCCCTAAAAGTAGGATGTCGATTGCTTTTGGAAGATCTAAGAGATGTTGTGTTGGTGTAAATACTTGATTCCAGGTTTTAAGCGTTTTTCTTAAATTCGAAATGTTTTCAGCATGAAACAAAAAATCTTCTTTAGCTGGTAATCCTGCCATAGTCAGCGTGATTTCTGAGGCATGCATTGTGACGTTAAATACTTCAGCCAAATAGATATCAACTCGTTCCGATGTCCATTCATCGTTAGAGAAGGCGGTAGTCGAAATTACCAGCGAGACCATTATACAAAGAGCAATCTTTTTGATCATGTTTGCTACCCCCTGATCATGAAAAATTAACATCTTTATATATATATATGAGTGAAAGACTGCTTTTAGCAAGCTTCTGCTTCAATTACTTTGTAGATTGCAAGAAGGGCCGAGGGCACTTGTACCCCGGTCCGACAAAGCAATCTCCTTGTCGATAAATTGGAAAAAGTGGTCTCCAACATTCCCGACACATGCGCTAGCATGTGAGCGGGCATCCATCTTGTGTAACATGAATGCTAGTTGATGGTTGCCAGTTGTTTCAAATGGGAGTCTTAGAAAGGTGTAGTTTCATGTTTTTGATAAAAATGTTCTTAAGACGATTCATAGATTCAGGTGTTTGATATGCCATCTGTGAGGAAACCCATACATTTTGTAAGTGTTCTAATTCAGGGATTGTTCGAGCAGCAACCGCATCAAAAATGGCCGTATTGCGATTCTTCTGAATCCAGGTCGAAAATGCTGCATGATCAAAAACATGCCCTACGCAGGTGCTAACTAACACAGTGCCGTCTGGAATCGAATCGAACTCCCGTTGGTTTAAAATGGATGTGTTAGGGGGGACTTGAAGTGAAATATAATCGCTGTTTTTCAAAAGTCTATCTAAAGTTACGTATTGAATATGTTGACTCTTGAGGTCAGGTTTTTGATTTCGACTGAAATATAGAACGTGCATGCCTTGATTGACACCCATATTTGCAAGCTCTTTACCCACGCTACCCATGCCGATGATACCAAGTGTTTTGTTTTTTAATGGGACATTCGATTTTTCTGCATACGTTGTAATGGCGTCTAAGGTGAATTGTGCGGTTTCAACATCACAGTAACCAGATACATTCCTGACTACGATCCCGCGTCTTTGGGTTTCATCTAGATAAATTCGTTTGAAGCTGGTGCCATAGATGCCGATGTATTTTAGATTTGGGAAGTGGTTGAGTAGAGCTTCATTAACATCTATGCCGAGACTGACGAGTAGACAATCTGTAGACGAGAGTTTGTCTTGCACGAGAGATAAATCTTCAGGTAGGGTTTTGTATAAGGAGATTTTATGCTTTGAAAGGGATTGGATTTCTTCCAACGCTGCGTGGGTGAGTGAAGTAATACCAAATAGAGTCATTTTATGAAATTCCATGTGTGACTAGAATCATAGCAAAATTGCTAATGGTTAGCGTCTTCTTTTCGGTTTATTGATTTCAGTTTTAAGGGCCTGAACTTTTTTCTTTTCTTCTCCAGTCCCATTTTGGATGAGTTGGTCAAGGAGTGGGTTAGCAATTTCAAGACCTGTATTCTCTCCCATTTCTTGAATATTACTGATCAAAAGGTATGACAACATGCCGGAAGGATCAGGGCCCATCAGTACTTGAATTAAACTGGGCATCGCATGCTTGGCTACGGTCTTGTTGGATCCTGCGAAATTTACTATAGGTACAATATTAAACAGGGCGTCTTCGCTTTCAACAGAAAGCTTCAGAATCTCAATCAAGAACGTGATAGCAGGATAGGTTGTGACTTCTGTACCATCAGATAGCGAGGTCGTATGTGTGTACGCAAAAGCATCGGGCGCTTCTCGGGCGATTTCTTTTAATGCACTTAAGATGGTGGATTGTAATTTAGTGTGCTTGGGGTAGAGGTTGATGAGTGTTGGGACAGCATCTTTAGCAATGGGTCGGAAGTTGTAGATAATTGCGGTGAGGACGGCTCCTCTGACTGTTTCGTGGGGGTCTTTGAGAAGCGGTTGAACAAGGTTGAATGTTTCTTTAGATGGATTAAGCTCGGATATTGTGAGTACAGACATGCGTCTAAACTCAGAATCAGTATGTGTTAGAAAGGCTTTGGTTTTATCAAAGGCATTGTTTTTTTCATCATCTACTATGACCCTCGAGGCAAACGCAAGTCCATTCATCGCGTGAAGCACATTTTGAGAATGTGTTGAGCTGAGTCCCGAAACAAGAGTAGAAATGAATACATCCAGATAAGATCCAAGAGGTTTGTTGTTTTTTCTATCCCATTTAACTTTTTTGAATGCCAATTGTTCTAGCCCATAAAAAGCTGCTTCGGACTTGAGTATGTCGTCACTTTTTGTAGCAGATATGATTGTGGGGATTACCTCTAAAGGCAGAAGTTGGAACGCTCTGGACAGACCTTTTTGGGTTTTCTCGTCTTTATTTTGGTGTGCTAAAAGTAGCGGATCAACAGCCGTATTGCCGAGTAACGTGAAAAAATAACCTAAATGTTGCATTGAACTATCTAAATAGGGCAATAAATCAGGCACGATGAAAGCAACGGTCTCTTGTTTTAACGCGGCTATGGCTGATGGGTTTGACTCATTATTGCTTTGGAATGTCTGAAATTCTTGTCTTGCCGCTCTCATGAGAGCGCTACGGTTCCCGAAGTACGCGAAATTATTGGAGTCTTCAAAATCAGGGTCTTTGGCAGCCGTCAAAAGCACAGGAATACTCTCGGGGCCCATTTGACCTAATAGAGATCTTACAGTGAGTGGTAACCGATTTTGGCCTTGTTTTTTGATGAACGCAATAAAAGTTGGCAGGGTAAGGATGCCTAGGTTTTTAAAAGTTTCAAATTCGGGGCTGTCCTTCAACTCCCGTCTTGATAACTGAACGAGTGTTTCTAATAGTGTACCAGCTTCCTTCTCAGCAGTATCTATAGCCTGTTTCAGTTGAATTGCCGCATCTTGAATTTCTCGTGAGGGGTGTTCCTTGGCCCAAGTTTGAATTAGATTTCTCTGTATAGCCACAGTGCCTAAGTGCACAGGTTGACTCAGTTCTTTGAGGGCAGCAGAACAGGCGGCAGTAGAACAACCTTCTCCTAAATGAGACATTAATGCTTGCCCGATTATCTTAGTGTCTTCGATAAAATGAGGGGCATATTTAATGGCAGTTTGTTGCACTTCGATGCCATATCCACCTTTGATGAAATCAATCATGAGGTTAGCAACTTTCTTCTTTTCTTCAGCGTTGAGTTCAGATTTGATAGCGACTAGATTTGCTTGTGCCTCATTTATTTCACTTGGGATTTGGTTGATTAGACTTTCTAGAAGACTTTCTATTATGGGTCTCGCAGAGGAACCTTGCTTTCTAAAAATTGAAAATAAGAATGTTCGGTACGCAGGGTATTTTGCACTATTTTTGTATGCTTCAAGAATATAAGGAGTTGCTATAGGACCGTATTGAAGAATGAGTTGCCCCAATTTCTTGTGAATAGACTGCTGGGTTTTGGTAAGTGGGTCTTCTGATTTGTAGTCTGATTCGATAAGGGTGATCACGTCCGAAATAAGAGCTGTCTGTTTGTCTAATGTGTTGGAACGCCCGTGCTCAACAGTGATCGTAATTAAGACGTCAAGGAACAATACGTAGGTTTTGAGAATGGGGTCGTTGTTTAACTCACTAATGGTGGGCTTTGTTTTGATAAACGAGATAATTTCTTTTGAAACAGGCATCGCGTGCTGTTTAAGTTCTACAAATAAAGAAGCTAAATAGGCACGGTAGGCCACGTCAGTATTTTTCTTAAATGCATCCATGAGTTGTTTGGCGGCTAAATTATCAAACAGTATGATGAGTTTATCAAGGTGGCCTAGTGTAGATTTACTTGTGTCGTCTAATGGTTTCGGCTTGCTCAGATTAATCTCGATGATCTGTAATATCTCTGTAATGAGCTGATGATGTTTCGCATGCGTATTTAAGCGTTTTTCTTCTTTGATGATTTCAAACAATACGCTAGCAATAGGGGGGTGGATGTCTTGCTGATCGCTTTGCTTTAGCACAGTGACGAGTGTTGGTATGGTAGGAGGACCTTGTCGAATTAAAAGAGCTTTGGCGTCAGTTTGCTTTTCGTTTATCTTGAGATCTTGAATGGCGCTTTGGATCAGTTGGTTTAATACAGCCCCCGTATCAGTACTTTGGTTTTTTTTGATCTCTTTTTGTGTGCCGGGGTCTGTTTTGTTTCCACAGCCTACAAGTGTGACGCAGAAAATACTACATAACATAATCCCAGAAAATTTATTCATAATATCCATTCTCATACGACTCCGTATCGGTGATTTTCTATAAAGTGTGAAGAGTTTACCCTGCTAGTCCCAAAAAACCTAAAATAATTAATTAATTAACAGATTGCGGACGTTATCTTTATAACGTTTTGATGAGTTCAATGGCGTCAAGAATATCAAATTTATTAAGACCGGGAATTTCATTGTGGTACCATTGTTGGAGAATTCTTTTTAACCTGTTGTCATGGAATTCAAATGAATGGATACCTTTTTTGGAAATAAATTTGATCGGATTATCATTTACATTCAATTGAGACAAAAAAGGATCATCAAGTACATCGAAAATACCATTCACGTAAAATGCGTGGACTTCTTTTAGAAAAGTGATGTAGTTCGATAAATGGAACCAATCCATAGAGTCAAATTGCGTTAATTCGATATAGTTAATGACTTCCTTGCCATTGGCTCTATTCAATGTGCCACCTTCCAAAAAAGACTTGATTAAACGTGCAGTATTTTCATCGTGGTCGTTTATAAATTGGGGGATCATATTTTTGAATCTTTTGCTCCACTTGAACTTGGGGCTGACATGAGTTAGATAATGGTCTACGATTTTCATGTAATCCCAATGATTATATTGAACAGCGTGTGCCATTTCATGTATAAGTAATCCTGTGTAGCCAATGGTGTAAATATCGTTTACGACACGGATGCCGAACTCGTTTGGATAAGGGGTGAATATACCTTTGGTACTCAATAAGTTATGAGTCAAGTTACTCACAGTAAATAACATGGCATGTTTAGATGGTGCCCCCCCACTTCGGGTGTGAAGTTCCTCAAGTAGTATCGTAAGTTTTACTCTGAGAAAATTTTCTGCAGATAGGCTAATAATTGGGACGGGTTGACTTCTAAAGTGACTAATAACAGATGTGATTTCAGTACGATTAGAAAAACTATGCAACTGTTGGTAAAAATATTGCGAGTTTTCAAATTGGTCAATTAGGTTTGTAATATGTTTTGTGGAATGTGATGCAGCATCGAGTGCTTGATTCAGAAGAGCTGGAGATAGGTTGCTGTGATAAACCCGTCTTAACACATTAACAATGTCTTGAATCACATAGAGGGGAGGACGCCCGAGTGCCTTTTGAACGCGATAGTAGTTCTCCATATTTGGCAGTAATGCTTTTAATTGGGGTCCTTTTATCGAATAGGGTTCGTACGACAGTCTTTTTTTGAACTGCTTCAAAAAGTTATCTTCTTGTACAACCTCTCTAAAGCGTTCAATGCCTAGATTTACTAGGCATTCAATATCACTGGCTCGTGCTTGAGTGAGTTCTAAGAAGAGCCCCATGCTCAGGCATAGAATTTTAACGGTTCTCATTGCCCAAACCCTATCAGGTCTTTTGAGGGAAGTAAATCGATTTAATCCATAATATAAATTAAGAAAACAAAGAACCTTGTGCTACACTTCCGTTTCATGGGTTTCAGAGTAAAAATAATTATTTCATTTCTTTTTGTGTTTGGTTTAGTTTCAGTCTCATACGGATGTGACTTCGATGCACCGGCTATTCAAAAGTTTCTAGGGCACATGAAGTTGACTCCCGAATCGGCGATTGACGTTCTACAATCCTCACCTCAGTTCAAAGAGTTTTTGCGTCAAAAAAAAATTGAAACTTCACATTCACAACAAAAGCTGCTTGAACTTAAAGTGGTTGAACAATTTATCCAATCTTTGTTCAACCCGCTATTGAATGATGCGGGGTTAGAAGTCTTACAAGAGAAAACACTTCTTCAGCATCTGAGACGCAGAGGGTATTGGACCTATTTTGTGTCATCTCGAACTGCACTTGTGAATCGAAGTAAAAAAAATTTAAATTGGATGTTGAAAAAAATAAAGTATCAATCTGACCCTGACATGCAAGCAGCTGAAGAAATTATTTCAAAAATAAAGTTTATTTTTGTTCACAACTCACACTCAGTGCATTCGAAACCAATTTTTCCACTCATTAATGCCAAACGAATATCTGTGTTTGGTTCTGATGCCGCTGTAAACACCAATAAATTCAACAGTGAGTTTTTGAAATCAGATGACCAGGTATTTTTTTGGGTGCATCCCACAAATTCGCATACCAAAAGAGAACAGTTGACATCTGCGTACGGACCTTATGGGTTATATTTAGACAACGACTATGCACAACAAGCAGGATGGATTTCCTTTTATGTTATGTACGCGATAGATCTTTTTAGATATGGAGAGTGGCTGTATCCCAAGTTCATGCACGGGTTTTATGCCAAATTGCATGAAGAATATCCTGATTTGGGTTGGACGAACCAGCTCTATGAATATGCATTCATTAAGCGGTATGCAAAAAATTTCAAGTGGCTACACGATCGGTTGTTTCGGGTTGATTTTA
>JAJCYS010000036.1 GCA_029262815.1 Deltaproteobacteria bacterium | reverse complement strand
ATCATCTACATCTATTCCTACATACATTGTATGATCTTCCATTGGATGACCTCCTGATTTAAGTATTCCTTTCATTAGGTTACTTATGAGTTAACCAGTACTCGATTTCTCAGTGTTGGTCATCCATAATTTCTTCGTCGGGTCTACGACCCTCCTCGAAATTGCGAGGAAGACCATCGGTCTGACGAAGAAATCCCCTAGTCATCCCTGCGAAAATAGGGATCCAAATCGCAAATTAAAAATGAAACGAAGATAAATATTAAAATTGAATATGCTACACATCTAATTGCAGATTCAAATAAATACGATAACTTTCTGACCCAAAAACTGTTCACTTCATTCACCTGGGGAGAACCAACGTTCAACCTAATATTGACTATGGATAGCTCTGATAAATTCGAAGTGATCTGCAATAAGCACTAGATAGGATCGTCGGCCTACAGCCGCAGATGGATCCATTTAACAAATCATTACAGGCACTTAATAAAGAGCCCAGCCCAGCCTTAACACCTTTATAGACAAATACAACATTTTATGTTAAATTTATCATCTACTTTTATTTTATAAGGAGATCCCATGAGAACATCAACCCCATATTTCTGCCTAATGTTACTTAGTATGTTACTTTTTCAAAGTCCAACTTTTGCAGAAGATTCTTATCAAACAAAATGGTCTAAAACACCCATAGATGTCGATGCCTTTAAAGCAATGATTCTCACCCATGAAGGCAATGCCCAAACGCTTGAGAAAATATTGTCTCATGCGATCAGACAGTATGGTTTGGAGGTTATCATTTTAAATGATGTATCAAACCCAAAAGAAGTAAATCTTGAACTTCAAAAATTTGAGACAGACAGGATTAAAAAGTTGAATCTGGACGATAAAAACGCATATTTAAAAAATCGAAAATACTTTACAAACCTTATTAAACAAATGAATGCAAGCGATTCTCCCAATGCACACATGGCAGGGAAGTTCATTCGGCCACACTCACATTTTCAATTTGATGATTTAACGCACTCTTTTAAACCAGAAGCTTATAAGCGACCCCTTATTAACACACCCTTAATCCTACTCTCCCGACATAAAAGAGTCGGTAGATACGTGGTCGTTCATGAACTCGTACATGTGTTTCTTTATTTATCAAAAAAAGATGCTGGAACTTTCAAAACCGTGATGTTGGCAGCCCCCTCTGGAAAAAGGATACTTCACATAGCTAAAGAAAATACACGTATACAAATGTCTTATCTAGAAGCTCGAATTAGAGAATTTGAGATAATGTTTCGAAAAGGTGATCGACGTACTGAGTTTTTAAGAGATTGGATGATTTCACAGTTGGCGCACACTTCTATGCTATTTACAGGAGTGCGCTCTTCATACGGTGAAGAGCTGGAAGTCGAGAGATTTTTGCTCGAAAACCGGGCTGAATTTAAACTCAAATCACTGAAAATTTATTATTTCGCTGTTAATGTAAAAAAGATATATACGCTACTTAACGAAATATCACACTTGCTTACAGATTTTTCTGAAACTACAAAATACCCTCAATTTAATGATTTGAACCCGGAAGTCCAATATCAGGTTAATAAATTTAATGAACTTGCAAAATTACTTAATAAAGAGTCTGATTGGGGCGCTTCAATAAAGAAAGAATTAGAAAATCAGGAATAACAAGATTAAGCATCAGGATTCGGTTTCGAAAACGCTGGGATCGCCTTTACCGGTTCGCACAACTTTGGGTGGCGATACCGTAAAGTCTACAACTGTCGAATGCTCAAGTGGCATCACGCCAGCATCTACAACACAGCGGATTAACGCCTTCTCTTGTTGATGTATTTCAGTGGGATCAATACTCTGAGCTGATTCTTCATCTTCTGGCAAGATAGAGGTAATCAAAAGCGGATGGCCCAATTCCTCCAGAACCATCTGACAAATAGGATGATCAGGAATACGAACCCCAATCTCTTTACGTGATGCTTTAAAATGTCTCGGCATCGTGCCTGAGGCTTTGAGAATAAACGTATAGGGACCTGGTAAGCACCTACGAATTTTTCGATAGGCTGGGGTTTCCATATACGTGTATTCACTGACTTGCTTTAGATCTTCACACAACACACTAAATGGTTTTTTCGGTGATAGTTTTCTAAACTGATAGAGCTGCATCGTTGCGCTTTTCGAATACACATCACACGTGAGTCCGTAGTTTGTATCTGTGGGCATCAGTACGATGCCGCCCGCCTTAAGTTGATCCACTACTTTTGTAATCAATCGACGTTGCGGATTTTCGGGGTGAATCTCAAGTAACATCTCAACCTACAATATCAGCGTCAGGGTGACGGAGTGATCGTATTCAACTGGATCTGCCGCAAAGAAAACTTCACCTCCGTATGCAATTTCAAAGGTTTCAAAATTAAGTTTGATTCCCGCAGCAAATGCTCTCTTCTTCTCTTTTTTTGACACAAATCGAAAGCCCCCACGCAATTGGACAACAGGAATCGGCGTAAACTCAGCTGCGATCACAGCTTGCCATGCACCTTTTAATTCCTTCGCTTCTTCTTTCCACCACGTACCCCCATCCAACATTAGAGTTAACGTAGGCATAGGTGTATAAGCAACTCCAAAAGCTAAATTAGGTGACGGGAATTCTTCTTCTTTAGGAATAAAAATCAAGTGTCGAACCACAGCACCCACTGCAAGGGTTTCAGAAATGTCGTATTTAAACCCAAGATCAAAATCAAGTTTAGCTTTACGTTCTTTTTTGCCTTTCTCTTTAACCCAAAACGTTTTTGTCAAAAGACCAAACGACAATTCAGGCAACGGACGTCCTGCAAGTGCCAATTGAGCTCCAAACTCTACAAATTCTTCCAGTGAATCTAATTGGGTTAATCGATGAACGTATGAAATCCCCCCACCGATCGCACTCGTTTTTGTATCAACAATACTTCCTTTAACAGAGTTCCCTAACGAGTTGTAAGACCCACCCAGAGAATAGTATTGTGAAAAAAGCATTGAACTGGGATTTAACCCATAAACATCGTGCACATTATTAGCAGCTACGCCAGCACCTGCCCGACCAAGGGCATCTGCGCTTATATTTGTAAAAGCGAATAAGCGTCCCTGAAAAACAAAAAAACAAAGTATAATAAGAGCTATAGGTACAGAGTAGTACTGGATCTTTTTCATGAAAACACCACCTCTTTATATTTTACTGGGCTTTTTTGCTTTTATCACCTTAATGGTGCTTTCGAATACAAAAACAATCGAGCATGCACAGGCATATACGATCCTACCAAATTACCAAGTCCAAATGACAGCTCAATCGAGCAGCGTGTATGGATCTCCTGCGGGGCAATACCACTCATCTCAGTTGGTTTCGGACATGATATTAAAAGGCCAACACTATAAACTTATTCAATACCTGAACACCGCTAACACATATAACTGGGGGTATCCTTTACCCCAACAACAAGCTTGGAGCACCATTAATACCCAAGGGGCCATAAGACACCAACCTTTCTTAAACAGAAGACGATACAGGGATATCTTGCCAACTGTGGATCAGGCACCTTTTGACCCTGTTCCAGGCGGATTACAGCGATTTCCCAGCGGTGGGCACCAACAGTTCTAAAATAAATTTAAATTTTCGCCTTTTGGAGAAACTTCCACATCAGGTGGTTCGATAGGCGCCCACACACGCTCACCGTCGCGGTTGGTATAAGCTGCGGACTTATGTTCTAGAATATAATCGAACAACATGCGAGTTTGTCTGACATCTTCCTTACAATACTCAATAATTTTATCGATTTCGCCTTGCTTATACCATTCAACGGCTTGCAACCCATGGGCTGATTTTTTTGTACCCAGGGTGTTATTCAAGAGGTGATCCAATTTTATTCGAAACCCTTGGGATTTCTCAAATGCCTTCATAATATCAAAATTTCGTGCAGATTCCACATGTAGGGAGGCATCGTAGTTTCGCAGCAAAGGCAAATCAAACCCCACATGATTAAACCCCACAACCAGTTCAGCTTGTCGTATCAACTGACACAGTTTCGGAATGTCTTCTTCTCGATAAACATGATACGTCTTATCAGAATAATCATACGCTACAGCGATTGAGACTCGTAAATTTGAAAAACCCTCTCCTCGCATAATTGGGGTCGTGGTTTCACAGTCAAATACAACCATATGTTTTGTTTTCACACTATTCTCCTTAGATGCAGAGTTAAACTGTTTTTGAGGCTTGAAGGGCTGCTGCTTGAAACGCCTTGTCTCGTTCAAACAATACGTGAAAGAGCCCTTTGACAAAATAAGGCAAATCTTGATTGGATCTGGACGTCACAATATTATTACATACCGTACACGGTTGATTAACGACACGCTCGACAAGCGGCGTTAACTCCTGCTGAATACTCTCTTCACAGGTCAATGTTAAGTTTCGAATACTCGGATGCTTGGAGTAGGCCAACACCAAAGCCCCCTGTCCGATTGCGCCAATGGGCTTACCCGAGGAAAGAAAATCGTGTATTAAGGGTTGGACTTCAGCTTGATGACGCGTAACGACAAACCGGGCTGAGCGGCCGCCAGGTATAATCAAAATATCAGCTTTCTTGTAAGGAAAGTTAGACACGGACTGAAAGTTCGAAAAATGCATACCAAACTTTCCCTGAATACTTTCATAGTATTGGGGGCATAACATTTGCACATTCCACCCTATTTCTAAAAATCGATAATAGGGTACAAACGCCTCAATTTCATGGAATCCTTCAGCAATCAATATTAATGCTGTAGGTCTCCTCTCCGTCATGACACTGGCGAATTATTTGATGATCCTTCTTCCCCAGTATTTTTACCAGAGTCTTTACTCGCATTGTCGTCAGCGGGTGCAACAGCGGGCGCAGTAGCGGGTGGTGTCACCACTTCAGAAGAACGGTGTGTAGGTGCGCCGCCTCTACTATAGTGAGGATGCCTACCAGCCAACCGTGTTAAGGGTGAGGCATGGTATTTAGAAAAATCCACCTTAAATGCATGAATGGTATACGATATCAGCCCAATCTTGCGTGCCCTTTTAATGGCATTCTCAAGTTGTTTTTGCTGAAAACGAGATAGCCCTGTCATACGTCGTGGAAAAATTTTCCCTCGCTCCGTAATATAACGCTTGAGACGATCTACATCTTTGTAATCGAATACAAAATCTCTGGGCAAGTCTGTACGTCGCCCTTTCTTAAATGCTGTTTTAGCGCCTAGATCCATTTTCTGAGTTCCTCATATTTCTTTGCAGCTGCTTCAATATCACCGCCATACTTATCAATTGTCCTTAAAGCACGCGTGGTTAGCCTCAACGTTACCCATGATTTCTTTGATTTTACAAAAAACCGCTTCTTCTGTAAGTTAGGTAAACTTCGAGTTCTTGTCTTGTTATTCGCGTGCGAAACTTTGTTCCCAGATTTCGGTCCCACACCAGTCATTTGACATTTTCTTGCCATTAATCCAACTCCTCTAAAGTAACCTACAGCCTACAGGTCTCCATTGGTAGATACAACCCCCAACTTTATCAAGCAAAAGAGGCCAAAGGCAAGCTTTCATATTAAATTTTACAACCAATGCTACGGGGAAATTCGCGCTAACTACAAAGATACTTCTGAACCTGACGGTACAGTACCCTTGTTATTCGACTTCACAGTTGTATCAGTTGCATCTTTTTTGGATTGGGACTTAGAAAAATACTCTTCGACGAAGGTTTCATAATCCAAACCAAAGAAAATACAGCTTAACTTCAGGAAGTCTTGGCGTTTTTTGCGGTCCGACCCCAAATATTTCTCAACAATAGCTTGAAGCTCAATAGGTAATGAATCCAAGGTTTTAACCTCTTGATCCAATAAAAAGCTTCGAATTTTTGGCGGGATCTTTTCTTCATGAACAAGTTTCAGTAAGAATTTATAATCCAGTTGTAAGACCTTTGAGAATTGCTCAATTTTCTTCAGGGGAATATTCACCAAGCCACGCTCGATGTTACTGATGAATTGAGGACTTTTTAGCTTCAGAGCACGTGCCAAATCCATTTGAGATAGACCCAGCTCCTCTCTTCGATCTCTAATGACCAAGGCCACTTTAGATGTAATCTTCCTTCTTGATTTTCTTCCTCTTGCTAACATCACTTACCCTCACTGATGCGAATCGTTCTTACTAACATATCTCCAAGTTTTGTACTTTCTCAAACTACCATACTATCTATCATAAATACCACATAATAATCAAATCTAAATTATGGAAATATATTCTTTTGCTTGTTCAAATAAATCAAGTCAAAAAAACAAAATAATTAAATAGTTTCTTTTTCTTTTTTTGATATTTTTAGATAACTATCCGATTTCATATGAATAATTATATTCACAAATAATGAAAAGGATTTTGAATGGTTAAAAAAAATCCAGATTGGCACAAAAGTTGTTTCATTTAGTCTCATGACATTGATAAAAAGCATTGAATCTATGGAAAACGTTGAATATCAACGAAATCGCAGTTTCAAACTCAGAAGAAGCCCAGGAATTGGCTTAAAAAGGGTGCATAATTGGCTAAACCAATCCCAAAATTTGACCCCTAGGGATACTGAGAAAACGATCCTTACATATTTCTCAAAACACGGAATAGGCGTCTGTATGCCAAGAGGGCCAAATTACCCAGAAAGTCTTCTGAAGCTGGGGGTACCTCCTAAACTATTGTTTTTCAAAGGCAATCTCGGACATCTCCAGAAACCCACTGTCGGCATAATCGGAAGTCGAAAAGCTAGTCCCATAGGGCTCAAGCTGGCTCGAGGCTTGGGAGAGCAGGCCGCCTTGTCGGGATTTAGTGTGGTCAGTGGATTGGCAATGGGCATCGATACAGCCGCAATTAAAGGCTCTGTGAGTGCCAGTCCCTCTACGCCAAGTGTTGGGGTGCTAGGTACAGCGATAACACAGTGCTACCCTGCAAATAACTACAGTCTTTTTAGGCTTTTATCTCAAAAAGGGTGCTTAATATCTGAGTACCCCCCCTGGTTTAAGACTCGCCCTTACCATTTCATCTTTAGAAATGACATCATTGCCGCGCTATCTGATGTTCTGATAATTGTAGAAGCCGGCCTCAGAAGTGGTACGTTCCATACTATCCAAACCGCCTTGGAGCTCTCAAAACCCATCTTTGTCATGGATTTACCGGCTCCAGGAAACCAAAAATTGATTCAAGAAGGTGCATATGTTATACGAAAACTACCTGATGCTTTCGATTTGATTTTTGAAAGCCTTAGAGTAAATGGTGTATAAATACTTGATATTTAACTCTTATTGTTATCTTTTAGAAAAACACCTATGTAAATTATGTTAAAAAATATACATTGTTGGTCATATGAGAAAATTGATAGTTGTCGAGTCACCCACAAAAGCGAGAACACTAAAAAAATACCTGCCTAAGCAGTTCGATATTTTAGCTAGTGTTGGACATATTAAAAATCTACCGAAAAGTAAAATCGGTGTTGATATTGAGCAAGGCTCTTTTGAACCTGAATATAAGTTGATTCCTGGGAAACGCAAAGTCGTCAACGAAATTCTAGAAAAGGCCAAAGACGCAGATACAATCTACCTTGCACCTGACCCCGACCGTGAAGGTGAAGCCATTGCCGCGCACCTTTGTGAAGAAATACAGAAAAAAGTTAAAGGTAAGAAAATCTTTCGTATTCTCATGCACGAAATTACAAAAAAAGGTATGGCTGCCGCCCTCGATAACCCTCACGACATAGATTACAAACGTTATGAGAGTCAACAAGCACGCCGCGTACTGGACCGAATCGTTGGTTACCTTATTTCTCCCCTACTTTGGGAAAAAGTAAAAATGGGAACCAGTGCAGGTCGTGTACAATCTGTTGCCTTACGACTCGCTTCTGAACGCGAAAAAGAAATTAAAGCTTTTCAGTCTAAGGACTATTATAAATTACCCGCTCAATTTCAAGTTTCACTCAATACAGAATCTCCTGAGTCTTTGGACGCAGAACTTACCCAATGTAATGGGGAAAAATTTACGCCTAAAGATTCAGAGCTTTCTCTAGAGACTTTAAAGCAGAAAGCTGACGTGCTTAGAAAAGCGCCTTGGCATATTCACGAGACCTCCTCCAAAAACCGAACGCGAAGTGCGCCTAAACCTTTTATCACTAGTACACTTCAAATGGACGCGTCCTCAAAAGTCCGTTACAGCCCTAAGAAAACCATGATGCTCGCACAACAACTCTACGAAGGTGTTGAACTGGGTGAACATGGTACCCAAGGTTTGATCACATATATGAGAACGGACAGCACCCGTGTTTCACAAGATGCAAAAGATGCAGCTAAATCTTTTATTTTGGATACCTGGGGCAAAGACTATCTGGGCTCTAGCGCCGCTCCAAAAGGCCCGGCCAAAAAAAGCTCTAAAGTACAAGATGCCCACGAAGCGATCCGACCCGTAGACATCGCCTTTACACCCGACAAAGTAAAGCCTTTTCTTGCAAAAGATCAGCTAGCCCTTTACACCTTAATTTGGAAGCGATTCATTGCCTCCCAAATGTCTCAAGCAAAGTTTCTCATCTGGCAAGTTCAGTTTTCAACGGCAGATAAAAAAGACATCTTCACTCACTCCCAACAGTCTGTTGTATTTGATGGGTTTCTTATCCTTTGGCAAGATGATGAGACCGATTCAATACTGAGTGCTGAATTTTATAAACAACTCACAGCAAAAACACCTGTCCAGTTAAATTCGTTAGAAATTACTGAGCACAAAACCGAACCCCCACCGCGATACAACGAGGCTTCATTGATCAAAGAACTCGAGAAAAGAGGTATCGGTCGTCCTTCTACATACGCCTCCATCATCTCCACCATCATTGATCGTAAGTACATCGATAAAGTCAAAGCGAAGCTTATTCCAACTTCGTTAGGGACTGCCATTAGTGATTTACTTGCCGAGCACTTCACTCAAATTATGAGCTATGACTTTACCGCCAATATGGAAACCAAACTCGACATGATCGAAGAAGGTGAGCTTGGCAGAAAAGAACTTTTGACCGAATTCTATACTGATTTTCAAATCGTTCTTGAAAAAGCCAAAAAGGAAATGAAAAATCTTAAAGCGCAAGAGATTCCTACAGATCTCACCTGTGAACAATGCGATGCTCACTTTAATATCCGATGGGGCAAAAGCGGCGAGTTTCTTTCGTGTAGCAGTTACCCAAAATGTCGGAACGCTAAAAATTTTGAAAAAGATGAAAATGGCAAAATCCATATCATTGAGCCCAAAGCTTTTGGCAAGCCTTGCCCTACCTGTAGCAAACGGTTATTAGAACGATTTGGACGGTATGGTAGATACCTTGCATGTGAAGACTATCCCGAATGCAAAACAACGCTCCCATTCCCCATCGGGGTCGATTGCCCTAAATGTAGTAAGGGCGATGTCGTCGAGCGTAGATCCAAACAGGGCCGCTTTTTTTATGGTTGTAACCAATACCCAGATTGTGATTTTGCATCATGGCAAAAACCTAACGCTAAGCCTTGTCCGGAATGCGCCAACCCATATATGGTTGAAAAAGAGACAAAGAAATTAGGTTATCATTTGGCGTGCCCAAGCTGCAAACACACTATTCCCATTACCGATGAAGTGAACGGTGAAACCTCTAGTTGATGGCCTTTACATTCACATTCCGTTTTGCGCTCAAATTTGTAGGTACTGCGACTTTGTAAAAACAGCTAGTAACAAATGGCTCCCAATTTATGCAGACTGGATCATGCAAGAGCTCGCTCTTGCACAACGAGACTTCGCTGTTGTGCCCAAAACAATCTATATTGGGGGTGGCACCCCAAGCATCAACAAAGGCAGTGTTCTTAAAACCCTCATTCCAAAACTAAACAAAACCTTTTCTCAAGAAACCTTGACTGAGTTTACGGTCGAAATCAATCCTGAAGATATTTCAAAAGACCTTCTTTTTTGGTTACAAGCCCACGGAGTTACGCGCCTAAGTGTAGGTGTGCAAAATACTTTTACCAGCATGCTCTTTAATTTAGGAAGACCGTTCGAACGGCCTCTGAGAGATCGTTTTGATTTATTGAAAAGAGCTTGGCCGGGACGTTTAAACCTTGACCTCATGTTTGCTATCCCTGGTTTAACAACTGCGATTTTGAAGCAAACCTTACAAGATATTCTTACCCTTGATCCAGGACATCTATCCACCTATGAACTCACCCTCCCGCGTACGCATCGCTCCACCCGTTTTGGCCCCAGTGAAGACACCTTACTCCATCAATTCGAAATCATCGAATCTACTTTGAAGGCTGCAGGGTACACCCGGTATGAGGTTTCCAATTTTGCTCGATTGGATCACGAGTCGAAGCACAATATGAAATACTGGCAATTTGAAAGTATTCTTGGGCTTGGCGTTAGTGCGCATAGCTCCATCACCTACACTGATTCTCAAGGCCCCATACAATGTAAGCAGTGGACAAACCCCAAAACTTTTACAGGTTACCAATCACTTTTAAAAGAGGCGCAACATCCTCTTGCGAATACGCCGTTAGAGTCTGACACCCACACCAAACAGTTGTTTCTCATTGCACACCTCAGAAAGCACTCAGGCCTTTCTGTCCAAACCTACGAACAAGCTTTCCAGGAATCTTTTGAATCTCGGTTCAAACCAGCTTTGGTCCGTCTTTTAGCGCAACATCTCTTGATATGTAGAAATGGCTCACTCTCGCCCACACCTCAAGGCATGTTGATCTTAGACAGCCTCCTAAAAGAATTATTCTCCTGTCTTGACTCTGAGTAACCGTATCCCCATATTAGTAGGGTAGCTGTGCTTACCAGCTTCGAAGTACCCATGGTTTTACTTGGATAAGTTATGGAAAAGAAAGAGAAAAAAGATACCGAAACACCTGAAACGCCCCTGCCTTCCGAGGTGCCTGGAGACGTCAACGGTGAAACATGCGTGAAACCTGACAAGATTCCTCAAGAAGACTCAGTCAAAAAACTTGAAACAGAAATTTTATACATCCGGGCTGAGGCTGAAAATATGAGAAAAAGGCTGCTGAAAAGCAAAGAGGCGGCTGTTCGATCTACCCAAGAACAAGTCTGGCGGCACATTTTCCCTATCTTTGTAAATCTTGAGCGAGCGGTCCAAAGCTATGACGGTTCACCCGAACTTGCAGTTTCCATCTGCAATGGGGTACAGATGACTTTAAATGAATTTAAAAATACGTTCAATCGGTGTGGTCTTTCCATTATTTCAGGAACCGAATGCCCTTTTGATCCGACTATCCATGAGGCACTGGACTCTGAGTCACGAAGTGATTTGACTCAGAAAACAGTTCTCCAAGAATATGAACCTGGGTTCATGATGGATGGTAGGCTCATTCAACCTGCAAAAGTTAAGGTTGGTATTCCTTCATCTGGTAATGAGACTACAAAAGATAACCAGGAGGAATAACATATGTCAAAGCATGTTATTGGTATCGATTTAGGCACAACAAACTCATGTATTAGCATTTTAGAAGGGGGTGACCCTACAGTGATTACAAACGCTGAGGGAAACCGTACGACCCCTTCCGTTGTTGCTTACAATGATAAAAAAGAATTAATTGTAGGTCAGGTTGCCAAACGTCAAGCTGTGACAAACCCTGAAAATACAGTGTTTGCCGTTAAGCGTTTAATGGGCCGAAAATTTAACAGCGAGGAAGTGCAAAAAGACATCGAAGTCATGCCTTTTAAAATCGTTGAAGCAAAAAACGGTGATGCCTATGTCCAAGTGTGGGACAAGACATATTCCCCTCAAGAAATTTCATCTAAAATTTTACAAAAAATGAAAAAAGCTGCCGAAGATTTCCTGAGTGACAGTGTAACTGACGCTGTCATCACAGTCCCTGCTTACTTCAACGATGCCCAACGTCAAGCTACCAAAGATGCAGGTTCGATTGCAGGTTTGAATGTTCTTCGGATTGTAAACGAGCCCACAGCTGCAGCTATGGCTTATGGACTCGACAAAGCAAAAAATCAAAAAATCGCCGTCTTTGACTTAGGTGGCGGTACGTTTGATATCACTATTCTAGATCTCTCCGTCATTGATGGTGAATCTGTCTTCGAGGTTAAATCCACAAACGGGGATACACATTTAGGCGGTGAAGATTTTGATTTACGCCTAGTTACTTACCTTGCGGATGAATTTAAAAAACAAGAAGGCATTGACCTTCGAAACGATAAAATGGCTCTCCAACGGCTTAAAGAAGGGGCTGAAAAAGCGAAGCATGAGCTTTCTAGCACCTTGGAAACCGAAGTTAACTTGCCTTTTATCACAGCTGACAGTGCTGGTCCTAAGCACCTTTCAATCAAACTGACACGGTCTAAGCTCGAGCAACTTGTTTCCGATCTAATTAATCGTTTAGCCACGCCTTGTGAGCAGGCGATCAAAGATGCTGGAATGTCTAAAACCGAGCTTGATACAATCATTCTGGTCGGTGGGATGACCCGCATGCCAGCCGTTCAGACTCAAGTAAAATCTATCTTCGAACAAGATCCCAGCAAAGGCGTTAACCCTGATGAAGTTGTAGCCATGGGTGCTGCAATTCAGGGGGGCGTGCTGAAAGGGGACATTAAAGATGTCTTACTCCTTGATGTCACTCCTCTAAGTTTGGGTATTGAAACCCTGGGTGGTGTACTTACCAAACTCATCGAGAAAAACACAACTATCCCTTGTAAAAAAAGCGAAGTCTTCTCGACTGCTGCTGATAATCAACCTGCAGTCAGCGTCCATGTCCTACAGGGTGAGCGGGAATTTGCTAAAGACAACAAAACATTGGGCAGATTCGAGCTTACAGGTATCCCACCTGCACCTCGTGGCGTCCCACAGGTCGAAGTCGCTTTTGACATTGATGCTAATGGAATTGTTCATGTATCTGCTAAAGATCTCGGCACCAATAAAGAACAGTCCATAAAGATCACCTCTTCTTCTGGATTAACACAAGAAGAGATCGATCGGATGGTTGAAGATGCCAAATCGCATGAGACTGAAGATAAAGAAAAAGCTGAAACGATTAAACTTCGAAATGAATTGGATGCATTGGTCTACTCAATCGAAAAAGACCTAAAAGACAAAGACGATAAACTCTCCAAAGAAACAAAAGTTGCATTAGACGAGGCAGTGAAAAAGGCAAAAGAAGCACTTCCTTCTGAAGATAAAACAGTTCTTCAAGAAGCCATTCAGCAACTCACTCAAACCTCGCATAAAATCACTGAGGAGCTCTATAAGAACACAGCCGAAGGTGAGCAAGCTACTGATGCAAAACCATCGGAAGGCGAATCAACATCTGAAGAGCCCAAGAAAAAAGACGATGATTCAAACGACGATACGATTGATGCCGATTACAAGGAGGTATAAGAGTTTTTGAAAAATTTCAAATTCTCTTATCACGTATAAATGGCTGGTAAACGCGATTATTATGAAATTTTGGGTGTTACCCGAAATGCAAGTAAAGCTGAGCTCGATAAAGCTTACAAGATACTTGCACTAAAGCATCATCCAGACCGTCAAACAAAATTAGATTCTGCTTCTGAAGAAAAATTCAAAGAAATTACTGAAGCTTATCAAGTTTTAAGCGACGCCAAGAAAAAAGCAGCCTATGACCAATTTGGACATGAAGGGCTCAGGGGTGGTCCTGCGCCTGGTGCCGGACAGGGATTCGGTGGCTTTGCCAGTGATGTGTTTGGTGATATCTTCAGCGATCTTTTCGGAGGTGGTGGAGGCAGAGAATCGGTTGCCAGGGGGCCCAATCTTAAAATGAGTTTGAATGTCGCATTTTTGGATGCTGCATTCGGTGCCGAAAAAAAAATTACTATCCCGAGAACCGAATCTTGTGAGCGATGCTCAGGAAACGGCTGTGAGCCCGGTCATTCCCCTACAACATGTTCAACATGTCATGGATCAGGGCAGGTGGCTTTTCAGCAAGGCTTCTTCACATTAAGTCGAACCTGTAACCAATGTGGTGGTAACGGTATTCGCATCGACCATCCGTGTCGCACTTGCCGTGGCAGAGGGGTCTCTGAAAAAAAAGCAAAATTAAATGTCACAATCCCACCGGGTATCAACACGGGACAACGACTTAAGTTAAAAAACGAAGGGGGCTTAAGTAGCGGCGAAGGTCGACCCGGTGACCTCTACATTGAAATCCATGTTGAGCCCCACGATTTTTTTGATAGATCTGATGATGACATACACATCAAAATCCCCATTACCTTCCTTCAAGCTACCCTTGGTGATGAGATAGAGGTTCCGACGCTACATGGTAACGTTCAGATGAAGATCCCACCCGGCACTCAAGCTGGTCGTCGATTTCGTATTCCCAATAAAGGAGTACCTCACGTCCAAAGCCGTGGTTTTGGAGATCAGTTTGTCTATATTCATGTTGAAACACCTGCACATTTATCAACGAGTCAAAAAAAGCAGCTTAAATCTCTAGAAGAGGCTTTGGCTTCCAAGAATTACCCACTTAAAGAGGCTTTTATCAAAAAGCTCTCCAAACATGCCCAACGGTAACTCCCAATTGGACCCTATGGGTTCACCCAAAAAGTACGCTAATATAGGGGCGATGAACGTCCTATTTAAGATCAACTCACGGAATATCTGCCATGTCATATGGCTACTCAGCTTTTGTTTTCTAATTTCGTGCAAAACGATGCAGACAAGGAATGACCGGCCCCATGCACAACACCAATCTCAAGCACACCAAGAGAAGAGTTATGACCAACCTAAGCTTAAGCCATTAAATGCAGATACCATCTTAAAATCCCCCGAACAGAGACAGAACCTCGAATCTTATGTCACATCCCTCATCGAAGATCAATTGATCCCCGGCAGTATGAAAATCACGAGCGAAGGAACAGAAACAGACTTGTTTTTTAAAACTCAGGATATTGCTCTGACCCTTTTAAAGAAACGCTATTTCTTACCGTGCCAAAAATTTATCGCTTTCCTAAAGGAGGCAATTTTTATTTCTTTTGTGGGCCCGAGCCTCGAATTAATTGACAGTCTTGCCGCGTTTGGCCATACCAACAACACCCCAAGATTGGCTTATCGGCTTTTAAAAAATGATATCGACTACGACCATACAACATTCAATTCAACACTGCATTTTATGTTTCAAGCATTTTCAGATCTCATTAATGGAGGCCATCATCACGCTGCACTCTATACTCTAGACCGATTTTTTCTAACCTATGGCAGTATCGAACCTTACTTCGATACCCTTAATACACTTACCAATCAAAGCACACTACGTAATTTATGGGAGGCAATCGATCCGAGCACCTATGAAAGCAAACCCTTAGTTGGATACATCAAGGCACAAAAAATACAAAATCAGTTTGAACAACTCCAATTCCCCGAAGTGAAACGCTCTGCCAGAGCATTTCTTAGATCTCACTCGAATCATGTCCTGGCACCTGAAGTTTCTACATTACTCGATCGAGTACAAAGGGGTGCTTCAAATCAAGAATGGCATATCGTTGCACTCTTGCCTCTATCTGGCCCCTACGGAAAAATGGGAAAACAAATTTTAGAAGGGCTCACTTTTACATTCAAGTTATTTGAGCCTTCACATTTAGGGGCACCTGAAAAACAGATTATTTCCGTTTATCCTGTCGACACCCACAAATTTAGGGACACACTACAAACAAAGGTTGAAAGACTTGTTCAAGATAACAAGATTTCATTAATTATCGGCCCGCTTCTCACAGGTTCACACAAAAAAATTGTCCCAGTCATTCAAAAACATAGAATCCCCTTACTGAGCCTGGCACCTATCAAAAACAAATCGGATGATCTCCCTCTCGATATTTTGCCCATTTATAAAATGCATCCATCGCTACAGCATCAGTTGGCTTACATGTTGAGTTACATTGAAGAAAACTTTACGCCTATCGAACAGACCGCACTGTTGTATCCTTCCAATGGATTTGGACGCTTTCAAGCACAAACTTTCCAAGAAGTGATCGATATGCTTCAGCTCAAATTGGCTGCAGCCGAAACTTATGCCCCCAAAGAGTCAAAATCCCACAAAGCAATCATTCAGCAGCTCCTGGGCATCTACGATACTGTAGATCGACAAAACGAGCGCACCGACTTTATTGAGTCTTACAAAAGCCAAAATAAGCAAGCTCCTAGAAACGAGGATGTGAAACTAGACCCGATCATCGACTTCCAAGTTATTTTCATGCCCACTTCTATTAGTAGAGCAAGTATTTATATACCCTTACTTAAATACTTTAGTGTTAAAAATGTTGTGATTCTGGGACCACACATCTGGCAAAATGAGGAGCTCCCCATTCGAACAGGTCCATATCTAAATGATGTCATTGTTTTTGATACTTTTTTTGGAAACGACTTATCACCTCTTTTTATTGAACTAAAGGATGGATTCAATAAACAATATTTATCAAAATTTTCTCGTGATCACTTTATGGGAAGCCTTATTGGATCGATAGTCCAAAAAGCTTTTTCCAATGTAGGCCATACTTCGTTTAGAAAGCACCATCATAGTATTATGAATGCTCTCGTAGGTCTGAGTGGCCACACCCCGCTAAATCAAAGGTGGGAGATTACAAAAACAGGTACATTAGCACTTGACCCCATACCCTTGGTTATTGTAAAAAAGCGCTTTAATCGACCCGATAGTGGTTGGATTGCTCAATTTAAGAAAAAAATGAGCGTCGAAAACTAGAAAAGTGCCCCCATACCCGATAAAATATAAGTTTTATAGGGTACTAAACATTCAGTACTTTGAGGGGCCTTCACGGGAGGATGGGAAAATGGCTTTAACAAAAACGAAAATTGAGAGTATAAAACAACAATTGACCCAAGAACGGTCAAGAATTCTAAGAGAGAGCCTCCGAGCTCACTCTGAAACATTGGTTGTAGAACAAGAGGACCTGTCTGATGAAATGGATCATGCGGTGTCCGAAGTCAATCAAGCAATGACATTCAGATTGAAAGACCGAGAACGCTTCTTGTTAGGCAAGATCGACAAAGCGCTCGCACGCCTCGAGCGGGGGGAATACGGCTCGTGCACATCATGTGGCATTGATATCGAAATCAAGCGGCTTGAAGCTCGGCCAGTGACGGATCTCTGCATTAACTGCAAGGAAGAAGGGGAACTTAGGGAACGCACGTACGCCTGATAATTTAGCTAAAGTTAATACAGGCTTTCTCTGAATGTAAAAAAAACGCCATTATGTGATGCTCAACTTGTTTTCTACTTCAGAAATGAGTCCGTACCTCCGAAAGGATTAGTAGGAAAGACTGGAGGTACGATGAGCACACAAGGATCGGAAACTGTTTCCATCCCTCAAACATTACCGCTTTTGCCTATACGTGATGTGGTTATCTTTCCACATATGATCATCCCATTGTTTATTGGGAGAGAATCATCCATTAAGGCCGTGGAAGAAGCGCTAAATGAAGATCGATTTATCTTCTTGGCAACTCAGAAAAACATGTTCGAGGAGGCCCCTACGCCCGAATCACTTTACGAGGTTGGGACCGTCGGCATGATTATGCGACTTCGGAAACTTCCCGATGCTCGTTTAAAAATTCTGGTTCAAGGTATCACCAAGGCACGTGTCAAAAAATTTATGACAACGGACCCTTTCTTCAAAGTCAATTTAGAAAAAATGGCTGAAGAACCCGCGACAAACCTGACTCCAGATATCATCACCCGAATGAATGAAGCTAAAGATTTAGTTTCAAAAGTCATTCAAACAGGAAAAGTCATCCCTCCTGATATGAGTCTCATCCTAGATGAGATCCAAGACCCAGGACGTCTCGCGGATGCTGTTACAGCAAGCCTAGGACTGAAGGTTCCAGAAAGCCAGCTGCTACTTGAAACAACTGATCCTATTTTTCGACTAAATCTTGTCTTGGAATATCTCAAGCGCACGCTCGAGTCACATCAGTTTCCACCTTTTAGTTCAGAAAAAGATCAAAAAGCGCCTTATGAGTACTTTCCATCTCAAAAAGATCCATTTGGTCCTTTCAGAGGAGAGTATGAAGGAGATCCCAAAGCTGATGAAATTGCTGAGCTCCGAATGAAACTGGAGTCAAAAGGACTTCCCACCGAGGTAGAACAAGAGTCCTTCAAACAACTCCAACGATTAGAGCGTATGCATCCGGATGCCAGTGAAGCATCTATCATAAGAACATACATCGACTGGATCATTGATATTCCTTGGAGTGAGCAATCCGCTGATAATAATGATTTAAAATATGCCAAACAAATTCTCGATGAAGATCATTACAATCTTCAGGAAGTTAAAGATCGGATCCTTGAATTTCTAGCAGTATCAAAACTTAAGAACACCATGCGCGGTCCTATACTTTGTTTTGCAGGCCCTCCCGGTGTGGGAAAAACCAGCTTAGGTAAATCAATCGCACGATGTTTGGGGCGTAAATGCACGCGTGTCTCACTGGGTGGTGTCCGAGATGAAGCTGAAATTCGGGGCCATAGGCGAACTTACGTAGGTGCCATGCCTGGAAAAGTTATTCAAGGCCTCAAGCAGTCAGGCACAAATAATCCTGTATTTATTCTCGATGAAATCGACAAGCTGGGTTCTGATTTTCGAGGGGATCCCTCAAGTGCACTTCTAGAAGTACTTGATCCAGAACAAAATCATGAGTTTCGTGACCACTATTTAAATCTACCATTTAACTTACAGAACACCTTATTTATTACTACAGCCAATGTCGTGGATGAGATCCCACACGCATTGCGTGACCGTCTTGAAATCATACAGATTCCAGGATATACGGAGCACGAAAAATCCGAGATTGCAAAACGTCATCTAATCAAACGACAAATCAAAGAAAATGGGCTCTTGAATGCCAATATTTCGTTCACGACGGATGCTGTTAAAAAAATTGTCCGAGAGTATACGAGAGAAGCTGGGCTTAGAACCTTAGAGCGAAAAATTGGATCTATTTGTCGAAAGATTGCCAAAGATCTTGCGATGAATCCCGTTGAACCTCTTGAACAAAAGAAAGGGAGCGCTATACGCCTCACTCCTAAACGTGTTGAGCACTACCTGGGCAAACCAGAATACCTTGATCAAGAGCTGGATAATGTGAGTCACGTAGGTTTGGCCACAGGACTTGCTTGGACACCTTTTGGTGGTGAAATCCTTCAAATTGAAGCCATTAAAATTCCAAGTAAAACAGGCGGGCTCATTCTCACGGGACAGCTTGGTGATGTGATGAAAGAGTCTGCAAGAGCAGCCCACAGTTTTATTAGAAGCAAGGCTGATCACTTTCTGATTAACCCAATGGATTTTTCAAAATATGAAGTCCATGTTCACGTCCCTGCGGGCGCCATCCCTAAAGATGGACCCAGCGCAGGAATAACAATAGCCACTTCTATTCTAAGTCTCTTTACAAATATCCCCGTACGATTCGATACCGCAATGACAGGTGAGATTACCTTAAAAGGCCGTGTCCTGATGGTGGGGGGAGTCAAAGAAAAGGCACTCGCTGCTGCCCGTCAAGGCATGAAACACCTTGTGCTACCAGAAGAAAACCGAAGGGACATTTCTGAAATTCCGGAAGAGATTCAAAAAAACATGAAGTTTCATATGGTCAAACATATCTTTGATGTCTTTGAGTTGGTTTTTGAATCCCGACCTTTTAAAGATAAAATTGAAACCCTTTCACGTGAGGCCGCTGCCTAAAATCTAAACTAGGGCGTGTCCTCATTGGGTTGCCTGAGGAGTGTTTCCATTTTTTTCAAATCCGTTGTCGGTTCATGACAGACATAGTTTTTGCACACATAGGCCGTCGCTTTTCCTTCTTTTATTTGATGTGCTTTTGTAAACGGAAATAAAGCATTTAATTTTTTTCCTTGAGAACCATCTCCAGGTTTAAAAATTATAACCCGACGCAACCCAACTGATTGCTTCACAATTGCCAACATTTCTTCCGTATCTTGTCGATTTGGTATCCCTACAATTACAACCTCATACTTGGGACCAAACGCGTAGTCAAATCCAATCAATGCCTGGGTGGCTTGTGAGGGATGGTTCAGTGCCATAAATGCGTACGCTCGCATAACCTTATCTGCATAAGTCAACCATTCAGCATTTCCAAATAATTGCCCCAAGCGTAAAAGATTTAACAGAGCTATGGAGTTAGCAGCCGGCATAGCCCCATCGTAAAATTCCTTCGGACGTACAATTAGATCACGTGTATTTTGGGCCGACATGAAGAAGCCTCCCTCTTCCTTATCCCAGAAAAGATCAACCATACGGCTTTGAAAATCTTTTGCCTTTTCAAGATAAGACACATCTAAGGTCGCTTCATATAATTCAATTAACGCCCAAATAAGATACGCATAATCATCACACGTAGCTGCGACGTCAGATTTCCCCTTTCGAAAAAGGTGTATCGGATATCCATCAGCATCAACCATGGCGTTCAACAAAAAATGCATGCCTTGTTGTGCGGCTTGGATATACTGAGTGCGATCAAGTAAGTAACCAGACCTGGCAAGCGATGCAATCATAAACCCATTCCAATCCATCAACACTTTGTCATCTTTATGCAAATCCATACGGCTTTTTCTTATCTTCAAGAGTTTCGGGCGAATTTTTTCAAATTTTTGAAGCAGGGCGGTATCTTGTTGAGCCTTAGCGTCTGTGAATAAAACGTTTCTTTCTGTTGCATGACCGACATGAGGGTCCACAAAGTTACCTTCACTCGTGAGCGTGAACAATTGCTTTACGACAGCAAGCTCGCTATCAGATAAAACTGCTTGCAGTTCCTTCAATTGCCATACATAGAAGGCTCCCTCTTCTCCCTCTGAATCAGCATCTTCAGCTGAATAAAATCCACCTTGCGGGCTTTGCATCTCTCGAAGGAGATACTCTGCAATCTCATCGACTACCCGAGTGTAGACCTTATTTTGTGTTACTTTTGAGGCTTCGGCATACGCAAGCAGCAGCCCAGCCTGGTCGTATAACATTTTTTCAAAATGGGGCAACTGCCATCTTGCATCCGTTGAATAACGGTGAAATCCGAACCCCAAATGATCGTAAATGCCGCCAGCACGCATCGCATCCATGGTGTGTGTCACCGCTTTCAATATATGCTGTTCATCGGGACTACGTTGATACGCGCGTAACAGGAATCGAAGTTGATGAGGTATAGGAAACTTGGGAACATTACCAAACCCTCCCTGCTCAGCATCATAAGATTTGTATATTAAGTTTGCTGCATTTTGTAGTGTTTGAACCACCGGAAATTCTTTTGCTGCTTTATTGCGTTGAGTTTGTGAAAGTGCCTGCACGATTTTTTGTGCTGAATCAAGTACAGACTCACGTTGAAACCACCATAATGATTTCAACTTTTCAAGAATAGTGAGTAAGCCCATCCGACCAAATTTATCTTCTTTAGGAAAATACGTGCCCGAAAAAAAAGGCTTTTTGTCAGGGGTCATGACAATAGTAAGAGGCCATCCACCACTGCCGGTCATCATTTGACACGCCGTCATATAAATATGATCCACGTCAGGCCGCTCTTCGCGATCTACTTTGATAGAGACAAAATATTTATTCAACATATCAGCCACTGTTTGATCTTCAAAAGACTCATGTGCCATCACGTGACACCAATGACAGGTTGAATATCCAATTGACAGAAAGATGGGCTTGTCTTCTTGACGCGCTTTTTCAAAAGCCTCTTCTCCCCAGGGGTACCAATCAACAGGATTATCAGCATGCTGCAATAAATAAGGGCTTTTTTCGAATGCTAACCGGTTCTTAGTCATAGATTCCTTATTCTGTGGGTTTTGATAGACAACTCGCCAAGACACATAGGCTCCAACACTAAGACTCACCACAAGAAGAAGCCCGAAGCCTATCTTCATTCTTCAACCTTAAACCGTTTCTTGAGTACAACCCCCGCAATGACCATTCCCATTAAAAGCAGGACTAGCCCAATTATATGGCCTACAGAAAAGGTCCCATTCTCAATAAGATTCGTTAAGGCATCAGCACCAGCTACATAAAGCACTATGCCAGGTATCATGCAGAGCCAAGACCAAAAGGCATATGCCCAAAATGACACATTTGTAAGCCCAAACCCATAATTTAATAGATTAAAAGGAAACAGAGGTACCAGTCGAGTCACCGCAATCATCCAAGATCCATAACGATCTGTCATCTTTTCCAATGTAATGAAATGCTTTTGGTGAGCAAACTTCTCTTTGACATAGGGACGTGCCCAAGTTCGCGACACAAGAAAAGCCAGGCATGCACCTAGAGTTGCAGCACAACTGACAAATACACTCCCCCATAAGCCGCCAAATAACGTCCCCGCCAAAATAGACAGGGGTGAAGCTGGAATCATGAGCACAACTGAAATGACATAAATAGCAAGAAAAGAGAGAACGCCAACCGTCCCTTGGGCTTCAACCCAGTCCCTCAACAAACCGATGTACTGTCCAATATCGTAACCCCTAGCCACTATAATCAAACAGACTAAAACGGTGACTCCCCAGATCAGTTTCCAAGGTATTTTTTTTGAATCACCCATGGATTTCGGCCTTTTTCTTAAACCCATTTCGAATGATGACAAACAGGATGAGTAACGCAAGTAATACACTTGTCCCCGTATGGAAAGCTTCCGGAAACATCAAACTCGTATAAGGTTTTCCATTGTCTAATTGTATTAATGTTGGAAAGAACTGCTCCATCAATAGCCCTGCGGCAAGGCTCATTGCAACTAATGTTCCGGTATATATACTGACAAATCGGCCACCGAACATTTTTGACACAACTGAGAGTGTGACCACGCTTGACGCTGGGCCAGCCAATAAAAAAACCAAAGCCGCTCCAGGCGGTAGTCCTTTTTGGACTAAAGCCGCTGCAATCGGAATTGAACCTGTCGCACACACATACATGGGAACACTGATAATAAGCATGGCTCCCATGGAAACAAATCGAGACCCTAAATAGGTTTGAATAAATACATCCGGCACCGCATGGGTAATCACACCGCCAATTAAAATACCGATACACAACCAGAGCCAGATTGACCCGATTAGATCATCCAACACAAAACTTATAAACTGGAGTCGATGGGGTTGTGGTGTATGGCTATGAGATTCATGATCAAGACATGAGTCACCCTCATTCAAACCGGCTTGGGCTGTTGGGGTTGATTTTAAGCGCCAAAAATGGACGACAAGTCCTGCTAACAACGCAGTCACTGCAGCCACCAATATTCTCCATAACGTAAAAGGCCCGCCCATCAAAGCGTACGTTGCCATAATTGAATCGATACCTGTAATAGGTGTGGCAATTAAAAAAGCCATCACGGCACCTAAGCTTGCTCCTTTCTTATGCAGCATAAGAGCTGTTGGGATCACACTGCATGAACAAAGGGGCAGAGGAATACCAATAATTACAGCCAACCCGACTGAGCTGAGACTAGGACGTCCTAGATACCGGGTGATTACGTCTACTGGAACCATAACGTGCAGAATGCCAGCTAAGAAAATACCTACAACTAAATAAGGACTCACTTGTTGAAACAAGGACAAAGCCGCGCCTAGTGTACCCGTAATGATATCCCACACCGAATGACCTCCTGCTATTACAAATGAACGGTTTATTTACCAGCCTAGCATGCCATTTTTTTCTGCCCAAAAGATATATGATATTCTCACTGTCACCCTCAACGCGTACATTCCGAAGTCCCTGTCATGCACAATGCCCGACACGCGCAGCGGGGAATCCACGCTTAAATTTGATGACGCATTTTTTGGTGTTAGGATATTCAAATGAATTACATCGGATTTGCAAGTTCCCTTCGATCAGGCTCAATGAATCTTAAGTTACTGGAGGCAACTTCTAGACTAGCCAGTGAGTTGGGGCACACCCTAACGCTTGTCCCCTTTAAAGACGTTTGTCCACCTATATACAACGGTGACTTGGACAAAGATGGCTACTTGCCGGACGAAACACGAACACTCATCTCACTCATAAAAAATACTGACGGCATATTTATTGCAAATCCGGAATACAACCATGGTATTTCGGGTGCGCTAAAAAATCTCATTGATTGGGTCTCGCGCGCTAAGCCTATGCCATTGAAAGACGTACGTATTTTACTACTTTCTGCCTCGCCTTCTCTTGTGGGTGGCAATCGAGGTTTGTGGCACACGCGCATGCCACTTGAAGCCAACGGTGCATTTGTGTATCCAAATATGTTTTCTCTTGCTGCTGCACATCAGGCTTTTGATGAATCAGGCCATTTGAAAGATGAGACCATGCGGGATCGATTAAAAAAAGTCATTGAATCTTTTTCTGACTACACCGAGCAACTTTCTCTGTAATTTTCAGAACTTAATCCCTTTCAAATACCTTGACTAGAGCTAGAAAACAGGCTTTCCATTTGATATAATGAGCTTATGAAAATCGAATTCAAAAAAAACATTAAAACGTTGCTGTCTTATTCTTTTCTAATCCTAAGCGTATTGGCAGTTAAATCTAGTTTAGCTGCAAATTATTATGTCCCTACCGGATCGATGCAGCCTACCATCGAGCCTGGTGATCGTCTTTTTGTAAATAAAATGGCATATGATCTTAAAGTGCCTTTTACACACACAACACTTGTGACACTCGATCACCCGAAACGGGGAGACGTAGTGGTCTTTGATCATCCCAAAAATTCATCAATGGTTCTTGTCAAACGGCTCATTGGAATACCAGGTGATGTATTGAGTATCAAAAATGGCTACATTGCCATTAACGGAACCGTATTGCCTGTCACAGAACCCACCTCATCTCCCAATCACGTTGCATTTCAATATTCAGAAACTTTGAATGGCAAATCGTATACAATTAATCGCCTACCTCATCTCATGAGAAAAGATATTCAAACTGTGACCATTCCTAAAGATCATTATTTCTTCATGGGGGACAATCGAGATAATAGCGCTGATAGTCGCTCTTGGGGGTTTGCCCATCGAAGCTTGATCAAAGGTCAAGCAAAGGGGATTATCTTCTCCACAGGTTCGAGTAAGCACGGACTACCCACATTGCGTCTGAATCGAAGCGGCAAAGCCCTATAAGTGCTAGGGAAGTTGGACTTGCCCGTCCTACGTTTCCACATTGGTCAAGTTTGGGAGGGGGCACCTCTGCTATGTTTAAGGAATGTATCATTTACTGGCGAAGCCAGCCGTAGCTTTTTACGCTAGCAAAAAGCGAAGGCTGGGGTGAGTGACGGGAATTGAACCCGCGACCCCCAGAATCACAATCTGGTGCTCTAACCAACTGAGCTACACCCACCATTTACTTCAGGGGATTAACCCCTTCGACCCATTCAAATACAAATAACACCAATTTGTCAACAAAATGCCTTGACCCAAGGTCCTTTTATAGCTAAAAATTGTTTTATACATTTTTTCCCAACCATTTGAAAAGGATGAGCACAAAAAATGAATACGTTTGTAGCAAAGGAAATGTTTTTGACCAAAGGCGTCGGCCGGCACAAAGAAAAATTAGCTTCCTTCGAAGAGGCCCTCAGACAGGCCAGTATTGCCGAATTTAACCTTGTTCGCGTATCATCAATTTGCCCCCCTGGATGTAAAATTATTCCCAGAACTAAAGGCGCTAAAAAGCTTTTCCCAGGCCAGATTCTGTTTGTGGTGTTAGCGGAGTGCAGTACCAATGAGCCTAATCGCCTGATCGCCTCCTCGATTGGCATTGCATTGCCACGTGATCGCAATAAGTATGGTTACCTCAGCGAATATCACGACCATGGCGTTAAAGAAAAAGTCGCCGGTGAATATGCCGAAGACCTAGCCGCACAGATGCTCGCATCCACGCTTGGTATCTCGTATGACAAAAACGTCACATATGATGCACGTCGCGATCTCTGGAAAATTAACAAAGATATTGTTCGAACCACCAACATCACCCAAACAGCTACGGGTAATAAAGATGGGTTGTGGACAACTGTAGTTTCTGCTGCTGTTCTCATCCTTGAGTAGTATGAAGCCAACGTTTCTTGACCTCGAACCTGCACTTACGGGTTACGATTCTGCGAATTACGTTATAGTTCCTTGCCCAATGGAACTTACAACAAGCTATATGAACGGCACGACTCTTGGCCCAGATGCTTTAATTCAGGCCTCTTCCCAAATTGAAACTTTTGACATGGAAGTAGAGGACGAGCCCTGTAACTCTGGCATCCACACCCTAGATCCAATAACCCCCCCAGACTTTAAAAACGCTGAAGCGTGGGTTGAAACAACCGCACATACCTGCAGCCGGATCCTTAAAGATGGCAAAACACCCATCGTATTAGGCGGGGAACACACGGTTACCGTAGGTGCTTTCAGGGGACTACATCATAACCTTCAAGACCGCCCCATTGGCATTTTACAAATTGATGCCCATGCCGATCTTCGGGACCAATACCAAGATGATCCGTTGAGTCATGCCTGTGCCATGCGACGTATATTAACTCCAGATCTAAAC
The DNA here is from genome assembly GCA_029262815.1 of Deltaproteobacteria bacterium. GTDB lineage: Bacteria > Bdellovibrionota > JAJCYS01 > JAJCYS01 > JAJCYS01 > JAJCYS01. The sequence continues at coordinate 33,486 of JAJCYS010000036.1, read as the reverse complement.
CTGGCTTCGGTTGGTATTCGATCCATGTGTCCTGAAGAATGGACATACCTTAAAGCAAACCCAAATATTATGATGATCAGTGATCAGGTCTGGCATGAACGCCCTATCGAAGAGGCCATTACGAAGGTACTCGATCATTTGCCTCAGGACATCTATATCACCATTGATTTGGATGGATTATCTCCTGCAATCGTTCCTGCCGTAGGCACCCCAGAACCTGGAGGACTCGAGTGGTACGAAACCCTCAGACTCTTGAAGGCTGTATTTCAACAAAAAACAGTTCATGCATGTGACATCAACGAATTGATGCCTAGAGCTCACTTAGAACATGCCGATTTCCTAGCTGCTAAACTCGCTTACAAATTGGTCGCCTATCACAACCTCACACAGTCTTAACACCCTTTCCTTGCGAGAACTAAGAACAGTATGGGAAAATAAGTACTGAGCTTCAAGGAGGAGTCTACTATGTCATCTTTCGAGTTATCACCTGACGATTCCTATAACCGTGCCCTAATCGGACAAGTCCGCCCTCAGAATTGGCAAAACCCCACGCCCCGGGGATACTACCACCTAGTTGTGGTAGGCGGAGGGTCAGCTGGACTCATTTCTGCCATGGGGGCTTCTGGACTTGGCGCAAAAGTTGCCTTAATCGAAAAAAATCTGCTCGGCGGTGATTGTCTGAATACCGGGTGTGTCCCATCAAAAGCACTTATTCGATCTGCAAAAGCAATTTATGACGCTCTAGATACTGAAGAATTTGGACTCCCCCTACGAGACAAGACGACGATCTCTTTTGAAGCTGTCATGGAACGAGTTCGTCGATTACGCTCAGTCATTAGCCACCATGATTCTGCTGAGAAATTGAGAGCTCAAGGTATAGATGTCTATTTTGGAAATCCAGAGTTTTCCTCACCCAAGACAATCAATGTAAACGACGCAACACTTTCATTTAAAAAAGCCGTGATTGCGACGGGCAGTCGCGCTGCCGTTCCACCCATACCGGGATTAAAAGACGTTCCTATGTTAACCAATGAAACTGTTTTTAACCTCGAAAGCCGTCCTGCTCATTTGATTGTCATCGGAGGAGGACCTATTGGATGCGAACTGGCACAGGCTTTTAGACGTTTAGGATCTGAAGTAAGTATAGTGAACGACGTTGCACATTTGCTCCCAGCTGATGAGCCCGAAGCCGGTGAGTTGATTGCTCAGCGGTTTAAGCACGAAAAAATAAAATTGTTTATGAAGGCGCGAATCAATGCTGTCACACGAAAAGATGCTGGCATAGAGCTTGTCTTAACCCATGACGGCGCCTCCAAAGTACTTCAAGGGTCTCATGTGTTGGTGGCTGCAGGTCGGGCACCTAACATTGATGGTCTTAAGCTCGAAGAGGCGCACGTTAAAGCGACAGCACCATTAGGAATTCAAGTGAATGACCGCATGCAAACATCAAACCCCAAAATTTATGCTGCTGGAGATTGTTGTCTCGCGCCAAAATTTACGCATACCGCGGACGCCACAGCCCGAATTGTCATACAAAATAGCCTTTTTTGGGGTCGAAAGAAATTCAAAACCCTAACTATCCCATGGTGCACCTACACGGATCCTGAAGTAGCGCATACAGGTGCTACCACTGGCACACTCAAACCCAATAGCTACGACGTATTAAAAATCCCGCTCACGTCGACAGATCGCGCTAACCTTGATAGTGACCACGAAGGGTTCGCCAAAATAATCACGCGAAAAAAATCGGACCAGATACTGGGGGCAACCATCGTTGCACGTCATGCAGGTGACATGATTAACCCACTAACCCTTGCAATTCAGAAAAAAATTGGACTGAGTCAGTTTGCGTCTATTATTTTTCCATATCCGACACAAGGCGAACTGATTAAGAAAGTGGCAGATCAATACCAGCGTCAGAAGCTCACACCTTTGGTGAAAGCCTTTTTAAAATTCTGGTTTTTTATTCGTTGAATATTTCCTGGTAGTTTGGATAAACAACAGAACCCAGTTCAGGAATCTGCCCTTGTCGACTACTCGGTCCCCGGACTTCGGCACCTGGCTTTGCTTCTTCATATACTGCCACAGGTGCATCGATATCAGCAATAATCTGCTTGCTCTCGTAACTAAGTACATTACTTGGCAAACGCTTCATCTCTGAATCAAAGGTCCTTGGCACATCTATTCCCAGCAGATTTAACTCCGAACAGCCATGTTCCTTATGGATCGTAATTCGCAAACGTACGATCATATCGCTTAGTGTGGGAAGCAACTCCGTTTTTGAAATTGAGTCACGATCACAGTATTTTACCACCCCATTAACCGTATAAAAATATCGCATGCGTCCAGGATGTTCTGGAAATGAATTTGAAAGGTAAGTCAAAAACGGATACCCTGTTCGATCAGGAGGGAATACCATATTGTGCCCCCCTCTGTTGATATACATATGCTTCAACTCATACCATTTACCGACTAAGGCCATAAATGAAGTTGCGGAACCGGCATAACTAGTATTGACACACAGACCAGTACCGATCACACAAAACCCAAGCAATGCTATACGTAAATAACCCATGTATCGCGTATCGGAACAGGAACCTGGGATCTAAAGTATTATTTGAAATACTCTTTAAGTAATTGTGATAACAAAACTAATAATTTTTTATTAGCAGTGAGTTTTGAAATTTCGTTTAAAGCAAAAAGTCCTACGGGGACAATGGCGACTTTTTTAAACGTGCTCACATTCATCCAATTAAGTCGTTGTACGACAAAAAAATCTTGTGTTGCATATGTCCACCTTTGTGGAAACCACATATCATTTTTCATCTCAATGCGGACCATTTTTCGAAAATCTGTATAGTATTTCACCATACTATCGATACTGCTATACATCTGATAAGGGCGGCTTAAAAATTCATCATAAGCCATTGTTGAAAGCTCCTCTAACTCCTTGTCAAATTCTTTCGTTAGACTCTTCAATGTTTTCTCTAGTACCTGTATTCCTTTTTTTGAATCAGAGGCTTTAGTTGATTTGAGTTTGCCATAAAATACTATCTTTTGGCGTCTCTTCAATTCATTTTCAGTACTGATTATTTCTTTCAGTATTAATTGAACCTTTCGGAATTGCTTACGAGAGGAGATTTTCTGTTTTAAATTCTTTTTTATAAGCTCATTACGCTCTGTAACTAATCCTCTTTTGTTATCTCTAAAGCTAATCCGGATAGCCCGCTGTATGGCTATGTTTCTATGAAAACTACGAAGTTCTTTCCTGCGTATTTTTTTATCTTTAACTTCTGATAGTTCATGAAAATTTTCCCAAAGCCATTGTTTTTGTTCCAACCCTTCTAAGAGGTGCGTGTATTTTGAAAAACTAATATATCTGCCCGTAGAGACATAGTTTTGATCTACTGTGTCCGTAGAAGGACCCGGTTTTTGGTCTGCGCTGTTCTTAGAAGAGGCCGGCTTCTGATCTATACTGGAAGTATTTTCAACTTCTTTTTCCAATTTTTCTACGGGAAACAACTTAGCTGCATTGTATATTCTTCGCATAATGCAAGCCACCAACACAACTTCATCCTTACTCAGACCGTTATAATCTTCAGAGCTTAAAAATGACTCTTTGGCCGTATCTTTGAATTGTTTTTGAACAACATCACTGGGATCGACTTGAAGCAGTCGCTTAATTTGATCGAAATAGTCACAACCATGTACGTGAAAAATAGGCAGCAGAAAAAGAATGAAATAGCTGAAAACGCAAACTGTTCTGAGACATCCCTTTCTCATTTTTTTATGACATTGACTAGTATAGTCCAGTTCTCTTCAGAATGGATCTTGGGATTCGTCAAATAAATTTCATCTTCTCCTATACCAATAATTAACCCTCTTTTTACATTAAGCAGCTCCCTTGCTCACACCTGGGATACCAGAGAACTAATGTTTTTTATTAAGTTATATACTAAATTAATTATAGGTCATTCCGATAAGAACTCGAGGTTGCTTGATGCGATATTTATTTGGATTGATTTGTTTAAGCGTTGGGTTGCATCCACAAATTGGGTGGAGTACACCGTATGAAGTTTCAGAAAACTTGAATGAGCAGATTGAAATTATGTTGCCCCTGCTTAAGCAGTTTAATGCCAAAGGTCTTTCTGCAAGTTTTCACACAACAGCCTTTTCCCGATACAATGCCTATAAAGCTCTAAATACAGCTCAAAGAAGAAAGGAATCCACGTTCGTACGAGCTCATTCGCTTTATTACATTGGCAAAACATTTATTCATGGAGCCCGAACGTTAACCATACATCAGAAGCTTGTAGCCTTTTCAGGCATAGATATTGAACGAGGCCAATCTCAAGATGCATTGACCAATGACATCATTCAACTGGGCACTATCGGATTAGAGGTTTTGCAAAATGCACGAAAACTTGCCACCTTGAGTATTAGCAAGGCAAGGGAGGAGTCGAATTCAATTACTCCTCGAGCTAGGAGAGCATTAATATCTGAAATTGATTTATTGAACGGTGTTTTTGAGGTTGAACAACAGTACTACATCAAAACGCAACAAAGCTTTTTTAAATAAGGGAACGCAACCATTTAGGTTCCCCGGCTACCTTTTGGCACCCTGACTGAACCATTTAGGTTCCCCGGCTACCTTTTGGCACCCTGACTGAAGCTTCCATAAAGCCAGGTTCTTGGACATTCCAGTCATGAGGCTTATGATTCAGACAAAGCCGTTCGTCTGAAAATTATTGAAACACTAGAGAAAATGAAAGATCGTGGTTCATTAGCTGCTGAAGCTCTAGCCTCAATAGCCCTTACCGATAAAGATGAGGACGTTAGAGAATATTCAATAACAGTTATCAAAAAAATGACTTCATTTCACGAGAGAGCTTTTTTCAGATTTAAATCAGCGCTTAAAACAACTGGAAAATACATCCATAAAGTATGGGCATTGGATGCACTAGGCGAATTGGGTAAAGTTTACTTTCCTGCTGTTAAATTTATTGCTTCATTGATTGAGCCCCCCAACAGACTAAGAGCTGATGCATTCTATCAACTTCTAAAAATTAGTAAAAGGCATCTCTCTAAACATCCGGAATACTTAGATCCGTTCAAGGCACGTATAGTAAGCGCCATTTCAGATCCTGCATCAAGGTTAAGAATGAGAGTCGTTTTTATAATAAGTGAACGAGGGGAATCTTGGATTTCTGAAAAAGAAAAATTACTTGATGTGATAAATAATGAGAAAGATATTGATATTGTCTCTGCAGCAATAGATGGACTAAAAAGGATGAACGCTATTTCAGAACTTAAAACACTTACAAACCATAAAAATGAAAAAATTCGTGAACTAGCCGAACATGTCCTAAAAGAATAAATGCGGCTAATTTGATGTGTCCGGTATGTACCGGGCGAAGGCTGGTGGGCGCACACGGATTCGAACCGCGGACATCCTGCTTGTAAGGCAGGCGCTCTAACCAACTGAGCTATGCGCCCCAAGTGGCAAGTATCATATCAACCAAAAGTTCAGAATTCACGTGTTTTTAGGAAATATTGAGCTATGGCCTAATGGGATTGCTCTAAGTCATGGGCCCTGGAGCGTTTTCGAGGCAACCTATGCCGTGCTTGAAGGGCCAACGGCACTCGCAAAGTCATGAGCGTCCCTTTATCAGGCACAGTCTCGACATCAACTTGTCCCCCCATCATTTTGGCCATCTGAGACGCGATATACAGACCAAACCCCGTCGATTTTTCCTTCTGTGTGCCCATACGGTTCTTAGTGAGATTGATATCAAAAATATAAGGCAATAGCTCTTCGGGAATTCCGATCCCTTTATCTTGAACCTGGATCACACCAAAACCATCTCTATCCTTAAGCACATGAATAGATACTTCTTGACCAGGATAAGAGTATTTAATGGCATTATGTACAATATTCCCGACCACATTCCGCATGAGTAAATCTAGATCGACTTTGAAGTATACTGAATCTACTTGATCCACAATAAGTTTGATATGCTTTTTCTTCGCTTCTTCCCCATGCTGCACCTTAATCTCGTGGGCAATCACATGAGCAGAAACCGGCTCAACGTTAAATCGGATATTACGCTCTTCAATGTGTGAAAATTTCAAAAGATTATCGATGAGCTTGAGTTCATGAGTAGCACTCCGGTGAATAATATCCACCAACTCACGTTGCTCATCAGTTAACCCCAACTCCATCAACAACCGTGCACCCCCCAAAATCGAATTAAAAGGACTTCGGAAGTCATGGCCCAGCATACGAAGGACCAGCTGTTGTAATTTACTTTTTCGCTCTAGGGCATGATGGCTATCTTTTAGCTCTTGGATCAATCGAGCTTGTGTCGCTTCCATTTCTTTTCGCAATGAAATGTCGTCCACAGCTATGATAAATCGCTGATCTTCCTGCGCGTCCACAGACACCCACGCTGGAAAAGTCGTCCCATCTTTTCGCAAACCAAGGACTTCTTGAGCCTGGCTTTTAATATTATCTTCAAACGTTTCAGTCAGACCTGCTTGATCTTCATCACTGACAAGTTGGGTCAATGGCAACCGATACAGTTCATCACGATGATACCCAAAGATACTACTGGCCTTTCGATTCAAGCGCGAAATGACATACTCGCCATCATTGTCCAAACATCCCGAAAACAATCCCATGGGCGCATTTTCAAATAAATCTTCATACTCTTCTTTTAAGGACCGTATGAGTTTAGAAAGTCTTTTGCGCTCTGTAATGTCTAGAGCAATGCCGTAATAACCATCAATGTGTGCTTTGTCAGTAATAGGAATAAAGGTCACAAACAAATGGATCTTGTTGCCATCTTTGCGAATAAATCGAGCCTCGAAATGAGCAGGCTTGCCGCGAAAAACTCTTTGAGCACTCGCTACAATGGTCGGCAAATCTTGGCGGATAAAGAATCGCGAAAAATTCCGCCCAATCAATTCGTCAGTATTATATCCAGAGACCTTACATGAGCCGTTGTTCACTTCCAAAATAAATCCGTTCGCGTCAAAACAAAATACGCCTCCCGGATGATTCTCAAACAAGGCTTGAAATTTCTGGACTGCGCCCAAAGACTCTGACTCAAGCAATTTCTGTTGCGTGATATCTTCGAACCCAACAATACAATAACCCCGACAGTTCACTCCGAAACATCGTGCCCAAAATTTTTGACACGTTCCAGGCAACATCCCGTTGACCTGTAATCCCGTAAAGCTATTTCCAGCAATCAGACTTTCGATTTTTACTTTGACATAGGGTTCGGCTTCGACAGCCGGATGTAATAAAATGGATTCACCGATATTATCAGACAGAAGTAGTTTGCGACGACTCTTCCCCATCGCGGTCACATATTCATTGACATCCAGGATGACCCCTTCACGATCAATGACTACGATACAGTTCAGGAGATCCGCGATGGTCCCCGACCGCTGCTTGGTTACGCTATCAGATATATGTACAATTTTTGCCTTCATGGCTAACTGTTAGCTTACCGCTCAAACCGGAGAGTTTCAACCTCGGAAATGGTTTGCCAGAGAAGCAAATGCTTAAACTAGCTTGTACCCAGCGCCATAGACAGAATAAATTGTCACATCCGTTTCTTTGATTTTTTTTCGCAAATGCGAAATATGAGAGTCAATGGTCCGATCCGACACATAGACCCCTTGCCATAGTTTTTCAAGAATCTCGGTACGTGAAAAACATTTGCCTGGATTCCGCAATAACAAAGCCATCAGCTTGGTCTCATTGGCTGATAACTCAATTCCATTTTTTACATACGGTGTAAAGATTCGAAGCTCTTGGAAATCAAGACGTATAGACTTGTAATGCAGCGATGTATCTTTCTCACCTCTTGTAAAGGCCTTGTTGATACGTGCATTCATACGATACACAAACTCGACCGCATCGAATGGTTTCGTAATGTAGTCGTCGACCCCCATTACAAATCCAGCTACCTTATCGCTTGTCGTCGTGCGAGAACTCAATATCACAACAGGATGATTGGGAAATTGTTTTTTGATTTCAGGAATGATAGAAAACCCATCGCCATCAGACATGTTTAAATCGACCACAAAGGCTTTAATATGGGCTTTTTCAGAACAATCTTCGATCAGAAAGACTTTAAACTTAGAAATCGCATCAAACACCTTGCAGGCGTAAGTCTGCTCTAAGGCCCCAACAGTGATCCGGGCCTCATCTGGATCATCTTCCAAAACCACTATCAATGGCTTTTGGTTCATAAGCCTCCTTGTGTGAGTCTCATTTCCTTGAGCCATGCCCTTCGCCCCGCCATCCATACTTGAGACGCTCCAATTGTGACTGCGCTAACATGCGCATCAGAAAATTTTAACAAAACTTATTAAAATATTAAACACGTAATTTCTAAAACCCCCGCAAAAAGAGACAAAAACACTTTTATTGCGACTCCTTTTGTTTCATGGTTCGCTCTTCAAACCAGGATTGAACTAAAAACTGTATTTGGTTACATACAAAGGAAATCCCTTTTGATTTGCAGATAATCGGGTGAGTTTCCCTGATTTTATCCGGCAGCATGGCTCGAATCCCTAATTCATCTAACGAAGTCATAAATAATACAGGAATGTCTTCCAGATATTGATTCACATAACTTAAAACATCCATCCCGTTGTATTTAGGCATATTCAAGTCACACACAATCAAGTCAAACGTGGATAAGTTGCATTTATTGACGACTGCCCACCATTCTGTATCGATTTCCACCTGCACAGACTGAGAGGCCACGAATCGTGACAATATCAACAAATACTCATAATCATCATCAATCATTAAAATTGAGCATTTGGATTGCTTGCCAGAGCGTACTGAAGAAGTGACAAACGGGTTCTGGGCGATATTTTCGAGTGCTTTTACCATGTCCCGGCTCATTTTCCCCTCCTGATTGGGCGCTAACCGAACTCTCTTACAGTACCGCTAGAACGTTGTGGAAATATGGAGGAATTCTAAAGAAAAATTAACATTGACTCGGCTCAAGTATATTCACGCGCGATAAATCGCTGACATAACTCCTCAATGCATGTATATAAGCTTTGGTATCCCGACTCATCTTCTTGGGGCATATGGATGTCTTTGCCATACCGTGGATCAGATTCTGGATAATACCTCGAGAGTAATTGGACTTGGGCAGATTTCATTTTACCTTCGAATGCTCTCAGAATTTGTTCTTCTAAATAACAATCAGCCACCAAAATACGATCAAAGAGCTCAAAATCCTCACCGACCAGCAGCCTTGATCGATGGTCTAACTTAATCCCATATCCGCCCGCCACGGATTGACATCGAGCGTTCGGCTCTGATCCCACAAATGCTCGATACCCTGCTGAATCTACCAAAACAGTAGTAATATTCGCTTTTTCGAGCAAGCTTTTAAGGATACCCTCCATCAAAGGAGATCGTGTCACATTGGCCATACAAACACACAAAATAGCCTTGGGGAGCTTAGGGCATGACCTCATCACTTAATAGTACTAGCTTTCATAAGCATTTGAGGTTGAATTCTGGCTCATTTGCCGTAAGAATGGGGATGGGCCAGTTTGCACCTGCATTTCGTGCTAATCCCGCCAGGTCGGAAACGAAGCAACGGTCGTATGGAACATGCATGTCTCCTGGCCTAAAACATTCACCAAAAGGACCAATGTCATGACGCATCTGGTAATTCCCAGAAAATACAGACCCCAAACGTTTGAAGAGCTTGTTGGACAAGAAAGCATCAAATCATGTTTCTTGTCGCTGATTAGTCGCCAAGTGATCCCCAGCGCTGTGTTATTAAGTGGCACCCGAGGGGTCGGAAAAACATCCACAGCCCGAATTTTTTCAAAAGCCTTGCTGTGTCAAGACAAACAAGACTCGGGCAACCCGTGTGGTGTGTGCGACCGATGCAAGCAAGTCGAACGAGGCAACCATATTGATGTGCTCGAAATCGATGGCGCCAGTAATAACGGCGTCGAGGCTGTTCGAGAACTGCGTGAAACCGCCAAATACCTCCCTGTTGAAGGAGCCTACAAAGTTTATATTATTGATGAAGTGCATATGCTCTCGAATAATGCTTTTAATGCACTGCTCAAGGTCCTTGAAGAGCCGCCTGCACACTTGGTTTTTGTGTTTGCAACAACTGAACCTCGCGCTCTACCCGCAACGATTTTGTCCCGTGTGATGCAATTCACATTTCAACCTATTCGAACAGATACGCTTGCGACACACTTGGCCTATATTTCAAAACACGAAAACCGACCTATCACCAAGCCCGCCTTAAGCCAAATTGCATTGATGGGCGATGGGTCACTTCGTGATGCAGAAATGCTGCTGGAACAAGTCTTTGCCTTTTTTGATCCTAGCCACGAAATCACACTGACAGATTTGCAACAGCTTTTTTCTCTTGTCAGCCAAACTGAAATTTGCACGCTGATTAACCATATCGGCCAATCAGATACCAACGAAGTGGTGTCCTTATATCATCGGCTGCTCAACGATGGATATGATCCCTATACCCTTGGACTCGAAGTTCAAAAAGGGATGCGCTACGTTATGCTCGCACGCCTTTCGCCTAAGTGGCTCGAAAAAGAGTTGGATTATATACCAGAGTTTCTCGCCAAAGTCACACAGGTTGCAAAATTACCTGCGTTTACACATGAATCCCTTTTAATGATGTTCCCCTGCATTCTTAAAACCCTTCAAACAATGCGATATGCCGACCATCCCGAATGGGTCTTGGAAGCTTGCCTGGTTCAACTAGCGCACATGCATATCTGGACTCGCCCTACAACACAACCCTCACAATCCAAACCAACAGCTCATCAAGCAAAAGCTCCCCCTCAACAACTTACACCACGCCCTCAACAAGCAACCCCACCACCACGGCCGACTCATCCGCCCCAGCAGCAGAGTACTTCTACAGTTCAGGGATTTTTGGAGATTATCAGCTCCAGAGACCCTATTCTCTATGGGCTATTAAAATCCTGTCAGATTACTCTGACAGACAAACACATTCGTATTCTAAAAGGGGCAAACCAATTTACGTTTGAACAACTCAAGGACAAGCGAAACCAAGAAAAAATTCTTATGTGTTGCCAAGGCACGCCTTATGCAAAAAAGATCCTGCTGTTTTCAGATGCATCTCCTAGTGAAGTTGCGACCCCAAAAGCATCTTTGGCTCCTAACCTAGACGACCGACGTAATCACATGTTGAACCATCCCCTTGTTAAGAATATTCAGAAGACTTTGGGGGGAGAAATCGTAAAAGTGATTGAAGATCAGGGTGTGGTAGAATCCGACCCAGGAGAAATCGTATGAATCAATTTGGAAATTTCGTAAAGCAAGCCCAGCAGATGCAAACAAAGATCAAAGAGGTTCAAGCTGCACTTGGCGATAAGATTGTTGAGGGTTCTGCAGGTGGGGGTATGGTGGTTGCCAAAGTCAATGGCCGTCAAGAAGTCGTTTCAATCCACATCGAACCCGAAGTGCTTGCAGAGAACGACCAGAGCATGATTCAAGACTTAATTGTTGCAGCCGTAAACCAGGGCCTAAAGCAGGCTACAGAGCTGATGCAAGACGAAATGGGAAAGGTTACAGGTTCACTAGGTTTAAATATCCCGGGTCTTTTAGGAAAATAATATGAACTTAGCACCCCTTCCCTCTTTAGAGCACTTGAAGCAGTCCATCCAAGGATTGCCTGGCATTGGACCCAAATCTGCATTTCGTTTGGCACTTCATTTGTTTCAAACCTCTGAAAAAGATGTCAACTCATTGATTAATAGTATTCAAGCCGCACGGTCAGAGCTGCAGCTCTGTGAACTATGTAACGGTTTTGAAGAAAAACAAAAACCCTGCAGACAATGTCATGACCCCGAACGCGATCCGGAGGTCATTTGTGTGGTGGAAGACCCGATCATACCGATGATGTCTGAAGGCAAGCAAGCGGCGCCTTGGTTGTACTATGTCACACATGGTGTGATCAGCCCTTTAGATGGCAAATATCCTGAAGATCTAAAGTTAGAAGGATTGTGGCGACGCCTTCCCGAACTTAAAGAAATCATCTTGGCATTCTCAAGTTCAATGGAAGGTGAGACGACAGCTACTTATATGATGGATGAGCTGAAGAAAAAAGCGCCCCATATCCGATTGTCTAAAATTGCACATGGTATCCCGTTTGGAGCTAGATTAGATGGTGTTGATGAACGCACCTTGTCCCAAGCCTTACAGTATCGGCAACCTGTGTAAGTTATGAATGCCTGTTTTTTCGCATTAGATGACGCGACTTTGAACACGTTTTTGCCGCCTTTTGAAAAACTCGTGCGCCCTTATCATGCAAAGCGTCAAGAATTAACCTATTCGACCCCTCCACATCCGATTCACCATTTTAGAGTTCAATGGCCCACTCAAGATCAAACGGTTTGTCCTTTGGAAGTCTGCTTTATTCAGCTGAGCACTTCAGATACGTCTTTTCACCATTTTTTTGATGTTCCGATGGATCATATCTATGCACTGTCTAAATCGCATTTGACCTACCTTTGCCAGGAAGTTGCACTCGTGCAGCAGTTATTACCCCATCCGATAGTTGAGCAGCGCCCAATGAGCTGTATATATCTTGACGATTCGACGAAGACAGACACATCCGAAGAGCTTCAAAAAATCAGCCAACATCTTCAAATGACCGTATATGCAGAGAATAGTCCCAAGTTGCCACAGATATTTGGCCTAATTCTCAATCAATTGGCCCTGAAAAGTCAGCTACATGGCCTCTCGCAGCCAGACGCCAAAAACCCCAAAAAGAGCCTAGACTCTAAGAATAAAGGGCACTAGACTATCTAAGACAAAAATTGTTCAGGCGTAGCTCAGTGGTAGAGCAGTTGACTGTTAATCAATTGGTCGGGGGTTCGAATCCCTCCGCCTGAGCCAAAATTCCTTTTCTCATTCCCCTTGGCGTCTTGTCCCCCTGAGGAGAACCGTGGGTTCGACGAAGCAATCCCCCTAGCCCCTAAATAAATTCAATGTCATCACATTTAATTCCGATACTATAGGGTGATGGATTTAGGAAAAATACGCACTTTATTTACCTGCTTCATAACCGGTATTCTCTTAATAGGTTGCAGTGGATCGAAAAACGTCCAACCAAAGCAAATTGAGCTCAATCAGAAGAACATCGTTTTCCCCGACTTAAAATTTTCGGAGCAGAAATCCCAAAAAGCATTCGAGCTTTTTAAATCGAAAGCCAATTCAGGGGCAAACCAAGACACGCTATCAGGTTTGTTAAACGATATATTTAGTACGCAAATTCATTCATACTGGTCAGAGGATAATGAAGCGCTTTTGTCTTTGGCATTTTTCGTTTTAAACATTCACGTAGCAAAGCTAGGTAACGGTAAAAAACCGGAGCCAACGCAACTTTCAGTTTGGGAAAAAGCACGTGTCGTTGCACTTAACTTTCTTTTGGACACTCGGCTTCGGAAACCCAAACCTAAGCTGAAGCAGAGCGCCGCAAAGCACCTCGTAAAATCAATTAAAACCTTAGAAGATCCGGGATTATTGCTAAATACCGCAAAAATGCTTGTTTCAAACTTAGGAGTACTTGAACAGGATGAAAGGGGAGAATTTAACGATGCATTCGATGAAGTTATCAATAAAAAACTACTTTCAGATCAGGATGAAACATCATTTAAGTCTTACAACAAACGTATTTCGAAATTAAAGTTTTTGGATGGTCTTTATGGCCTCACTTGGAATAACGAATCGATCTCAGCGGTCTATTCAAAACTATATGAAGCTACTGGTGAAAACAGTGTAAAGGCGTTAACATCAGAGTTGCTCGATTTCTACATAGACCCCAATACCCCAGAGCAAGATAAAACCAATATCAGAGCATTTATTGACTTTGTTGAGGACCAAAATGACACATTCGAGAGCAGTCCGAAAAAACAAAAATTAACCCCTCAACTATATAAAAACACATCAACTGCAAACTCAGTTTTTGAAGAAAAAGAGAATGTTCAGGATAAAATCAAAGAATATAAATTAAAGCCGTTGCCTACCCCCGAGGGGCTGTTTATTTCTGGGTCTGCTGCAGAAGGAAATCTAGAAGTCCCTAGAAATGCCGAAGGCGTTTATGAGATCAGCACGGTCGCCACTGGGCAAGAGCCTTTTCTCAATCCAACGGATGAAAGCCTAGGTCACCATAACAAGGTCTACTGGGGTGCTTTGGGCTATGTTTTTGAAACACAAAATGATCACTTATTAGTCGCAAAAGCGGTAGATACAGGCGGATGGGGTGCAAAAAGACTTCAGAAAGAATGGATGGGATGGTATCCCAAAGAAATGCAACTTTCGAACAGAAACACTCTATTGATAAAAGACATTCAAGAAAAGTATGCAAATAATCCGTGGCATAAAAAAATCTCAACCCTTCAAACAAAATCACCAGGCAGCATACATCAATACGCAATGGCCATTGGGCGTGAGAAAAGTGTTGCACCTATGACACCTGGCGGGAATGATCCACATACACCTGTCAATATTGTGAGACCTGGACATGTCTATTACATTTTTAACATGATTAAAAAAGATAATATTTGGTACGTTCTTTTGGGACAAAATTATCAATTTCTCTCTGAATACAGATCAGAAAAAGGATTTAAGACGGTCATGCTGGGTTGGGCGCCAGCGGATCACATAGAATTTTTCTCAGGTATTTATGATGGCAAACTATATGCAAGAGCCTTGGAAGACACCATCCCTCTCTACAGTTACTATGAATGGTTAATCTCAGAGTTGAAAAAAATAAAACCAGATAGAACAAAGTGGAAGGAAAAAATAATAGCCAGTTTTAAAAAACGTTTTTACATCTTAAATTATACCGATAAAGAATTAGCTAAAATGAATAGTTTTCACGATATTTCGGTATTACTTTTAAAAAAGAAAGATCTTTTTATTCTGCTGCCAGACAACAATCCCGTCCTAAGATTACCATTCAATGAAATGGCGAACAGTAACGAAGAAGTCACCAAAGCGAAAACAATTTTCAGTAAAAAACTTTTAGAATTAGAAAAATATTTCACAACCAAATCCGATAAAAATGATTTTGCCGTGAGAGAATCCCATACCTCCGAATTTCTATATCAAGACATATGGATTGAAAAATCAGATTTTTTTTAAAAATCTCATCCACCCTGTCATTATGAGCGAAAGCGTTGCAATCTCCTTTTGTTCACAAAACAAGAAAGGATTTCCATTCGGAACATCGGAGTGGATATATTTGCTTTTATTGTTTTTTATTCCGGACAGTAGTGCACCTCGATGTGAGCCCCACTTATATGAGTAAATTACGTATCACATGCCAGTGGCTTGAGAATTTCATCAAGTAGAGGATAATCCTGTCCCTGTGCCAATTCTTGTAAAGCGCGAATAAGAAGTTCAACGAGGAGCTTCTTGGACAGTTTTGTCTGGATATTTAGTTGTTTTGCAGCAAACGCTAGGTCCGAATGAAAAGTCTTAGGTAACTCTGAAAAGTTAACCAATTGGGTGAGTAGTTTTTTTCGTCGAACTATTTGATCTGACAATTTACTAGAATCGATAATAGAAGTATCCGAAGTACGAATTTTCGAGATCACATAATCGAATAAAGCAACCAAGACTCCACTTTTCGTCATTCTACTTTCTGATTTAATATGGTTGAGAGCTTCATTTACAGCAGGAGTGACCTTAAACTGATACTGTTTTAGGTTGTTGGCAGAAGAATCATAACTCCCACCACTAGATTGATATGAAAGAAGCTTTTTCTCTATGGTTGTTTTTCCTTTCCAAGGATCAAGGTCGATCACCTTAACATCTGGGTTATCGTAGAACAAGATGGCCCATTTAATCAACTCAACAAGCATTCTCCGATAAAAAAGCTCTGCTTGTTTTCTTAAAAGGGGATTGTAAACATTGACAAAGGTTTGTACTTTTTTTTGATTTGTCGAACTTAAATAAAACCACATCAGACCAGGTTTTTTTGAAACATCTTCAGTAGACGATAGAATCCGATGAACAAGTATTCGAGCATTGATTTCTTTTTGATACGATTCCGGATTCTTTAATAAATCATCGAGTTTGAACTGCGTTAAGTAATCCTGCCACCCATGGGTTTTGGGATCAAATTGACCTAACTCTAAAACTTGAATGGCAAACCCTAGAAGCCCTTCGGGCACCTTAATCCAATCTTTAATCTCAAGCGTATCTTTAATCTCATATACGCGCTGAGATTCTTCTTTTGCAAGTGGAATAATGGAACAAGCACGGTTCGAAACCCCTGTGGCCGCTAATATTGCCTCAGAAACCGGATTTTCATCAGCAAAGCTTGTGCTTTGGGCCATCAGAACGGTAATAAGAAAAATCCACTTCATCATTTAAGTCATCTTACCTATCAAAAGTAATTGAAAAAATCAACAAAAATAAGGTTGTTACTGAGACTGGCTTCAGGGACAACCACAAGCAATGTCATCCCGCACTCCGATGCACTATTGTCCGAAATAAAAAGTAATAAAAACATAAATGACAGCTAATGCTCTTATTCTAGATATGTGTTCAGAATATTGCCAAGGAGATCGAATGCACGATCAATCTTCTCTGAACCGAGCACATACCGCGATGGAAAATGATTATATGTCAACACCCGATTGATAGTGACTACACGCTCCTGCGAAATCAGTCCATCAAATACTTTTTTGAAATAAGGCAAATCTAAAGACGAGTATTTTTGGTTCCGATGTAGATAATGATATAGTAATCGAACTGCCATTGCCTCTGTGGGGCTAACTTTATCGAGCTCTTTTTCTCTGAAGATTTCAAATTCGATTCTTCTCAAGAATTGATTTAAAAATTCAAAACTTAAATAAGTTTCAGGCTTTGCACCCAAACTCATATTATCAGAGAGGCGATTGTCTTTTAGGTTGTTAAATTCTGAAATCAATAAATGATAAGGCTGCGTTACTTTATCAATATAACCTGTTCGCGTAGAAAGAAGATGCAAATGATGAATTGGCGCCGCTCTCAAGATATTAGCCTCAAAGAGGGTGGGGCGACTGGGCGTGGGTATAGGTAAAAAAATAGGCGAAAGAATACCTTTATTAACCCACACTAACAGCTTTGACTTGCGTGTTGAAAGCTTCGGCTCTTTTCTAAAAAGGTGGGCTGATGCACCATACATGAACTGATCTGCAACACGAAAGAGGTCTCTGATAGTAATTCTTTTGTCTTGCAGAAGAAACTCAATATCAGCTCCCAATGTTTTTAAATACTTTATGACATCATCGGGTTGTGTCTTTTTATGGTGCCATGTTCCAAAGGGAGGATCTTCTAGAAAATATCCGATCTCCTGATGGACCCACTCGAGGACCTCTTTAAAATCGCTTGAAAAAACACGCACATCCAACGTATCTTGATTTTTAACTTGGCTTCTTAGAAAACCTCTTAGGATGCCGATCCAAGGTCTATAGAAACTCCTCCGTACCCTTAATGCCTCGAAGGTATCACCAATGTCAAAAAGAACTTTTTCGGCTCTATCGCATTCTCCTTGACCTGCATAGGAACTACTACTAAACACTAAGATCAACATCAGTACAATACGCTGCATTGAAAGCCTCCGTTAGTCGACTCAGTCGCTTTTTAAGCAAATATGAATGCTAGATTAGCATAATAGGTATAAGATGGTGCCTATGTCTCAAGGATACTACTATCTCGCATGCCCCTATAATGGCACCCCAGAAGAGATGACGGAACGCGCAAACTTCGCTACAAAAGCTGCCAGCTATTTCTTGCAACAACGTATCCATGTCTTCAGCCCAATTACACACAATCACCCCTGTGTTCCCTTTCTGCCTCCCATGGGGCGGAAGGAGCGTCAACATTTGTTTCTCTCATTTGATTTTGAGTTTTTAGAACACGCAAAAGGAATGATTATTCTACAACTATCAGGTTGGGAAAATTCTGAAGGCATTCAAAAAGAAATCCAGTTTTGTGAAGCGAACGATATCCCCATTCACAGGTGCAACCCTGAGGATCTCTTTAGGGGTTCGGCAAACGCCGTACTGCCCAAAATAGAAACGGTCCCAGTCCAAAATGCATGAGTAGAAATATCTGAAGATGATCTAAGTAGAAAGCAGAGCCTACTAAGTAATAAAAAAGCGCAGCCCCAACCCCTAGCAGAGCACCACGAGATGCTCTCATGTGCCAACCCAATATGGATACGACTCCAGCAAAGAGTAGATTAGGCATCATCAAAAAAGGTAGAATTTCCTGCGAGGTAGGTAAAAATAAATCGATAACAAATTTAAAAGCACATAGTCCGATCACCCATTTAGGTTGATCCCCCGATAGTACATGCCAAGCAAGCCCTGATATAAAAAACAATAGTCCAAAATCACTTAGTGACACACCCCATTTTAATGACGCAGGGCTCAGAGGGCCTAAGTTTGCTAAAAAAATCAAAACATACCCTATGATCAGATTAACCGCATAAAATTTTATAAACGTTAATCTCCTGAAGTGACGATCATTTACACGTAGCAAATCACTATAATTGAACACATAGTAGGCTACAGTACAGAAACTCACCCCTATCCAAAGCACTTTTGACTCAAGAGAATAAAATAAGGACATTGCTTAATTCCATATCAAACTTATTAAGTCGTGTAAAGAGGTATTGCCTTGTTAAAATCAGGATAACTATTTGAAATAATTAACTATAAGTAAATTAAATATTTCCCGTTTAAAAACCGATGCCCAGGTTGATGAGTAAAGTAACAAAAATGAATCCCGAACCCCATGTGGTTATGTACGAGAGCCCCATTCTATCGGCTCAGGGTGACATTGTTTATTCAGCAAAGGTCAAAGGCAATGCGGTTTCGTTCTATTGTATTGATTGTGGTGAACTACTGCTAGGCTGTATTGAAACGCCCAAACACTTAAAAAGTTTAATCACACAATATAAAGAACCCAGCACTGAAATGATGATTCCTGTTAAGGAGCTTAACTATCTCTTTGACACATTTACTCGATCACTCAAGGGTTTACCTTTAGAGACAGCACTCAAGCTGATGGAGGCTGCATATAAGAATTTTAAACATGAGATAATTGAAGAACTTACAGTTGGGTTGCTTGTTGAAATTGAACATCATCTAAAAAGCCTCGATCCAACACTCTCCTCTCAAGATATTGAATCCCTATTAAAAAATAACTCACTCGAAGACCTCACTATTCATGTGAATAATCTGTTTCAAGAAGCCTCAGAAATTACATGTGCGTGCGGTCAGCAGTATTTTTCGGCACTGGACGAAAAAGACCATGTCGTAGAAAGTATCCAAGCGCAAAAAAAAGCCGCCTGATCAATTCATTGCACTTTATGCCTAGGTTCGTCAGAATAAGAATGTGACCCGAATAAAATGGCGAATTCTAGTACTCATCGGACTCATCGGATTCCATTTTTCGGCTTTTTCATTCCACTTTGAAGTCAGTCCCCGCTCCGCACTCCCTGAACTCAGTGTTGGGAAATTACTCTACCGCACAGGTGTGATGAATGCGTTTAGTCGCAAATACCTCCTATATCTCGGTGACCGATTCTTTTTTTTGCACCATGATACAGAATCTACCCACTTAAAAGTCGCCTTAACCGGAGGCGTGTACATGCAGCTCAACCAAGATGGGTCTCGATTCCTTTATGAAACAGAGGATGGCTATTTTGGACTCTTGATTGAGTGGGGAGGTGAATGGTGGGGCATCGGCGCTGAATTTAATCATTTGTCTGCCCATTTAGGAGATGGGTTCTTTGATGGGACAGAGGTGATCTTAGTTCCCCTTCGAGTCAATCAGAATTATCTCAGTCTAAAATTGGCATTAATCCCTTTAGAAAACCTGCACTTTGAAGCCAAAGGCAATTATTTCCTCAAAGATACGCCTGAGGATCGAGATTTTAGCATCGAGATAGGGGGGGCTTGGACATTTCTTACCTATCTCACCCTCGAGGCGTTTATTGAGTTCGAATCTGGCCCTTTTGCCATCGATTTTTTTCGCGCGAAACTCAGCGCTAACCTGTTTGACACAGCCCCCCGATTAAGCATTTTTTTACTTTTCCATACGGGGAAACACTACGTAAGCCAACTTCGGCGTAAACCCAGTGACAAAATCACCCAAGCACACATCGGATTCGAATTCGAACTTTAACTCTGAGCAGTCTTGACTCTTCCCCATCGAGCTATTATGGTCGTGGGAATGAGCACAAAAGTTTCGCAGGCATCTTTGCTTACATTGAAAAATGTCACCATGATTTTCGGTTCCCAGACCGCTTTACATCCCACAAATCTAGACATCCCAAAGCAAAAGACAACCGTTTTATTGGGTCCCAGTGGATGTGGCAAATCTACTCTGCTGAGATTATGTTTGGGGCTGATGATCCCTAGCACCGGTGAAGTTATTTTTGAAGGCACCCCTGTCACTTCAGAATCTGCCCTAGAATTACGAAAAAAAATGGGGTATGTCATCCAAGACGGCGGCTTATTCCCGCATCTCACTGCTTATGAAAATATTGCCTTGATGGCACGACATCTAGAATGGACTGAGGATCGTATCCAATCACGAATCCATGAACTCATTAAAGTTACCCAGTTCCCTGAAGACGGACTCACACGATATCCTGTTCAAATTTCTGGCGGACAACGACAGCGGGTGAGCTTCATGCGTGCTTTGATGCTCGATCCAGATGTGCTTTTCCTTGATGAACCGTTTGGTGCTTTAGATCCAGTGATACGTGCGGATCTCCAAGAAGATTTGAAACACATGATTCAATCTCTGAACAAAACGGTTGTGATGGTGACGCACGATATTGGTGAAGCAGCTTATGCGGGTGACCATATCGTCTTCATGAAAGAGGGCCGAATCCTCCAAGAGGGATCTTTTGAAGGGATCGTGAGTAAGCCCAAAGATTCATTTGTCACCCGATTTATCCGGGCCCAACGAACGGTTTCTCTAGATAAGTTACTTGAAGGACATGCTATATGAAACGCGCATCAATCGTTTTATGGACTTTGTTTTTTGTTGCTTCACCCACATTCGCAAATTCGAAACAAGCCACAATTGGATCCAAAAAATTTACAGAAGCGGTAATTCTGGGCGAAATTGCAGTGCAAGCCGCTCATATCGCGGGTGGCACCGCTACCCATTTGAGCGAACTCGGTGGCACCCGTACGCTGTGGAACGCTCTTCTGTCAGGTGAAATTGACCTATACGCTGAATACACGGGTACGATCATCCAAGAAATTTTAAAAAATAAACCTATCAAAACATTTGATGACATCAAAAACGCCTTAAAAAATCAGGGTATTTTGATGACACGTCCTCTAGGGTTTAACAATACCTATGCTGTAGGCATGCAATCAGCTAAAGCTCAAAAATTGGGCATTCAAACAATCTCAGATTTAAAGAAACACCCAAATCTTGAATTACGATTCAGTCACGAGTTTATGGATCGTGCTGATGGATGGAAAGGGCTAAAAGCAGCGTATGGATTGCCTCATACAGATGTGCTGGGACTTGAACATCATCTTTCGTATCGAAGTCTTGCGGAGGGCATAGCTGATCTCGTGGACCTTTATTCAACAGATGCGGAGATTGCCTATTACAAATTTCAAACCCTAGAAGACGATCGTGGTTTTTTTCCTCAATACCAAGCACTTTTCCTGTACAGAGAGGATTTGGCTCAAAAATTCCCAGCTTTAATTACAACTCTAAAAAGACTTGAAGGAAAAATTGACGAAGCCCGCATGATTGAAATGAATGCATTGGCTAAAATCAAAAAAATCTCTGAATCAAAAGTGGCTGCACAATTCTCTCAATCCTTCTATGGACAGAAAAAAGAAATTCGTGAAATTGGATATTGGGAGCGACTGTGGGGGCACACACAATCTCACCTGATCCTAGTTATATTATCTATGCTTGCTGCTGTAATGGTAGCTATTCCACTAGGTATCGTTGCAGCAAAACAACCCCGATTGGGGCAGGGCATTTTAAGTGTTGTGAGTATTTTACAAACCATCCCGTCACTCGCATTGTTGGTATTTATGATTCCGTTCTTAGGGATTGGTGCATTGCCAGCAATCGCTGCACTCTTTATTTACAGCTTACTTCCGATTGTCCGAAATACCTACATGGGCATCACAAGTATCCCGCTGCCTCTCAGAGAGTCAGCATTAGCCTTAGGTCTTCGTCCCAAGGCATGTCTCAAACTCATTGAACTCCCATTGGCATTCAGAGCAATTTTGACAGGTGTCAAAACAGCCACAATTATCAACATCGGAACAGCTACCTTGGGCGCCTTAATTGGTGCAGGCGGATACGGTCAGCCTATCCTCACGGGGATCCGTCTTGATAATATCCAGATGATTTTGTTAGAAGGCGCAGTACCTGCAGCTGTCTTAGCGCTGGTTGCACAAGCAGGTTTTGAGTTGCTGGATAGCCACTTAACCCCTAAAGGGCTGCAACTCAAAGCAAATCAATCCTAATTTATCTTGTCATTCCTGCGAAGGCAGGAATCCACCTTCTTTTGTCTTTCCCAACATGAGCAAAGCGAAGGAACGGAAATCTATTCTTAATTTCCCCCAGACAACGAACCCCTGAAATGATAGACTCGTACTCACATTTAGTCCATTGAATAGGAGGATTCTTATGCATACCTTACCCGAATTACCTTACGCATATGATGCGAATGAGCCCTTTATTGATGCTCAGACCATGGAAATCCACCACACGAAACATCACAACACCTATGTCACAAAACTCAACGATGCATTGAGCAACTATCCAGATTTTCAGTCAACTGATTTAACAGATTTGTTGAAAGATATTGAATCCCTACCCGCTGATCTACAGGGACCTGCCCGCAACCATGGTGGCGGGCATGCCAACCATAGCTTGTTTTGGACAATTTTGGGAGGCAGAGGCGGAGAGCCTGATGGCCTCTTAGGTGAAGCCATCAATTCCCACTTTAGGGATTTCACCTCATTTAAGCATACGTTCTCAAATACAGCTGCATCTGTCTTCGGCAGTGGATGGGCTTGGCTTGTCATCAACGATGGCAAACTTGAAATTACAGGAGCCCCGAATCAAAATTCCCCCATTTCGCTAGGCCAAACGCCTATTTTGGGCATCGACGTATGGGAACATGCGTATTATCTGAAGTATCAAAACCGACGCCCAGAATATATTGATGCCTTCTGGAATATCATCAATTGGGAGAAGGTAAGCGAGTACTATACGCAATCTAGTTAAGACAAGCGTTTCATACTGTCAGACGGATGAAGAGAAATAAAGACTCAGTCTAATCTATCTATTGAAGGTTTAGATTATTCTTCATTACAAATTCGAACCTCTAGTGGCTTACTCGTACCTGGAGGACTATTTGCATGAGGTAGATTATAAAGTAGAATGGACTCACCTTTTTCTAGCCCATAAAATTGCTCTGAGGTAGCGTCAGGACGAAAAATATCTGCTGTAGGTTCAGCGGGTTTGTGAATAAGTAATTTTGCATCAGGCAAGCTGGATTCATTACTGACGCTAATAAGGGACGTGCCAAAAAACAATTTTTCCATACTTACTAACAATCCGGTTCCGCTTTTTTCGACTGTACAAATATAACAATCCATAAAGGCAGGACGTACATTATCTGGTGCTGGCTTGCACTCATCTGCTGCGTTGGAATTCGAACAAATCCCTAAAACTAAAATTCCTGAGGCAAGTCTGAACCACTTTATAAACTCCATATTAAATTGCTCCATATTTCAAATATCAATCACGCTGTTTACCGTATCGACATACCTAATCTCATCTTGATCATTTTTTTCGCCATTGACTAACCGAATGAAGATGGATTCCTAACCTTTACAGCAATGACGTTGTCTAAATTCGCAATAATTGGAAATCTTTAGATCAGCTGAGAAGCACAAGAGGGTGGTGGATTCGAGGCGTTACCGGTATGTTTCGAATGAGGCGTACCTATAGTACACCGCAGTGAGTGAACAGTGTCGGGGCAACGCAGAAGACACCTACTCCTTCTGCTTCTCAGACCAGGCTTTTTCTTGTTGGTAATAGAAAGTCCCCTCTTCGATATTCAACCGGCCACGCGTCCCTAGATCTAGAAGCGTCAATCCAAAAAATAAGATCATAAAGACGATAGAGCCTACAAAGAGCATGATGTTAAACCATGTGTCATCTTTTAAATGCATGAAGTAGGACGCAACCAAAAAGGCTTTGATGGCAGCAACTACGAGCGCGACTGCAAGACCAACGGTACCCAGATTCCATACTGAAACCTGAACCGTAATGTAGGTTAAAAAAAGAAGTGCTCCAAAAATAATGAGGTACATCCGAAGGGGAGCAATATGTTGTTCTGCATGTTCGCTTTGAGATTCCATACACCTTCTCCCTATTTAACCAAATATAGTAACGGAAACAAGAAAATCCATATGACATCAACTAAATGCCAGTACAGCCCAACGATTTCTACGGGTGTATTATACTCAGGCCCAAATTCACGATTGAGCCCTCTTATAAAAATCCACGCAATCACACCCATCCCGACTAACACATGAAGTCCGTGGAGTCCGGTCATTACAAAATAAAGCCCAAAGAAAAGGGCAGGTTGACCAGGAATATGCTCATGAGCTGAATAAAATTTACCTGGCAACAAGCCAAGGTGAATCTTATGCGAATATTCAAAGTATTTAATTACTAAAAATGTTGTGGCAAACAAAAAGGTTAAAGCAAGGTTGATGAGAAGTTGCTTATTCTGTCCCAGTTGTGCCGCTCGCACCGCAAGGGCCATGGTCAAACTACTTGTAAGCAATACAATTGTGTTTGTAGCACCTAGCGTGACATTAAGGTGTTCATGTGCAGCCAAGAAAGTCTCAGGATAAAAATATCGAAAGGCCGCATAGGCCATAAAGAGTCCTGAGAAGAATAAAACCTCTTGGGCCAAAAAGAGCCACATACCCAGTTTTGCGGCACTATACTGTTGACCTAAACTAAGAAAATGATGCGCCAGAGGCGGATACCTTCGCGACATAGCTAACTCCTGTCCTGTTCAATCTCTGGAAAATCATAAGGCCCTGAAGTAACAACAGGCTGTTTCGTAAAGTTAAACTCAATAGGCGGCGTCGCAGCTTGCCATTCCAAAGACTCCCCCCCCCATGGATTGTGTGGAGCACGCTTTCCCCAAAACAAAGAATGAAGCAGATACACTAACGTAAGCACTAACCCCAATCCCAAGACAAGTGAACCTATTGTGGAGAGTTGATGCCAGATTGCATACTCAGGCACATAGCTATGATACCTTCGAGGCATTCCTCTTGAACCCATCACAAATTGAGAGAAAAATGTCAGATTAAATCCAATAAAAATCAGAAAACAACCTAATCTTGCCCAACCCTCGTTATACATTCTTCCAAAAAGCTTCGGCCACCAGTGGTGAATCCCACCAATAAAGGCAATCACTGTCCCCCCCATCATGACGTAGTGGAAGTGAGCAACTACGAAGTACGTATCATGAAGGTGGACATCAACTGCGATAGCACCTAAGAAAATGCCGGTTAATCCACCGATAGAAAAAAGAAATATAAAGGCCAGTGCATAAAGCATCGGCGCAGTAAATGCAATGGACCCTCGATACAGGGTCGCAACCCAACTGAAAACTTTAATAGCGGTTGGTACAGCAACAGCAAACGTTAAAAACGAAAACACCATAGAAGCAAACGAAGATTGTCCACTCACAAACATGTGGTGCCCCCAGACTAAAAACCCAATCACAGCAATCGCCACACTAGAAGCAGCAATAGCATTATAACCAAAGATACGCTTCCGAGCATGCACGGTAATCAACTCACTGATAATACCAAATCCTGGCAAAATCATAATGTACACAGCAGGGTGAGAATAAAACCAAAAGAAATGTTGGAATAAAACAGGATCCCCACCAATGGTTGAGTCAAAAAAACCAATCCCGAATGCACGCTCTACAACAAGTAACAAAAGTGTAATCGCTAAAACGGGGGTTGCAAGGACCTGAATCACAGCTGTTGCATACAACGCCCAAATTAACAACGGCAGCCGACCCCATGTCAACCCTGGTGCACGCATCTTATGAATGGTCACAATAAAGTTTACGCCAGTCAAAATTGACGAAAACCCCAAAATAAACGCCCCTAAAGTCGCTGAGATAACTGAAGTCCCTGTTTGAGAACTATACGGTGTGTAAAAGGTCCACCCTGTATCTAAAGATCCAAATAACAACGTATAAAAAAAGAACAAAGCGCCCAACACATAAATATACCAACTCAACAAGTTCAATCGTGGAAAAGCCACATCTTTAGCCCCTATCATCAACGGAATCAGAAAGTTCCCTAATGAAGCAGGGACTGATGGAATGATAAAGAGAAAGACCATGATTGCGCCGTGAAGCGTGAAAAATTTATTGTACATGTCAGCCGTAAACATGTCCCCTGCAGGTGTCCAAAGCTCAGCTCGAACCAACAACGCAAAAACACCTCCTAAGAAAAAGAAGGAAAGCACCGCCACTAGGTACATAAGCCCGATGCGTTTGTGGTCCAAAGTGAACAACCAAGATTTAAACCCTTTTTTTGCCGTCAAATAATTCATGACATCCTCTTTACATAGCCAGTTTAGTTCTTAACTTTATCAGTCCCGATAGACTTCAAATAATCAATAAGAGCAGTGATTTGCTTATCGTTTAATCGACCTTTATAAGTTGGCATGACAGGTGGGAATCCTTCCGTGACATCAGCACCGGGGTCAATAATGGATTTTCGAATAAAATTATCATCCACCAAAATTTCATCACCAGATTCCAACTTTTCTTTACTGCCATATAGACCCTGGAAAGTAGGTCCAACGCCAGACGTACCGTCGATCGAATGACACGTATAGCAGGCTTGTTTTTTGTAAAGATGTTTCCCGACGTCAACGGAACTTCGTCCAGCCGATCCGGCTTCTTCGCCCCCACGATCAATCCAATCTTGATAATCAGATCCAGACAAAACTTTTACTTGAGATAGCATCTGGGAGTGGCCCGTCCCACAATATTCTGTACAAAATATATTGTAGTTCCCTGTTTTGGTAGCTTCAAACCATACAACTGAGTATCTATGTGGCACAACATCTTGCTTGATTCTAAATGCCGGTACAAAAAAACTATGTAGTACATCCTGCGAAACCATGATCAGTTTTACAGGACGTCCTTCAGGGACAACAAGATCTGTCGTCACAATACCATCCACTGGATATGTGAAAGACCATGCCCATTTCACACCAGTCACTCTAATCTCTAAAGCATCACGGGGTGGCACCCTTAGGCTCATGTAATCACGAAATCCCCATGCAAAAATGATGACAAGCAAAACACCAGGAATCACACTCCATATCAGCTCTAGCTTATGGTTGCCTGAAATGGGGCTCGTCCGTTGTGATGCGCTTTTCCGACGGTATTTAAATGCAAACAAGACTGTTACAAAAACAATGAGAATAAAAAATAAGGTACACAATAGAAAAATAAAGTTAAATAAATGATCCACGTACTGTGTGGTCGACGAGGCGTCTACAGGCAGCCAAAAAGATCCCAATCCTAACATCATCCCTATCCTGTTCTTTACCCTACAAACTTACAACTATCTTTTGACACGGCACGCGCCGGGCGGGCATCTCCAACCCAAAGCAACAAAAGTAATATGGAGAGAAACATGACTGTCAATGCACCACCTAGACGCATCACGCCCAATGCATACACACCATATCGTCCCTTGGAAGCATCATACTGAAAACAGCTGAGAATTAATTTGTCCCAGGTTGAACCAGCCCGTCCAGCAGAAGTTTCCTGGAGTGCAAACTTAATATCATAAGGGCTATACCCTAATCCGTATAAATAACGTGATACTGTTCCATCCGCTGAAATGAAAAATAAAACCGGCGCATGTGCATATTCACCACTGTCGGGGTCCAACGCATAGGTATATCCAACTTGATCCGCAACTTTTTTTGAGGCATCAGTTGCACTCACCAAAAAAGCCCAGTCCGCATTTCGTGATTCTCCCAAAGATTTTAAATAAGCCTCTCGCTTGCTTGCCCCTAAGTCATAGGTTTCTTTAGGATTGATACTCATCGTGACCATTCGATAATCCTGGCCCAGTTTATATGCAGATTTTTTAAGTGCTTTTACTAAATCATTCAATTGCAACGAACATAACATCGGACATCGATAATAATTCAGCGTCAAAATGACGGGTTTTTTATCTTTAAAATAAGTCCCTAGTGTGACGTGCGCACCCGTGTGGTCTGTAAAAGATAGGCTTTGGTCGAGCTTTTCACCCAGTCTTTCTTGAATATCTACTTTCTTTAGAATTGAAGGTACTTCATTTTCGGGATCTATAAGAGACTCTGTCGATTTAAGCACAGTTTGTTTATCAACGGTGACTTTCACGGTCATCAAAGATCCCAACGTCACTAGCCCCAAACAAAATAAAAACAAAGCTGTCCCCAACATCACTTTGGAGCGTTTTGATCCACTTTTTGAAGACGACACTATCATCACACCTATCGACCTGAAACTCCCCGCAGCAACTCTGGTTTTCTTAAAAGCTTCTCCATGGCTTGATCAATGGGTAGTTGAAATTTGCCTTGTTCTTCTAATTTGTCATATGTAGTCAATCTTTTGTGATCAACAGCGAGCCTTTCTTTTAAGGCTCGATTTTCAACAGAGCCTACTTTTATATAAAGCTCCTCTTGCGTAAACACCTTATACCCTTCTAGTAAAGCAGCGATCACAACAACAAGCCCAATGCTTAAAATAACCAGTGAAGCAAGAAGTGTTTTAGCAGGTGTCCTATCCGGCTCAACCCACTCACCCGATGAATGGTGTTCCGTTTCAATATTTTTATTATCCATATCTAAACCCTACATATTTTCAAAACGTAATGATTCGGAAAGCCGAGGATCCTTAACTGGCACAATGGCTGATTTACGCATCACCCATGCTACAGACGCCACAAACAACCCACCTAATCCGAGAAACGTAGCAACGTCGAACAATGAAACATGAATCCCATGAGGATAAAAAACCGGCATAATCAACCAATACAAATCCATAAAATGTACCGCCATCAACCAAATAGCACCCACAATCAGACCCACTGGATGTCGTTTAATCGTACGAGGCATCAGAAAAAAGAAAGGAACGACAAAATGACCAAAAGCCAGCAGCTTAGTGACCAAATCCCAAGACCCTTCCATTCGGTGCATGTACCAAATGGTTTCTTCAGGGATATTGGCGTACCAAATTAAAAAATACTGAGAAAACGCAATATAGGTCCAAAAAACCATAAAGCCAAAAAGCAGTTTTCCAAGATCGTGAAAATGTTCCGGGGATACAATTTTTAATAGATACCCAGAACGCTGCAGTAATTTTGCAAATAATATAAGCACTGCAAAGCAAGCCATAAACGATCCGGAAAAGTAATACACGCCAAAAATAGTTGAAAACCAGTGAGGATCCAAAGACATCATCCAATCGATAGCCGCAAAACTTATGGTCATCGCCATCAACATCAAAGATGGGCCACTCCACCATTGCATTTTTCGCGTAAGTTCATGGTCCCCTGATTTATCTTGCTCAACAGATGTCTTAAAATACCAACGACTGATAAAGGTCCAAACAATGAGATAGATCGCGGCCCGGGTCAGAAAAAAGGGAATATTTAAATAAGGGACTTTACCTTTCAGTAAAACATCGTGGGCCACCACATCCCCGTGGGTCCAATGGAACAGATGACCAACCCCTAGCAAAATTGGAATAATCAAAACAAAAAAAATGGGAATAATTGCCATCACATATTCAGCCAACCGCCGAACAACGACACTCCAACCAGATCGGGTTATGAACTGAATAAGCACAAAAAACGTACACCCTAAAACCAAACTCAAAAAAAACATAAACGATACAAGATAGGATGCAAAAAACGGTTTGGGATTGAATATCCCCATACTAATAGCTAAGAGGATAAACGCCAACCCAAAAACGGCGGCCCCCAAAGCAATATTCTTTAAGGACTCATCAGCAGGTAACTTAAGGGATTTCAGAAGATTCATTTACTTCCATCCTTTCTCAATAGCCAGCTGCTCAGGTACGTCTTTAACTTGGCCCGATTGGGCTAGCTGAAGCGCACGCACGTAGGCAGCAATCGCCCACCGATCTTTTTCATCCGGAATGCGAGATTGATATGAAGACATATTCCGAATACCTTCGGTAATCACGTGAAAGAAATATCCGACCGACTCGTTTCTCAATCGCTTGTCATGAAAACTTGTAGGCGGTACCATCCCGCGGTCAATTACAATGCCATCGCCAAACCCTGCCCGACCATGACAGGCTGAACAGTAAATATTGAACCGGGACTGCCCCCTTCGAAGTAGCGCTCGGTCAAGAATAACTTGATCGGGCAAAGTCTTGGCAAATCTTTCACCTACCTTGCCTCGATAAAAATGATCATCTTCTTTCAAATATCCTCGAGCGACGGTTCCAGCAATTCGAGGCCGCATGGCACGTTTATCAGCAAAAAAAGTGTTTTCTTCTTGCGATTCGAACCTGGATTGAAAATCCATGTTCAGTACCGGATGAATGGGAGGCCTGTCCGATGTCGTCCCACGACATCCCACCAAAAGCATAACCATCGCTAAACTGATCATACTTAACAAGCTGTGGCACAATTTATTCACAAATAAAACTCCTACTCTTTCAAATGCTCTACTTGCAAGGCCCCTAGCCCCTCGAGCAGCTTTGATGTCCGAACTTCATCGTAATTCGCATCTTTCGTTTCAATACTTAAGAAAAACCCATCATCAGCTGCATGGGTTGAAAAAGCTTTGCTGTTAAAAACAGGATGATTAAGTCGAGGCAACTGGTTCAAACCCAACATTCCAAATACGGCACCCGCCGATCCAAACAAAACACCCAGCTCAAATGTGATGGGCACGTACGCTTGCCAGCTGAAATATGGCTTCGCACTGAAGATCATTGGGTAATCAACCCCGTTCATCCACAACTGCATACCCATGCCACCGGCCGCACCTAAAAGGCCGAGTATCAGAACAATCCACGGCACTTTAGAAGGTTTTAGCCCCATGGCTCGATCCAACCCATGAATTGGAAACGGAGAATGAGCATCAAACTTTACATATCCTTCATCTCTAACTCGCTCACAGGCATGATAGAGCGCCTTAGTAGTTTTGAATTGAGCCAACACACAAACAGGATTTTTACCCATGTAAATGTCCTCCTTCTTCATCCCCAAAGTGAGGATCCGCCTCAGGCAAAACAGTTTTCACCTCAGCCATAGCGACCATCGGTAGATACCGAATAAAAATAGAAAAGAAGGTAAAGAACAACCCGAAACTGCCTACGAGCGCACACACATCCCACACTGTTGGAGAATAGTATGCCCAACTGGAAGGTATAAAATCATGATGCAAAGATGTCACGGTGATTACAAACCGCTCAAACCACATCCCGATATTTACAAAAATCGAAACTACAAAGAGAATAATTTTGTTGGTTCGTGCCGTCTTAAACCAGAAAATCTGAGGCGAAAGAACGTTGCAACTGACCATAATCCAGTAAGCCCACGCATACGGTCCAAAAGCACGGTTCACAAATGTAAAACTTTCATACTGACTGCCGCTATACCACGAAATAAAAAATTCCATTGCATAGGCATACCCAACCATCGTACCCGTCACAAGAATGATTTTCGAAATGTTCTCAAAGTGTCGATCTGTAATTAAGTTTTCAAGTTTATACAGCTTGACGCATACCACCATTAAAGTCAGCACCATGGCAAAGCCAGAAAAAATAGCACCAGCAACAAAATAAGGAGGAAAGATGGTCGTATGCCATCCCGCCAATTGTCCTGAAGCAAAGTCAAATGACACAATCGTGTGAACCGAAAGTACTAGCGGTGTAGATAATCCAGCAAGAATTAAATAAGCTCGTTCATAGTTCAGCCAATGACGATTGGATCCACGCCAGCCTAAAGCAAAAACACCATAAAGTAATTTTTTGATCTTAGTTTTTGCCCGATCTCGAAAGGTTGCCAAATCAGGAATAAGCCCCACGTACCAAAACATAAAGGACACGGTTCCGTAAATGCTGACCGCAAAAAAGTCCCACATCAGTGGGCTTTTAAAGTTAGGCCACATATCCATCTGATTGGGCAACGGGGCTGCCCAGTACAATAACCAAACACGGCCAACGTGAATAGTTGGAAAGAAAATCGCACACACAACGGCAAAAATAGTCATCGCTTCTGCAGCACGATTGATGGATGTTCGCCATTTTTGACGGAACAAAAAGAGAATCGCTGAAATCAACGTCCCTGCATGACCGATCCCAACCCAAAATACAAAGTTTACAATGGCCCAACCCCATCCTACGGGATTGTTCAACCCCCATATACCTGTACCTTTGAAAAACAAAAAACCTGTAGAGCCAATCAGAATAGCCAATAAAGAAAGCGCCACACCAAACACGGCATACCATGCATTAATGGGCTTAACCTCTGTAGGTCGAGCTACGATTTCAGTTATAGAGTGAAAGTCATGACCTCCCCTTACGAGCGGTACACGTCGATCCACTGGGTCAGAATCGTACACCTGATCTTTGGTAATCATGACGCAAGCTCCGGATTTGGGTTTCGAATTTTTGCTAAATATGTGGTCCGCGGTCGAAGATTATACTCTTCGATCAAACCGTAATTCCGATTATGACGTTTCAGACTTGAAACCTGGCTTTTAGGATCGTTGGTATCACCAAATACGATAGCTCTGGTTGGACACGCTTGTGCACATGCTGGAACAATCTCGCCATCAGGCACCCGATCTTTTCCACTCTTTTTGGTTTCAATTTTTGCGGCACTAATACGTTGAACACAGTACGTACATTTCTCCATCACCCCTCTGAATCGAACGGTTACATCAGGATTCCGTTGCATTTTGCTCATGGGTACTGCTTCGTCTTGCTCTTTGTTATAGTTGAAAAAATTAAATCGTCTTACCTTGAATGGACAGTTGTTAGAGCAATACCGAGTGCCGATACATCGGTTGTACACCATATCATTTAGTCCGTCGGAACTATGAACAGTCGCGGCAACCGGGCACACCTGTTCACAGGGCGCTGTTTCACAATGCGCACAAGCAATAGGCTGAACGACAGCTTCAGGATTGTCTTCCGAACCCGTAAAATAACGGTCCAATCGAATCCAGTGCAATTCTCTACCCGTTGCCACGCGTTCTTTACCCACAATCGGTATATTGTTCTCGGTTTGACATGCAATAGTACATGCGTTACAGCCTGT
>JAJCYS010000035.1 GCA_029262815.1 Deltaproteobacteria bacterium | reverse complement strand
TTTTATTTTCTACTTATATTAATTTTGTTCTTCCAATGTTAATCTTAAATTACGGTGATAAAAAAACGCCCGTTCTCCCTGGAGTCGTATATGCTCTAAAATCATATCTGGAGCTGTTTGAGGAAGCTGTTTGAAACTGAGTTCGGGGAAATAGTTGTCTGGTATTTGAGTGAGTAGGTTGTTGCCTATATTGAATTCTAGAGTATGATCAAATGCTTGAGCTGGAAAAGATAAAACGCACAACACACAACAAACGAGAAGAAAGTTGTCCATCCTGGACATAAGTGAGTCACCCCTTGAAACATTACTTTATCAGGAATCGAAGTATTCACGCTTACTTAATTTTTGGAATGAGACTTTTGTTAACAGTTCAATCAACAACTGCTCTAAAACTAAATAGGCTTAGATTTAGTCTTCGTGAATTCAGGTTTATTATTAGTAGAAAATAAAATGAGTGAATCAAAGATGGCTTGACTTTTAATTTTGATTACTCAATCACCGATTGATATTTGGAATATTCGCTTAACTTTGTAGTAGATATGTTGATCACTTCTGCTCTATATTGATGGGTGATGGTTCAATTCAAATCTGCAACAGAAGTCACGACGATGATTCGTGATCGTGAGATTTCCTCACAAGAATTAGTGAAATCGTTACTATCTCATATACAGAAACACAATTCGAAAGTGAATGCAGTCATCCAATTGGATGAAGAGGGTGCATTATCGCAGGCAAAACATGCTGACAGTTTAGCTGCAAAAGGAAAGTGGACCGGCCCCTTACATGGTCTTCCCATAACAATAAAAGATTCGATCTCAACAAAAGGATTTATTAATACGTATGGTCTTCCGCAGTATAAGAACTATCGACCTAACCAAGATGCTGAAGTTGTTCGTAGGCTGAGAAATGCTGGGGCTATCATTATCGGAAAAACAAACTTACCTTTTGCGGCATTTGACTGGCAATGTAAGCATCCTATCTATGGGACGTCAAACAACCCTTGGGATCCTAAGCATACACCTGGAGGGAGTTCTGGTGGCGCTGCATGTGCACTCGCAATGGGATTTTCTTATTTAGAGGTTGGGTCTGATATTGGTGGATCAATCCGTTACCCGGCACACTGCTCGGGCGTATATGGATTAAGACCTACTGAGGGTATCATTCCACTTGACCGGATGGCTCATCTTTCCTTTCCGAATGTGTTTCGAAATTTAGTGACCATGGGGCCTTTGTCTCGAACGGCGAAGGATCTTGAGCTAAATTTCAAAATACTTAGTGGAAATATACTCCAAGATGAAACATGCCCGAATCTATCTCAAGTGCGTGTGCTTTGGAGTGACAAGATAGGATCTGTGCCTACGTCGAAAGATTCGTTAAGCGTATTTCATGGCTTCATTCAGAACCTCGAAAAAAACGTTGCTTCTCTTGAAGAGAAAACACCAAATTTCGACATTGATGAAAATCTGAATGTGTTTGGTACGATTGCTGGATATGAGCACATTGCTTTTTTGCCACAACCCTTACGTTCCTATTTAATCAGACAGTTTTTTAGAGTAGGAATGACCAGATGGATTTTTGGCTCTTCAAATTTATCCATAGAATTTGATCGTGGGCTTTTTTCTAGTCTAGATCGTTATGTGAAAGCGCTTACATCACGTGATCGAATGATGTTGGATATGCATAAGAATTTTGATTCAGCAGATATTTGGATCACACCCGCGTCTCCACTACCCGCTGTAGCCCATCATAAGGTCGGAAAACCCATTAAGGTGGACGGTGTCGAATACCCTTATTCTCGTGTATTCGGTGATTCACTTGTTCCGTTTGTAACTTTAGGACATCCAGTTGCTGTCATTCCAATCGGGTTTTCTTCGACGGGATTACCCATCGGGGTTCAAATTCATGCCAAACGCTTCAGAGATTCTTTTTTGGTGAAAATTATACAGCAGTTGGCCCAGGTTGCAGGATTTGAGGGTGCGGGCAAGCGTCCTCCACTGGCTGAATGATAAAGTTCGACCTGTACCTAAACTTATTAATAAATAAAAAAAGTTGACCAATATCCTATATTTTGATAATAATTATCTCCTATGCTGCGAAGAACAAGAAAAGCAGTCCTTGGGGCTTTCAGCCTAAGATCGTTTTTTGCCTTTAGTATTATGGCTGTATTCTGGGGGATGCCCTTGTTAGCCATAGATCGTTGTTCTCGTGATCCTCACGACATACTTCAACAACTCAGCCATAAGCATCAAGCAAAAGTGATGAACTTTTATTATGGGCAACTATTTCTAAAAAAACTCAGTGCTCAATCCCATAACACAAGACAGTATAACGGTCAGCTAAAGCAAGCCTATGACTTACGTGTAGCGGTGAATGATGTACAGGGTGAGAATGGTCGGATCGATAGACAGAAGTATACAAAAGATTTTGATAATTATGTAATTACGTTCGATTCTTATTCTTTTGAATATCAGCTTTATTTGGGGACTGATAAGGAATCTATAACGCCGCACGCTTTAGTGGGCTATAACTTACCTCTCGTGTATGCAGGAGGTTTCGAGTTGACTGATGATGGGAGAATAAAAATTATTTCAATACGCAGTAGCACCTACATGGAGGGCCGAGACAGAGAAATCAAGCGTTTTGTAAATGAACTTCTTGGGGTTAATGAGAAGTCTAGTGATCATATTGTCAATCATCAAAAAAGCATCATTGAAGATGTTATTAAGGAGTTTGATCGACAGCATATCTATAAAGTTTTAATGAGTCTTAAATTAAGTTTGGCGAACCCAGATGAAATAAATATTCCATTTCTGCATTCGAGGTATAAGCTTGATACACTTATTACGAAGCTGAGTGAAGAGCAGCGAAAAGAAATCATGAATTATTATTATACCCAATTGCATTTAGATAGATTAAGTGCGTTGTCACATTCTATTAGACAATATACGCCAAGGTTGAAAGAGGCCTATGACTTACGTGTAGCAGTGGATAAAATCCAGCACAGTGATGGCCGGATTGATAAACAAAAATACACTAAGAAATCTGATAATTTCATAATTGCATATGACACCAAAACGGATACATTTCAGATGTATCTGGGGGTAGGGGAAGAGGATAGAACGCCGCATGCTTTGTTAGCTTATAACCTACCTATTGTGTATGGAGGAAGCTTTCATTTAACTGATGATGGAATATTTGAAAGCATCTCTACACGCAGTGGTACATACATGGAGAGACGTGACAGAGTAGTTAAACAATTCATCGAAAATTTACCTGGGATTAAGGGAAGGAACGCCGATTATTTCGTTGCACAAAAAATTCACATGATTAAATCGATTTTTGATGAACTGGATCGTTTTCATATTATTCAAGTCCTGGGAACGTTGGGTGTAATATTGGAAGATCCAGCCGAAACCTACATATCAAATGCTGAAATTAAAATATATAAAGAATAATATATTTCTATTCATGGCACTGCATTAACTTTCTAGGTCCTGTCATTGCGTGAAAGGCTCAGTGATGAACTGTGATTACCGTTCGGCGATGACAAGTCTATGGAGCTTCTACCTCTTTAAGACTATAGGTTTCTGGCGTCATTTCAAAAAAATGATTTACAGCGATGTATCGAATGTCGTTTGTGCCGTACATATAGTCCATCTGAACCAAGATATACGTCACCTTACCCGTTCGTGTTGTCGTAACGCCGACGATGGAAGCACGACTATTGGAATATGCATGTTTAGAGCGATCAATTTCAAGATGCTTTGTAGAGGTGTATTTAAAGTTGGAAATCATAATTGCAAGCGGTCCTGAAATAGCTAATAACTCTTGAATAGCTGAGATGCCTTCAGATTGCGTATTATTTGAAAATGGGTGTTTTAATAAGGCTATCTTTGGATGTAGAAGAGCCTCCGAATTTCTCTCTTCAAAAAGTCTTTTTTGGGCCAGATCTTTATAGTGTTTGATTTTATCCTCTAGGTTTACGAGTGGGTTTGATTGAAAATTCTTAATCAGTTCAATTCTTAGGTTATCCAACTCATCTGTTAGGTTTCCGTCGCGAGCAAGAAAAGTGCCATATGGTGCCAGTCCATATTGGTTTACGAGTATTTCAAATTGTTCAGAAGATTCCTTTAGAGACTTTGGAATCACTAGCGATTTGCTATCACTAGATGTAGCAGAATCCAACAAGGCATAGAATTTGAGTAATTGAATATGGTCGTCAGAAAAAAGTTGTTCATATTTATGTTCTAACATCAATAAAAATGAGTGATACCCGTGATTAAGGGGGACTGACTTTTCTCGAAACATGACGATTGGTAAATAAAACTCATGCCGAAACAGATCACGCATATTTGCACAAGATCCACCCTGAAACATTGCACTTGCATGAATACAGCTCCAGAAAAACAGGAAGCTAAAAGAAATTTTGATTATTAATTTGTGCACTCAGAATAATCTATCATGATTTTAGTATCATATAGCTTATGTCGATGACAGTCTTTCGTCATGACACACGATGATTTTTGAACCCGAGTTATTCAACGAGTAATAGATTTCCTTCTGAATCGACGTCTACAGTTTTGATGTTTTTAACTAACTTGAATTTGATAGAAATAGTCGCTTTCAGATATCCAATTTTACCAAAAATCATGGAAAGGATGCCGAACCTAGGTTTATCAACAATGACACCACCGCTTTTTACATATTCATCATATGATGCTCTGGCATCCAAACTTTGAGTTTCTTCGGAATTGATAGAAAATATAAGTTTGGGCAATCGTGGACAGATTTGTTCTAGAGTGCAGTTAGGGTAATTATATGTAGGTTCAAGGTTCATTGCTTGAGTCCTACTCATAGTTAATTCAGTATAGTTAGGTCTAATGGGACCATTCCAGGTCAATGGGCTCAATTGACCGTTAGAGTCGTTAAATTTAAACCAAGGATTAGCTGTTGAGCGGTGTTCTCCCAAAAAATCGACATATGAACTCTTTTTAAGATTTGGATCCCAAAAATAGGCACGCATTTTAAATCTTCCAACACCATTTCTGGGAAAATAGTATACATACTTGCCTTTGAATTTTCGGCTATCCTTATTTCTTCTTTGAAAATATAGGTATTTAAATTCTTCAAAGTTTTCTTGAAGGATTTTGTTTGAAATGCCGACTGAATGATTTTCAAAGCTTACCGATACGGGCATATACCATTTGCCAGAGATAGAGTGTATCGGCACGTGGGGCTTGGCCTGTTTGGGTACTGATGCCGAGCATAGAACGATATGTGAAGAAGTGCTTAGAAAGAAAATGAGTATCTTTGGGATTGGGTTTAAAGATCGTTGGTGCATGAAGAACACCATTTATTATTCCACATCTGATAGCATTTAACATATAGGTTAGTTCAAACAGAAAACCGTGGGATTAAACGAACAGGACGAATTCGTCACTCTTTCAGAGTCAGAGTCCATAGAAACGCACAAAATATGAAAAAAGAGAGAGTTACCTTCAGGGTCTGTTTGCCTATTTTAAACGAAATAAGTGGATATTTATTGATTTCTGTGGGATAACTGCTATCTATGAAAATTCGAAATCTTGCCATAATTGCCCATGTTGATCATGGAAAAACGACTCTCATTGATGGCCTTTTTAAAAATGCAGGCCTTTTTAGCCAACATAAAGTTGTTGATGACCGTGTTATGGACAGTGGTGAGTTGGAGAAAGAGCGGGGCATTACCATAACGGCAAAAAACGCCTCGTTTGATTGGCAAGGTGTTCGTATAAATATTGTAGATACGCCGGGGCATTCTGATTTTGGTGGTGAGGTAGAACGTGCATTGCATATGGTTGATGGCGCGTTGTTACTAGTTGATGCAGCTGAAGGACCACTTCCGCAAACCCGTTATGTGCTACGAAAAGCGCTAGAGCGTAATATCAAAGTTATATGTGTGATTAACAAAGTTGACCGCCCTGATGCTAGGATTGCTTCTGTTGAAGAGAAGATCATGGAATTGTTCTACGATGTTGCGAGCTCAGATGATCAGATTGTATATCCAACACTGTATGCCAGTGCTAAACAAGGGTGGGCGAGTCTTCAAAACGGCGTTCGGAAAGAAGATTTTTCGGAATTGTTAGACCTTATTGTTTCAGATGTGCCGCCCCCGGATGTAAATCCTGACGAACCCTTTCAGATGTTGGTGACTAATCTCAAATACAGTTCATATGCAGGCCAGATCGCCGTTGGACGTATTGAATCTGGTAGTGTGAAGCTCAATGAACGGCTTGTCTTGATTTCTGAGGACGGTACTCGAAGGGAGTTTACGGTTACTCTACTCGAAGCATATGCTGGACTAGGTACTGCCAGGTTCGACTCTCTGGGTGCTGGGACCGTGGCACTTTTGGCTGGCGTAACCGATCCTCGTATAGGCGACACCATTACGACTATCGAGTGCAACCAAGCCTTACCGCGTATTAGTATTGACCCCCCTACAGTTGGCGTTCGCGTTTCAATTAACACGTCACCTTTTGCAGGGCAGGATGGTAAATATGCGACGACACGACGGCTTTATGAATTGCTTCAGACGGCTTGTCTTGAAAATGTTGCATTGTTGGTTGAGCCTACAGAAAGTCCTGATGTGTTTTTGCTGAAGGCACGTGGTGAATTAGCCATTGTTATCTTGACGGAACAACTGCGACGTCAAGGTTGGGAATTCATGGTGGGTAGACCAGAGATCATCCCTGTTGAAGTTGATGGCCAAATGATGGAACCCCTGGAGCTTCTTACGGTAGATATCCCCGATAGTATGGTTGGGGTCGTGACACCGCTTCTTGCTGAACGAGGTGGGCGTATGGAAAACATGGTGCCGATGGAAGGCGTTGGGCGAATTTCCTTAGAGTTTACGATTCCGGCACGTGGGTTGATCGGTATACGTTCTCAGATGCTTACTGTTACGAGGGGCGAGGCAATCTTTGCCAGTGCGTTTAAAGAATACATACCGTATATGGGTAAACGATTTAGTCGGAGCAATGGAGCGCTTGTTGCTGACCGTCCTGGACGATCTACAGAATATGCGCTGTATTCGCTTCAAGCTCGCGGAAAATTATTTTTTGGTGCTGGAGTTACGATATATGAGGGTATGATTTTCGGTGAGTACAACCGAAAAAACGATCTCAACTGCAATCCGTGTCTCGAAAAGAAGCAGACGAACATGCGTGCGTCGGGCAAAGATGAATCAACTAGAATTGATGTGCCGAAAGTGCTTGAGCTAGATCGTGCGATAGAGTGGATTGATGAAGACGAATGGGTTGAAATCACACCTAATCATGTGCGCGTTCGTAAAGCAGAGCTCAGAACAAATTTTCGAAAATTAATCCGATAGTAGAAATTCAAGACAACTCATATGTGTGGATTCCCGTTCACGCATCGCGTGTTTGGAATGACAAGGTTCGTATGCTTACATTGCGAGAAGGGGTTAAGTCCTCTCATCCAGCAGTCCTCCGTTAATAGTTTCTTCCGAATTCTATCAACGAATTACCTAACCTTTACAATTGCGAGCGTAGCAAAGCAATCTCCCTGATATTAACTGCCCATTCCTTTACAGATGCTAATAGTTCGGGGACAGTGAGGTTCCTCAGAAAAGTAGACACTTAATTCATAATTATCAATTTATTCAACACCTTAATAAACCGCACAAAAATATATAATTTAACTTTTATGTGAATATGCCGAATAGGCACTGATATGTGGAGGATTCTGATTTATATAGCAGTTGTTGCGATTGCGCATGGTGTGATGCCAGCTCGAGCATTATCTCAAGGTTCATTTCTAGATACACTCCAGCCTTCACCTGAAGATGTGGAAGATGTAGGGCGAATCATTGAAGAAACAAGAAGAGAAGCAGAGCAAAAAGAAGAAGAAGAACGTAATCGAAAAAATGAAGCACTTAAAAAAGAAAAACAGAAATACACGTTTGGCAATGTCCCTGAAACGTTGTTTGAAAATAAAGTTAATAAATTTAAATTTTCTATCGATCCAAATTTTTCAAAAAAAGAAGAAGAATTATTTTTGAATATGTTTCATAGAGTATATCGAATATTACCAAGATTTGTTTTTTATAGAAATGCCCGTGATTTGATCGATGCTGAGTATATTGATCCAAATGAAATCGTACCTGATATATCGACTTCAGAAATGTTTAAAAAATATTTTTCAGCGGCATTCGGTCCATTAGGCATGGTATCAATTCTAGAATATATTCATAACAATATGAGAATAATTCTTAAGAAAAAAAAGAATAAAAATGTGATAGCAACAAATGTAGGTATGACCTTGTGGCAAAACAAAGTGAGTGGATTTCCTAATGAATCCACATATAAATTCGGGAATACAACTTATAGAATTGGATCCCCGACACGAGGTGGTGTTGTATCACTCAATCCATTGTTTTTTGAAATAACTGAAGAAAATGTATTCAATGCTATAACGACATTAGTTCACGAGGCACGTCATTCGCAATGTACCGGCGGATTGCCTAATATTTTAGTTAAGTGGTTTCGAAGTGAAATTGGAGGGGAAGACCCACCGAGTAGAAAATGTGGCCACTCCCATATCAAATGCCCTCCGGGTCATGATTTGGCTGGTATATATGCATGTGACTATGAGCCATGGGGGGCTTACGGACTAGAAGCATTTTTGTCTTATATCTTATTGCGTAGTGAATGTGATTGGGAACAATGTGATGACAATCAATTTGCTGCTAATGTGTCAGATCTAATGTCGCGGATATTAAAACCTGATCATTCACCTTATCATTATATTAAAGAATTAAGATTTCTAAAGTTACCAATGCCGGATATGTCACACACTGAAAGGATTGTGCCCTAATGTCTTCTCAAAAAAAAGTTATTATGGGAATAGGTATTCTGATTGTAGGTATAACCGTATTCTATTATAAAACTCGTGAGTCCAGTAATATTGACAAAGATTATTATCGTGTACCCGCCACTGTTCGATTTCAGTTAAAAACTCTAAAACCAAATCAACAAAATTCACAATTCACTCGAAAGAGTTCCAAGGGTACATCCCAATTGAAATTGAAGGATTCAACTTCAAAAGAGAAATCTTCCAATAGTCTTTCAGAGATGCTCCCTATTCCAACTTTAGGGACTTATAAAGAGGAAGTAAGTCGTGATCCACATCGTACACCTTATTCGATTATTCGGTTTGCTAATCAGTTAACAAAACAAATGAAGCGTGCCAAGCAATCAAAGCCCCATGCAGAAAATATGATGCGGTTTTTCGAACAGTGTGTGCAGTCTGAAACCGTGTCTACTGTTGCATACCTTTGTTTACGAAATGGGAGAAAGTTATCTCGATATTATAAAAATCAAAAAAACGATGGATCATTCGTATCATTCTATGAAGAGATAGAAAGTATCTCACCCAAGAAGGTTGTCGAGAACATGAAATTAATTGAGGATTAATGATATGACAAATCAATTGTTAAGCAAAAAATTAATTAACAAATTAACAAAAATCAGCTTTGTTGTTTTCACACTCGTTATCTCTGAGATTTCAAGCTATGCAGCTATTGATCCCGGCCTAATAGATCAAGAAATTGAAAACCTAAGTTCGGATAGCATGGCTAAAGTATTAACCGCTATTCAATTGTTAAGACAAGTAGATGATGGAAGGGTATTGATTCCTCTCATACAGACTTATGAAACAACAAAAGAACGAGCCGTTAAATTAGCAGTTATTGAGGCTTTGGGCAGACTTATGACTGTGACGGGTATATCTTATCGGCAGATTTTACCATTCTTAAAAAAGAGAATATTTGATTCAGATAAAACCATTGCAAATCAAGCTATATTATTATTTCAAAAAACCCAAAAACCGTTTAAAAAAATTCTTGTGATGCTATTAAGCAGACAGGAATCCATTCAATTAAGCGCTATTTCAAATCTTAAACGGTTAGGTGGGATTGCTTATTCAGCTGAGTTGGATCTTATTAATCGCATTAAGATTAAAAGTACTAGTGAACACGTTAGATCTGCAGCAAAAAATGCACTGGATCAAATTAGGTCAAATCGACCAACTGATCATGATTCGATTATACAAGACCTTAATAGCACAGATAGAGAGAAGCAATATATGTCCGTTGTGAGTGTGAATTCTATCATCCATTATTACGGGGAATTGTCAGATGATGCCTCCAAACCTACGGGCTTAAAAAATAATACTTTTGAAAATTTAGAAGAGCTACTTATCT
This sequence comes from Deltaproteobacteria bacterium, assembly GCA_029262815.1. Classification (GTDB taxonomy): domain Bacteria; phylum Bdellovibrionota; class JAJCYS01; order JAJCYS01; family JAJCYS01; genus JAJCYS01. Next base: position 200 of record JAJCYS010000035.1, on the reverse strand, counting down.
ACAAAGGCCCAATGAGAGCCTTTATGATGAAAAAAACTGTATATGGGAAAAGGTTGAATGAGAGTTTAAAATTTTATGAGGTGTTACTTGATCATGATGATTTTAAGAAAATTCAGCAAGAGTTATTCGAAAAATTTGAACAGATCATTACTTCTCCAGATGTGAAAATTCGATTTTCTGTAAAAGAGAGTTTTAGAGTA
>JAJCYS010000034.1 GCA_029262815.1 Deltaproteobacteria bacterium | reverse complement strand
TGAGATTCAACTCTTTCGACCCCAGACGTCAGGTCAGGTATACCTTTACTCAACTGAAAACGGACTGATTTACTCAGGGGGAATTACAGCGAGCAGAGGACATGAAGGGGATAACGATGGAAGGACAGCTATCCTTTCCTATGTACTTGAAAAAAAAGTATTGACGCCTAAAACTTTTGTATTCGGCTGCTCACTTTTCCATGATGGTGAGAGTGTCAACGAAAACTCAAATGATGATAGAGGTATTATTTATGAACACTACAGTCACTAGTGAATTTGATCGAAGAGTCGAAAAATACGAAAAAGAACAAGAACAATTTTTATGTAATCGAATGGATAAAGTTTTTAGAGTTCTACTCATTCTGGAGTGGATATTTTGCGTCATAACAGCGTTGTTCGTTTCACCGAAAACTTGGTCTGGAGAGATGGCCAGTGTTCACATTCACCTCTGGACAGCAGTCATTCTTGGCGGCGCGATTGTGAGTGCGCCTATTTTATTAATATATATCAGACCTGGAACCAAACTATCTCGTTACTGTATTGCATGTTCCCAAATGTTGTTTGGTACTTTATTGATCCACTTAATGGGTGGCCGAATCGAAGCTCATTTTTACATTTTCGGCTCGTTAGCATTCATAGCAGCATATCGTCAATGGCCGATGCTCATTCCTGCTACAATTATTGTTGCAGTCGATCATTTGATTCGTGGGATCTATTGGCCTCAGTCAGTTTACGGAGTCATTACAGGTGCTGAGTGGCGGTGGTTGGAGCATGCGAGTTGGGTTATTTTTGAAGATATATTCCTCATCCTTACAATTGTTCAAGGCCAAAAAGATATGAAAAAAATTGCTATTTCTAGAGTAGAACTAGAACAAGACAATAAAATTAAATTAAAAAGAGAAAGAGATGATGCAGAAAAATCTCGTGAACTTGCGGAACAACTGGTTGAGGAATTAAAAGAAAAACAACAACAAATCATTCAGTCTGCTAAGCTTGCTTCTCTAGGAGAGCAAGCTTCTGGTGTTGCTCATGAGCTGAACAATCCATTATTCCTTGTCTCAGGTTTTGCTGAATTAATCAAACATGAGTGCAAAGATGAAGAGCATATCAAAACTGAAACTCTGACAACTTACGTTGATGATATTATTGAAAATTCGATCAGAATGAAGAAAATTATCCAACATTTGAGAGAATTCTCTAGACAAGCAACCCATACACTTGAAAGAACCAGAATAAATGATGTGATCGAGAAATCTTTCACTTTGCTTAATCAACAATTTCGATTGATGAAAATTTCAATTGTTAAAGATTTAGACAAATCAAATCCCGAAGTAAATGCAGATCGAATAAAATTAGAGCAAGTATTTGTGAATCTTTTGACCAACTGCAGAGATGCAATTGAAACTCGATACAAAACTGAGGGTGGAACCATAAAAATAATAACATCGACTAAAAATGGGTCGGTTAAAATTGAAATTTTTGACAATGGTTGCGGAATGAGTCAGGAGACTATAGATAAGATATTTCAGCCTTTTTATACCACAAAAGAAGTTGGCAAAGGCACAGGACTAGGTGGAAGCATCAGCTATGGAATCATAAAAGAACATGAAGGGGATATTATTTGTGATTCAAAAGTAGGAGAAGGCACTAAATTCACGATTGTACTTAAAAAATACGAAGAAACAATGCTAGAACAGCAATAACTGTTCGTTTAAGGGTATAGATTATGTTTTTTTCTCCTTATATATAATTCTTTCGACGTCAAAACTTAGATATATCAAGCGTTTTTTAAAATATCGTCTAATCATTCTCAAAAATAAATTATAAATTTTACAATTTTTTAACTGACATCCCTAAGAATAAAAGGTACATTCCTACAGCGGTTGAGCACCAATATACATAGTAAAAAGAGACACATTGTTTGTGAGAAACGCTAAAGTGAAACATATGAAGGTATGGTGTATCGCTATTTTTGCATGCATATCATCAGGCTGTTTTGCTCTAGGCCCAACCGCACTTGATTCAGAACAGGCTTGGGCAATCACTCAATTTTCTTCGATAAATGAATCTGCTGAGGTTCAATTTTGGGTCAATGGCGGAAAAACAAACTTTAAGTACTATACCCATTTAACTTTAGAGCACCCCGACTTCCTCACACAAATGCAAAATGCTTATTCCAATATCAAAGATCACCACAACACTCACCCTAAAGTTGTATTCATTGGATCTAAAGATACTATTTCGCAGGCAACTCATATCTTCTCACACGACAACACGATGAGTGTTGATTTTGCAAATGCCATTCAATATATTCCGATTTCTGAATTTACAGTCCCTTCTGAACAAGTATTAAAAAACAAATCTTTAGAAACGTTGAAGGATCGAATCCCTAGCAAGGAAGAGATCAAAATGGGTTTTGCTCAAGGTGTAGGGATGGGGATTATTGACGCCTCAATTTTTACATTCAGCAGAGCAATGGTCGCAAATCCAGGGGGCTTAGGCCTCTATGCGGGCATACTAGGTGGGACGCTCTATATTTTTACAGCAGAAGGGCTAACTTACTTTATCAAAACATTCGTATCTGCTTTTTTAACACGACTGGTTGTCATGGGCGGTAGGCCTCTTCTTTCCAGCATCAAAACGTTATTTGACAATCAGTTTTCAAAAATCAACAACACTTTGATAAAAAACACCCTCTCCCTTAGTTATAAAATATTTATCGATATACTTATTGGACTCAGTACTTATCACGCATTCAAAGTTGCACTGGGCTGCTATCCCGCGAGTATGGGCTTTGAACTAATGGCATGGGACCAGCTTAAACATAGTGTGTCCGACTTATGGTCTTATGCCTACATTATGGCGGAACGAGATCGGATCATTAGTCGAAAAACCGCAAACTCAATTGCGTTTTACAAACCATTTCTTTCAACAGGCATCGGCGCCGCTCGATTGAACGGAATGGCCATTGGACACCATGCAACATATTTTTTAACAATACTAGGGATCATCTCCTATGTTGTAAATTGGCGACTTGCACTCCATTTGATTGGCAATGGTGAAGTGGTCATAGGTGCCGATCTCAATCCTCGATATATCCCTAATAATTTAGTAAAAGGGCACCTATACATCACTCAGAATCTCGAAGAGCACCCTTTTTTGAACCAATCCCATTTTAATAACTCTAGAAACCGTTATATTAAAAAACAATTTATTGGATTAACGCCTGCCATAGAAAGTAAAGATCGCGTATTCGACTTAGACCCCATTCGTCTCACAATCAGCTTAGATCATGTCAAAGTGTACAAAGCCACGAGTAGATATCCAATTACTTCTAGAAGAAAAAAAAATCTCTTGCTTCACCAATACCTGACAAGTAAATATGGCTCAGCTCACTCTCAACAAATGGATTCACAAATTACACTAAATCTAGATGACAGGGCAGTCTCTTACGCCAATGACACAAAAACTTTTACAACTGTCCACGGTGGAGAAGCTTATAACGTTGAAGTTCAGTTTTCAAAACCTAAATTAAAAAACAAGGCTCATGACTACAATACGGAACAAGCCTATTGGCTGATTGATGGACTTTGGAAACTCAAAAATTTACATATCGCTTCATTTGAGTCCATTAAAGACGGAGAGTATATAAAAGGCTACACGGTAGAGATTAAACCGCCTCGTATTTATAAAAAAGACACCTATTTCTTCATCAAGGACGCCGCCGGTAAACTGGTTAATGTTCCCGAAGGACTCTTAAAGTATGTACTTTATTGGATTGAGCTGAATGACGCTAGAGGAAGATTCTACGATGTTATTCTACCCAGCGGCCCCTTTTCGGTCCGCGTAGCATCCCAGATCCGTTACATCAAGCACATTATAAAAAATGTATGGCTCAGAAAAAGGCAGTTAAAAAATCAACCACAGCGGACTATAACTCGAAAGCTCGAACTTATTAAAAACGGAATGGATTGCAAGTGATCCCGAGGAGATTTGTGTGATAGAACTTCAAAAAATGACGCGAGCACAATTTGAACAATTCAGGGAAATCGCATTTACCCATCTAGCCCAAGAACGAATCAGTGCAGAGAAAATACACCACAGTCAAATTGACACACTTAAAAGGCATGCCTCAAGTATTCTCACTTCTGATCTTTTCGAAAATCCAACTCATTATTTTTATACCATCATTGAACCAAAATCTACTCATGGGATAGGTCATCTCTGGTTTAAGGCCATTCTGGATGACCCTGCTCCACATGCTTATTTGTATGATATTTATGTTCAACATGAGTCTCGAGGGAAAGGGTTTGGCAAAGAGGCTATGGTTCAATTTGAGCATCTTGTTAATAAGTTGAAACTTTCTCGGATTCGATTACGTGTATTTCATATCAACAAACATGCAAACGCCCTTTATAAGAGCCTTGATTTTCTGCCGCTGAGTCACACCCTCGAAAAAACTCTTTACTGATTTTTAAAATGAGGTTGTTTGATCATCTGATTTACTAACTGGGTAGCGTTGAAATAGCAATGCGTATAGCTTTCGTCAAAGTAGGTTCTTAAATCATCAAGCACATGATTCGCCCGCAAGATCTCTTTACCCTGGATGAAGACAAGCGTTTTTATCAAAAGATATAAGCTATACGTGATCGAGGCTTTTTCTCGCCTCAAAACCATCCAACCCGTTTCAACATCATGATATCCATCAAAGGGGCACTGCAAAGATGCTTTTGCCCAACCTCTAAATAGAAGCCCAACGCCTTTATAAATATCCAACCCGTGTTCTATTGCAAGCTGAGTCAACTCAGTAGAAACCTCAAGAGCCTCCTTTGGAGAGTTTTGGTGAAAGTAATACCACGAGGCAATTTGTAAATAAAAAATGTAATTCACCGAAGATAGCTGAGCGCTATTTTGCCTGAGCAACTCAAATAATGTTTTTCCACTTTGCTTGTCATTACTGAGAGAAATGGATAGTAGCTTAAACATTAAGGCCAGTAGATACGAGGTGTTATTGAAATCTGTTTTTTTAAATTGATTGATGCATGAGTCAGCATATTGGATGGCTTGAGCAAAATCCCCTTTCCAAAAAGCGCAATTTGACAATAACGCCAAACATTCTCGCTGTTCCATTGACTCAGATTCCGAAAGCTTCTTTTTTAATATGGACTCTGCATCCTTGATGCAATCTTTCTTGATCAAAGTTAGGATTTCATTCAAATACCAGTTCAATCCCTTGCCTGATTTCAGATCCGCACCTGCCACCTGTTCAATACAATCTTCAAGCGAAAATCCAAGGTACTTTGAAATCTGATAGGCTTCCTCAAAAGAAACTTTGCCGACATTATTTTCAAGTCGAGATATCTTATCTTGTGCAATACCTACTTTTATGGATAGTTGTTCCTGGGTTAGCCCTCTTTGAGCTCTTTTTTCTTTGAGTATCTTTGAAAACTGCACACCTACCCCCTTGATTAATATACACACCTACATTTTATCAAATTTGGTTATGCATTTCTACATATTGCATACGCAAAATTTAATACACAACCTAGGTGCTGTGATCTTTTAAGAGGGTGTTTTGATCGTGTATCAAGATCCATTGATTTTCAAGACGTTTAAACATACATGAGATATATAGATCGAAATGGATAGCATTCTGATGATTATCTTCATGTTTAAACTCAGCCCTTAAGGTGCCAACCCCCAATTCACCTGTTGAATGTATATCCAGGATGGTGTATTTAAAATAACCCGCTTCGCTCTCAAACCAAGATCGATGATTTTCGATAAACTCATACGCATCTGTAATTTCATCTCCATTTGCAGAGATAAATCGGAATGGTTCTCTTTTTAAGAAAAAAGCGCAAAATATTTTATAGTTTTTTTGAGCAACAGACTCAAGAAATGTTTCAAATACTGCTGAAAATGGCTCATTATGCATGTATCTTGACTCCTCTTGCACACAACTTATTGAACTGCATTTTAACCCAAGGTGTCTCAACATGTTACAACGAACAAACTGGTTCTGCCTCTATACGGCCAAAAAGTTCACGATGACCCATTATGGGTCATCGTGAACTTTTTGGCCGTAAATTAAATATATTTATGTTTAGTTGTTTGTTTTCCGATAAGGCAACCAGGAGTATTTGTATGAGATCTTGCAAGCAATTCGTAAAACCAAGACTCATCGTTTTAACGCTTGTGCCTTTGCTTTTTGGTGGTTGTAGTGGTGGACACAGTGGTGGCGGAGGTAGATCATCTGTTCAATCAAAAGGCATCTTTTTCAATGGATCAGTTTCATTATACGACCTACACGTCCAATACCATAAAGCAAGAGGGAAAACAGAAGAAAAGAAATTTTACAGAATTATTCGTTCAATCGAAAAAGTAATTGCCAAAAAACACTCACCAAACACATTGATAGAAATTTTCAAAAATGAAGAGAAGTCTATCAAAGAACGTAGTTCAGCAATATTAGCGTTAAAGATATTTGATAGGAAAGAGGTCGCCATTCATACAAATGAGTTAATGAACATTCTCGAATCAAGTACACATCATGAGTTCAGGGACGCTTCACATACTGTATTGGAACACATAATGCACCTAGATTCAGGTGGAAATATCAAAACCCTAATTCTGAAAGTTGCAGAAAAAGAACCCGTCAAATTATTACGAAGAAAGTTGTACCATTCTTTATACCTTCGCATTGATGAGCCCATGGTTGAAACATTGTTGGAGAGGCTTAATCAAGAAAAAGACATCTCCATTAAAAAAGCGATATGCCGGACATTGAGCAGTGGTTATGATCTCAATAACGAAGGAAAAATTGCGTCAGCATTTCTTAATTTATTGAAAAACAGCAAGGACGAAAAGCTTCGAAACTCTGCCGCAAGAATGTTTTCAAAATTTGGTAGTAGCTCAAAGCAACAAGTCATCCTTAATACCTTAATTGATACATTTAAGAAAACTTCAGATGATTCATTAAAAGCCAGTATCTTGCACGCATTTTTGGGTTTTTCTGAGTCGAATCAAAAAGAAACCATCGTTACAATTTTGTTGCAATCCCTAACCCATTCGAATAATATTTTAAGAGAAGAATCAGCAAACACACTAAACAATTACTACTCAAGTACCCAAAAAGAAAAAATTGTCTCTGCACTACTGAAAGCTGTGACTGACGAAGACGAAAGCGTTCGTCGAAATGCAGTCGACTCGCTGTCTAACTATTCGTCTAGTTCACAATTAAAAAATATTGTTATTGCCTTAATCAATTTACTTGATGACAAAAATTCTGAAATCAGGTCAATCGCTGGTATTACGTTAGGTTCATTTTCAGAAGAGGCTAAAACAAACAGCTCTATTGTATCGGCACTCCAAAAAGCACTCGATGACGAATCAGTCCGTGTGAGAGACTCAGCAATCCATACTTTGGGAAATCTTGGACCACTTGCCAAACCAGCTTTACCCAAACTTAAAAAACTCAGCAAAGAGGATCCGAGTAAATGGATCAGGGAAACTGCAAAAAGCGCCATCGAAAGAATTGAACAAAAAGATGAATAACGGCCCAAAGGGTTGGTCATAGGGTCATCGTGAACTTTTTGGCCACTCATTATTTGGCTGCTAGGCTACTCTGTACGGCGTAAGGCTTTCCCACATAAGTTTTCGCCCCCGTCAATGCACCAATTTTCTTTGCTATAGACGTATTGTGATACACCCCTTGAAACACTTGTGAGCCAATACCTCTTGCAAATACAGGAATCATCACTGAAGTGTGACCCGATGTCCCGGTCTCCCAATTTACGACTGCATTGTTCGAAGACACGCCAAACCGTCTCGCTGTCACATGCCCCACTGCAACCGCTGACTTGTATGAATACATTCCATGAGAAGATGCAATCAACTGAATCTCACCTTCCGTCGGATCCTCAACCCCATTTTGCTTCAACAACGCTATAATCGAGCCTCGTGTATACTTCCCATCCGCATCTCGCTCAATTTTTTGGGCGAAATCATCTGTTGAGCATTTCATCGACTGAAACGCATCATATCGGGTCAACTGTGTCGGACTCAGATTCATCGTGTCATGATCAGACACCACAACCACTAGCGTATCTTTTCGGTTTTTCGCCCACTCATAGACCGCAGACAACGCAGCATAAAACTCCTGAATCTCATACATCATCGCATTGACATCAATCGCATGCGCTGCATGATCAACCCTCGCCCCTTCACTCATCAAGAAAAAACCCTTCGGATTCTTGGACAAAATATCCAAAGCCTTCACCGTCATCTCTTTTAAACTAGGCTCTTTAGAACTTTCAGCAACACAACCCGGCTTACGATCCACCTTATAGCTCATATAACTGCCATGAAATAACCCTAACAGCTTGGCCGTCCCAGAAACTCGACTTAAAGCTTCTCGATCTTCAACATAGGCATACCCTTTGGCTTGAGCCGCCTGAATTAGATCCTTACCATCTTTACGCTTTCCCCCATTAGCTTTGGGGATCCATTTTTTACGTCCACCCCCTAAAATCACATCATAGCCTTGATCCAAATAATGTACTGGAATGAGAGACTGATTATGACGACTCTGAGAATGCGCCGCAAATCCCGCTGGTGTTGCATCCGTCACCGTGTTTGTGGAAATCAATCCGACAGATTTTCCCATCTTCTTAAACGCTTCAGACAGGTTGGTCACAGGTCGGCCCTTCATATCAACCCCAATGCCTTTGTTATACGTCGCCACTGATGTGCCCATCGCTGTAGCAGCCGCACCCGAATCCGTCACATAATCCCCGCCACTATTGGTATACATCAATCCGATATGTGAAATTTGATCCGTAGGCAATGCTTTAAGCTGATTCCACTCTCGATACAATGCCAAAGCACCTGGCCCATATCCATCCGCAACCATCACAATGACATTCTTCACATGAGGTAGATTTTGAACATTCGAGGTGGGTTTATTAAGTACCCACGCAACTAAAACAACTAAACAAATGATCCCAAGTCCGTTAATGATTAAGCGACCCTTAAGTTTCATACTTTTCACTCCCTGTTTGTGGAAAATCTGGCCCTAGTATCTTTGGATGGCATACGGAGGTCAACGCTTTTTAGGGGTAATTTGCCGAGAAACTTTCGAAGCATCCTAATCCTGTTTTTTTTAGCATTTTGGCTTAAACTAACTTGGATAATGGGTTGGTTTCGTATGCCATTTTACGATGAGACCTACCCAAACCCTTTTTTTAGGAGGCAACCATGCGCACCATCCTATGCCTTGTGGCACTTCTAGCTGGCTCACACGCCGTCAAGGCAGCCACACTAACTCAATTTACACCTACAGGGTGGATCAAAAAGGTTCAACAAGTCAAAGCCGTTTTCTCCGACCCTATGGTCGCTTTCGGAGACCCAAAAGTTCAACATCCTTTTACAGCTAATTGCCCCGTTGTTGGCTCTGGACGCTGGACTGATTTGCAAACTTGGGTTTATACCTTTTCTGATAACCTGCCAGGCGACAGCGTCTGCACGTTTAAACCCCACAAAAATTTGAAAACACTCAAAGGTGTCTCCGTTCACGGGTTGAAAAAAAGCTACACCTTTCATACAGGTGGCCCAAGTGTGCTTGAAAGCACTCCCACTGATGGAAACCATGGCATCGCTGAAGATCAAATCTTCATCCTTCGCCTAGACGCCTCTGCAACTGAGTCAAGCTTATTAAACCAGGTCTATTTTACTCAAATAGGCATCTATGAACGTATCGGCATCCGTCTCATCAAGGGATCACAACGAAAAAGCATTCTGGATACCCTCTCCTACCTAAAGGATGAAGAAAAAGCGGCGTCAATCCTAATTCAAGCTCGTCAAACCTTTCAAGCCAAAAAACAAGTCCGCCTCGTATGGGGAAAAGATGTACAAGGCCAAAAAGGAGGGAAAAATCCCGATGCCCAAATTCTCACCTATCGCGTCCGAGAGAGTTTTTCTGCCCGCATCGACTGCTCTCGTATCAATCCACGCGCTGGATGTGCGCCCGATTCAGGAGTCTCTCTTTCATTTACGTCTGCTATTCCGGTTCAAAGCGCAAAAAAAATTGCCCTTATTAATCCAGACACAGGAGAAACCTGGCATCCCAAAATCTCAAAAAATCAGAAATGGCTATGGAGTGCTTATTTCCCCCCTCCTTTTAAACCCCTCACACATCTAACCCTCCATATCCCCAAAAATCTTAAAGATGATGCAGGCCGAACCCTTGTCAACAAAGACACCTTCCCTCGCACCATACAGATTTCAGATTTTGCGCCCCAAATTAAATTTTCAGGCGCTTATGGTATTTTTGAACGGCTTGCAGACCCAGCCATCCCAGTCACACTCCGAAACACCGAGCCCGACATCTCTGGCAATCTCTTCACCTTGGGACATCCCAAAAAGAACGTCACCCGTACAAAGTCCTTCATCAAATCGTTTTTGCATTGGCGAAAAAAAGTCCACGGCTATTCAGAGAAATCCTCTCTTTTCTCAAAAACCAACAAACCCGTTTTGGGTTACGGCACGTTGAAGCCCCTCACACTCCCAAAACCAGCCACTAAAAAGACACATCATCAAATAGGGGTCCCCGTTCCAAAATCTGGCGTATATGTGTTAGAGCTTCAAAGCCGCACACTTGAACCCGACCAGAAACAATCTCATCTGGCCACTATGGCACTTGTGACTAATTTGGCGACTCATGTCAAATGGGGTCATGCCAATACACTCGTTTGGGTTACGACCCTCGACTCTGGCACCCCTGTTTCGAATGCACAGGTTTCGATTTTTGATTGTGACGGTAAATTACTGGCTGTTCGTCAAACAAACAAATCAGGCATTGTGACCGTAGGCACCTTACCTCCCAAAGAAAAATTGCCTAGATGTGATTTTGGTTTTTATGGTTCTGAAATCATGGTTGTTGCACAAACTCCCTCTGATATCAGTGTCGTCGGATCTGGATCAAACGAAGGCATTGAGCCTTGGCGGTATCAGATTTCTACCTATGTGCCTGATACGCCCGTGATTGCTCATACCATATTTGCCCGATCTCTGCTTCGTGCAGGTGAGACAGTTCATATGAAACACGTGGTTCGCAAACACAAATTGACCCATTTTAATTTTCTACCTAAGAGCCTCAAACCCAATCGTGTGGAAATCCAACATGTTGGATCTAACGAAACAACCTCCTTTCCAATTAAGTGGTCTCCCTACGGCTCGAGTGAAACCACATGGACAATTCCAAAAACGGCCAAGTTGGGCACTTACCAAGTCACCCTAGTCCGAAAGAGTACAAAGAAAAAAAAGGAAACCCTCCATCGATTTTCTTCTGGCAGGTTCCGAGTTGAGGCATTTAAAGTGCCGCTGATGAAAAGCACCCTCACGACGTCTCAAAAACCACTTATTTCGCCCAAAAAAGTACCTGTCGATATTGCAGTCCATTATTTATCGGGCGGCGCAGCTTCAAAACTATCTACCACCCTTATGAGTCAACTTGCGCCGAAATCAGAAACCGTGTTTGAAGAACATGAAAAATTCATATTTGCCAACGGTGCCATCAAAGCAGGTGTTGTAGAGGAAGATCAAGACCCTCTGCCTCCGTTCGCCAAAAAGAAAGTGACCCTCGATGAACAAGGCACTGCAAAGACTGTCTTCAAAATAAAACCCGAATTGATTCAACCTCACGTACTCCACATAGAACTTTCTTTCAAAGATCCTAACGGTGAAATCCAAACCTCTAGCAAACGCCAAACCTTATGGGCAGCTGAATGGCTTGCGGGGTTGAAGGTCGAAACATGGACGAAATCGGGAAAACCCACAGAAGTGCCCATTCGAATTGTTGATGCTTCAGGCAAATCCATCGCCAAAGCTTCTGTCCGCCTCACCCTTTTTGAGCGCATCACCCACTCACACCGCAAACGTCTTGTTGGGGGATTTTATGCTTATGAAAATACAACCGAATATAAGAAACATGGCACCCAATGCTCAGGTCGAACAGATGACAAAGGAGAACTGCGTTGTGCCGTTACCGTTCCTTTTTCGGGACAAGCACTCTTTCAAGTTGAAGCCAAAGATCCAAAAGGCAAACGTGTCGTAGCACATCACGACACTTGGGTTTCTGGCGAAGATCCCTCGTGGTTTGCTCAAGACAATCACGATCGCATGGATCTCATTCCTGAGAAGAAAACGTATGAGCCGGGTGAATCCGCCAAAATTCAAGTTCGAATGCCATTTAAACAAGCAACCGCATTAATCACAGTTGAACGGGATGGGGTCCTCGATTTCTATACACAACCCCTCAACAACACTTCTCCTATCGTGACAGTGCCCATTAAACCTAGCTACGCACCCAATATTTATGCCTCAGTAATGGTCGTCAGAGGACGCATCCAAAATACACAACCTTTAGGAAAATTAGACTTAGGCAAACCCGCATACAAGTTAGGGCTCACATCCTTAAAGGTCGGGTGGAAAAAACACACCTTGGATGTACAAGTGACGGCCGATAAACCTACATATAAGGTACGCGAGAAAGTCACTGCAACGATTCACGTTTCAACACCTGATAAAAAACCTGCTCAACCCAACGGTGAAGTACTTCTTGCAGTCGTGGATGAAGGATTACTCCGACTGATGAAAAACGATAGTTGGGATATCTTAAAAGCCATGATGTACGAAAGAGGCTTGGGCGTTCGGACAGCCACTTCTCAAAGTCACGTCGTTGGAAAACGTCACTTTGGTTTGAAAGCCCACGCCGATGGCGGCGGCGGCGGATCTGCCACAGGACTCTCACAAGGCGCCGCTCGAACCCTATTTAACACTCTGGTCTTTTGGAAAACGCGCATCAAATTAAATAAAAACGGCAAAGCAACGGTCTCATTCCCTTTGAATGATTCTTTGACACAATTTCGAATCGTAGCCATTGCGTTCTTTGATACTCACTTATTTGGCTCAGGTGAAACACATATTCAGTCCACACAAGATTTACTCTCATTTAGTGGGTTACCGACCGTTGCACGATTTGGAGATATAATCTACGCCCCTCTTACACTCAAAAACACAACTGACGATCCGCAGAACCTTTCTATATCTTTATCTGTAAACACAAAGGCACATCCTGACAAAACAGAAATTTTGAAACCTCAGGCTTCAGCCACACTCTACTGGCCAATCACAATCAACACACATCAAGGTGTAAATCGGTATGAATTTAAAGTCAATTCTAACGGCAAGCAAGTTGATCGGTTGATTGCCACGCAACGCATTACACCCACAGTTTCTGACCGAGTCATCCAAAGCATGTTGTTCCAACTTGATAAACCGAAGCAACTTCCTATTTCTAAACCTAAGTCTGCTTTGCCCGATCGGGGATCTGTTCAACTCAAAGCATTCTCCAAGCTGGAAGCGCCGAGTGTCAAAAAAGTCATGGCACGTTATCCGTTCACTTGTTTTGAACAAAAACTGTCCAAAGCTATCAGTTTACAAGACAAACCCCTCTTCAAAGAACTCTCTACAAATATCACCCATTACCTAGACGATTCAGGGCTCGTGAAGTTTTTTAGCTCGATGAATCAAGGCAGCGTTGTATTGACAGCCTACACTTTGTCAGTCACTCATGGGATGGGATGGCGTTTTTCAAAAGAAGCACACCAAAAAATGATTCAAGGGCTAAGAACTTGGCTCAAAGGCGGCTCACAGGAATCTTTGGCATATTCGGCTGCTGACAAGCAGCTCAAAATTTTGATGGTGCTCGTTGCGCTCTCTAATCACAAAAATGCAACGGTACACGACACGTCACGTCTCCGAATCACGCCTGCTCTGTGGCCAACTTCTGCCCTCATAGATTGGTTGGTGTTGCTTCATAGGCTTCCTTTCTCAAGTGAAACGAAACAGTCTCACCTCAAAACACTCATCCCAATTCTGTCAAGCCGATTGGTAATTCATGGGTCAACAATCGATGTGAATGAGATCCCGAACTTTTGGTGGCTCTTGGTGTCCCCAAACACGCAGGTAGCAAAACTTATTCTGGCCTTACTCGAAACACAAACACTCTCACAGCATATTCCAAAACTGACTCAACGATTTATTCAAAGTCAAAAACGAGGATCGTGGGATGGGACTGTGGCTAACGCTTGGGGAACTCTAGCTTTAAACCAATTCAACAAAAAATACCAAGCCAAGAAAATCACGGGGGCCACCCACATCAAACCCAAATCGGGTGACCTGGTACGTTTCAATTGGAATGCAAAATCCACACACAAAAACACAACCCTCCCCTTCTCTCCTCTTTCACTAATGCATAAAGGACAGGGGGCACCCTGGATTTCATTGATTAGTGAAGCAGCTGTTCCCTTGACCCATCCAGTGGATCAGGGATATCGCATCAAAAAAACGTGGGAACCTGTTCATGTTCGAACAAAAGGCGCTGTCCATATTGGGGATATTTTTCGCATTCGCCTAAAAATCACCGCTGCCGCAGGTCGAACATGGGTTGTCGTAGAAGATTCAATCCCCTCTGGCGCTACAATTTTGGGTTCAGGATTAGGCAACGACTCTGAACTTAGCACACAAGCATCCGCAACATCCTGGCCGACGTATGAAGAACGTACCCACAGTTTTTATCGTGCTTATTATGAGTATCGACCCAAAGGAGCTTGGGAGACATCATACCAACTTCGCATCAATCACAAGGGATCATTTAACCTGTCAAGTACACGCGTAGAAGCGATGTATGATCCAGATCTGTATGGAGAGTATCCCAATGATACTGTGGTTGTTCGTTAATTTTCTTATACCGCTCGTTCTAAGCATCCATGGACAATTGCCTTCATACGAAACAGTAAAGACAGCTCATGTTGCTTCAGAGGTTCAGCTTTTAGATCGTTCAGGGCTTGTCATCCATGAAAGTCGAAATAGATTTGAATACCGACGGTTGGACTGGACACCTTTGTCTCAAATGTCTCCAGCCCTCACCCTCCATTTGATTCGGTTTGAAGATAAGCGATTTTACTCACATCCAGGCGTTGACCTTAAGGCCCTTGCTCATGCGGGCGTTGCATGGGGATTGAGCCAAAAAAAACGAGGCGCAAGTACGATCACTATGCAGTTAGTCGGGTTATTGTTGCCTCATTTAAAACCCAAATATGCGCGCAGAACTTTTTTTCAAAAAATAGACCAAATCATCACGGCTATTATCTTAGAAAGACGTTGGCGTAAAACAGAAATTCTGGAAGGTTACTTAAATCTTGTCTCGTTCCGCAGTGAACTACAAGGCATCACATCGGCAACTAACGGGCTCTTTTCGACACATCCCAACGCACTCACGACACCACACGTGGCACTGCTCGTAAGTTTACTCAGAAATCCAAACGCTCCGCCAAATGTTGTAGCCCAAAGATCGTGCACATTGTTTCCAGATGTATCTTGCGCCTTACTGACTCGATTAAGCTTAGCAGTATTGAAAGGACCCTATCACATGCGAGGACCTGCACGATTAGCGCCTCATGTCTTTAGACAAGTTACTTATCTAAAGAAAAATGTTCCTCGAACGATTCAAACCACGTTAGATAAGCAAATTCAGTCAACGGCAAACAAACTCCTACGACACCATTTAACCCTACTCAAATCTGAAAACGTTAAGGATGGGGCAATTTTGATTGTGGAGAATAAAACGGGCCATGTACTTACATACGTAGGTAGCAGCGGGGCCTCTCTTTCGACGGCCTACCATGTAGATGGTGTGCGTGCTAAACGACAGGCAGGGTCAACCCTAAAACCTTTTTTGTATGGGTTGGCTTTTGACACCAAAAGACTGACACCTGCTTCGCGTCTACCAGATCAAGCGCTACATTTACCTGTTTTAGGGGGACTTTTTAATCCTAAAAACTACGACAACCAATACCGAACTTGGGTAACCGCACGTAATGCCCTAGCTTCGTCGTTAAACATCCCTGCCATTCATACACTGCAATTAGTAGGCCTTGAACCATTCATCAATCACTTGCACCGATTGGGATTTTCGAATCTCAAACATCTATCGTTTTATGGTCCAGGGTTGGCGTTAGGCACGCTAGATATTTCTCTCTGGGAGCTGGTCAACGCGTACCGCACACTTGCAAACAAGGGCGTGTATGGTCCGTTAACGTTGACACCAGACCCGAAAATACAATCTTCAAAAAATTCCATTTTCTCTGAAGGTGCCTCGTATCTTGTATCTAAAATTTTGTCTGACCGTCAAAGTCGTAGTACGACGTTTGGATTGCTCAATCCTTTGACCACTCAGTTTCCAACTGCCGTCAAAACCGGCACCAGCAAAGATATGCGAGATAACTGGTGTGTAGGCTATTCTTCACACTATACGGTGGGTGTCTGGGTGGGGAACTTTACCGGAACCTCTATGTGGCATGTAAGTGGTATTTCGGGCGCGGCACCTATATGGCACCGATTGATGCATGTTCTCCACCACAATCATTCTGGCCAGCCCTTTGAGCTGCCTGATAGCATCGTAGAAATGAACCTCCCCGATACTAACCAGAAAGAATGGTTTATGGCAGGCACCAACCCACGCCTTACGCAACCCGCGATTCACTCCCCGACCATCTTGTATCCACCAGATAACACCCAATTTGCACTCGATCCAGATATACCTCTCAAACACCAGTCGCTATTTTTTAAAGCCTCTGAGCCGACATCTCAAGTGACGTGGATATTGAACAACAAGGTACTTGAATCTTCACAGTGGACACCTGAGGCTGGGACACATACCCTTATTATTAAAAATAAGGTAGGGCAGGAGTTAGATCGGGTCACGTTTCGAGTCATTGGTCCCATTGCCTCAACCTAGCAATCTCGAACCTGCTTGCCCTAGCCATTCGTAGTAGGGGGTATTTATGAGACCGGTTCTGGTTTACACTTAGAGCATTAATAGGAGAACTCATGTCTCGGATTGTAATGTATACCAAAGATCATTGTCCATTTTGTGAAAAAGCCAAAGCCCTTCTTAAAGAGAAAGGCCAACACGTCGAAGAAATTCGTATCGATCTTGAAACAGGCAAGGCGGATGAAATGGTCCAAAAAACCGGTGGTCTCAGATCCGTTCCTCAAATCTTTATTGATGATGCCCATGTGGGTGGGTGTGACGACCTATTTGCACTTGAGAGCAAGAACGAGCTCGACCCATTACTATAATTAGGGCGTGTCCTCATAAGGGATTCTACTGTGGAATAGATCTTTTGGCCTACAACTTCGTCGATTTTCATGAAAAAATCCTCGATGTAGCGCTACTACACCTGCGGTTTCTTCACTCAATCTCCTCGTTTCGGCTCAAAATCTCAATTTCCTCGCAACGAATCCCTTATGAGGACACGCCCTACGGTTATTTTTTTGAGAAGTTTGGTCTGCAACACTTTGAGTTGCAACACGTGCAGCATCAGCGTCACGAGGGCAAGCTCTAGCATTATTTTTTTTGAGAAGTCTGGTCAGCAACACTTTGAGCTGCAGCACGCGCAGCATCTGCGTCGCCTAAATAGCGATGGGATCGAGCTTCTAACGTGTCAGGATCCAAATCATAGATTAATGGAATCCCCGTAGGGATATTCAAATTGACTATTTCATCATCAGACATGTGATCCAAATATTTGACGAGTGCTCTAAGTGAATTTCCATGCGCGCAGATTAAAAGACGTTTCTTATTTTTCAGCCCAGGTATGATTTGAGATTCATAAAAAGGAATTACTCGAGCGTATGTATCCTTTAGAGATTCACTTTCAGGAATTTGAGGATACTTAAATTCGTAAGCGCCGGGATCAGGTGTAGCCGGTGGCGGTTTGATATCGTAACCCCGTCGCCATTTTTGAACTTGGTCTGCTCCATATTTTTGGACTGTTTCTTTTTTATCCAACCCTTGCAAGGCGCCGTAATGTCGTTCGTTGAGTTCCCAGTGTTGATGAATGGGCGCAGATGCTTGACTTAAAATTTCAAGCGCTAAGTCGACCGTTTGAAGGGCCCGTTTGAGGACGGATGTGTAAATAGCATCAAACGCAAATCCTGCTGTTTTTAAGAGTTCGCCTGAATTACGCGCTTCTGACTCACCTTTAGGCGACAAGGGCACATCCACCCATCCGGTAAATTTATTTTCAAGATTCCAGGTGCTTTGCCCATGTCTTAAGAGTATAAGTTCCATGGACGTTGAGTGTATCACAGATCAGAAAGTGGGGGCTCATCCCCTAAGCCCCCAAACTGGCTGCCTTTTAATATCGTGAAGGAAGCAAAAGGCAGCATAAACTAACTTTTATCAGCCGGGCGCTCCACCGCCGTAATATGTCAGACTGAATCCCATTGAGTATGCAAATCCCTTATGGGTTCGATACAGCGGTGTGGCAGCCAAAGACCTACCTTCAGCATCCACAGCAGCTCCAGCAGCCACAAATGGCGGGCCAAATTGCCCTTTTCCGTTGGCAAAATTGCAATCAAAACTAAAATCAGCAATGAAATTTTCCCCTCTGAATCCAAATCCAAATCCAAAACTCAACCCATGCTCCGGTACAGTCAACAATGGGCTATCCAATTTTTTGTTGGTAACGTGCGTGATTACACCCCAACCCATTCGGACAAAGTAATGGTCGTGTATTTTAACTTCGCCCCCAAATCGAACAAACACACTGTTGTGCCAATCCAACACTAAGTCAAACGTAGGCTCATTCAAATTTGGTGCAGCGGGTGGAAAATTTTTGATATCAAAATCGATTACATTACTGGATTCATAGAATCGGTATCCCGCATCCGCTGCAACAACAAAAATTGAGTTGGGTGCCACAAACGCTAGCCCCCCTGCAATTTCCCAAGGTAACCGAGCATCATTAATTTCAACTTCCCGTTTAAACGTTAATGCACCGCCGCCGCCATCGGGCACACGAACAACTGCATCTCCGTCAAAACCATCCACATCGATTTCATTTCGAACGACCAAACCAATTCTCAATTTGCCCGTATTTAGTAAGGCCCCAACACGACCTCCATGGAATTCAAAGCCATCTATATCTTGGTATTGCAGAAAAATAATATCAGGTGATGCAAGTTCTGCAGCGTACCTTTGATCAAAATGACCCCACAAAATTCGATATTGAACCGCAACCGCAAAGGTCTCTGGAAAAATTTCAAAAATAACAAAGGGCGCAAGCTCAAGTACCTTGAAATCCACGTCCAGTAACACGCGAGCTTCACCTACATTTTCAAACCGGGTAGATAACCCCGCTGGTGAGTACAGTCCTAGGCCAAACAACAACCAATCAGCAAATCGAAAAACACCTCCGATGTTGATGATAGGGACCATCACCAGTTCCGATTGCTCATTTTTACTGCCTGCTATCGATTTAGAAGCACCATTGATTGTAACAGCCTGGGTATTATTAGCAGGATCTCGCAAGTCTGATAAATCTGCTTCAACGCTCGTAAACGTCGGCAGCGAATCATATCCGATTGCGAATGTTTCTACAAAAAAAGCGAAGTTGGCTGGATTGTAATACGTGGCTGCCATACCACGAGTAAAGGCAATACCCGTGCCGCCCATACCGGCGTTTTGCGCACCTGCCCAGGTTGGTTTTTCGAATCCGCCTGAAAAAGCGAGTGGTGAAAGTACGAAGCAAATTAGAACAACTGCCCCTCTAAAAGACTTAAGCATATTCCCCTCCTTACTCATCCTGAGCTATGCTAACTAACTTATAAACGACCATATCATGGGTGGCGGTCACTTAGCATCTCAAAAAACAAATTGTCTATTCTCTACGCCTCACCAATTGCAAAACTTACACAAATTGCGTGCGTCATCTGCCGATGATCTTGCTTGGTACTACCGTCTCCAAAGTTAGGATCTTGAAATCGTCCTGGCGCATTTGAATATGTAAAATCATACCCAAAATCGATGATCCAAAACGACCCTTTGACTCCAATCCCTGCTCCCGCGTGCGCTTCAACACCAGGCGGTGAAAAAAACGGATGATCAAACTGTCGACTGGTTACGTGTGCTACATACCCTCCGCCAAACCGAATAAAAACAGATTGGGCCAATCGAATCTCTGTCCCGATTCGAATTAAAAATGAGTTATGAAAAAAAGAGTCCTGTCTAAATCGCTTCTCGAATCCGTTTAATTTTAATCGAAAATCCAAATCCTTAATTCGCTGATACTGGTGATACCCCACATCAAGCGCAACCACCAAAGCCCGCTTGTCAGCTACATACGCAAGCCCCCACAAAAACGCCCAAGGGTAAGACAACTGGTTCAACTTGCTTTCGATTCCAGGGTGCAACGTGTTTGTCGCAACATCAAAAAAATCCGTCTTTCCCTCTAGAGTAAACAGCGCCTCAGTCCTGACCTGAAACCCCAAATGCCAATTAGGTAGAATCTCTTGAGATAAAGCAACCCGACCCCCAATAAACTTAAACTCATCTAGGTCTTGATGATCGAACACAATACGTTCAATTCCAGCGATTCGCTTTTTAAATACGGCATCATAGTGCCCATATAAGATACGAATTTGAATTGCGAATGCAAACGTCTCTGTAGGTTGGATCACCAACGTTGGAGAGGCTTCGTAGGTTTTAAAATCAATTGCCAAATCTACCAATGACCCTGTTTCATCGAAATCTACGCGTAAGAATGCTGGCGTATGCACCCCCAAAGCGAACAAAATAACATCACTCAGACGAATGACCCCCGCCGCATTAAATAGTATTTTGGACCGCCATTCGGAATCTACTGAATCAGATAACCCTAAACTTCCTTTGCTCAAATCAAGCGTACTTTTTGAGATTAGGGGTGCAAAATCACCGCCCAATTTCCAGTTTTTGACTAACCGAAAATGTGCGGGGTTATTAACAAGCGAAGACAATGACGGATCATATCCGACAGCTGTTCCCCCCATACCTAACGCTCGGCCCCCAATCATAATAGGTTTTTCGAAACCGCCAGCAACTCCCAACTGAGAGGCACTGAGCGTCAACCCAAGAGAAAGTACTCCAAAAATCCAATTCCTTTTTAACTTCATCCGTACCTCTGTGTTAAAAGTAGTACATCAATATTCAAAGGGAGGATAAACATGACAAAATATGCAATCGTACTTCTCGGGATTTGCGCACCGATCATCGGCTTGGCTGCGTACACCCCCCAACCCCAAGTTTCATACCACGACCACCAACTCACCCAAACGGGTGATGGTGTGCGAACTGCAATTTTTGGCATCAAGGTGTATCATATCGCTCATCACCTCGACAAAAACAAAAAAAGAACATCCCACATAAAATCTGCAGACGCCCTGGCAAAAGCCAACTTGGCGAAACAACTTACCCTGCATTTTCTAAGAAGTGTGGGCGGATCAAAACTGAAAGGAGGCTTTTACACTAGCCTAATTCAGAATAACCCGAACCTTAAATCTGAACTTAAGCCCATCAAACCCAAAAAACGGAAGAAGCCTATGAAACTCACACCACTCCAGTCTGAAGTATCGGCTTTTCTCGATGCGGTGGGAGTAGACGTCGATGAGGGTACCGACATGATTCTTCGATACGATCCGAAAATGGGACTTTCTGTTTCAGTCAAGGAGCCCAAGAAAAAAGCGACCCCTTTCAAACACATCGGTGGTGAAAAACTAACCACATTGGTCTGGCGAATTTGGTTCGGCCCTAAGCCGCCCAAACCGGGTAAAGAACTCAGAGCCGCATTGATGAAAAACCTCTAGTTGTGAAATAGATTTTTTGGCCTGCAACTTCGTCGATTTTCATGAATAATTCCTCGATGTAGTGCTACTACACCTGTGGTTTTTTCACTCAATCTACTCGTTTCAAATCTCAATTTCCTCCAGGTTGTCACAATACTGTAGAGATCTTAATTCGTTCTCCTTCAGCTGCAGCAATTACAGCCGCACCCACAGAATCTGACCAAACATTGGTCATGGTTCGGGTCATATCAAGTACACGATCTACGGCAAGAATAATGCCCGTTGCCTCAGCGGGTAATCCAACAGCATTCAAAACAATGACCATCATGACCAACCCTGCATGGGGCACAGCCGCTGTTCCGATTGACGCAAGTACGGTTGTAAAAACAACAATAATCTGTTGGGTAAACGACAAGTCAATCCCATAGACTTGGGCAATGAACATCACAGCCACACATTCATAAAGCGCTGTTCCATCCATATTGACCGTTGCACCCATAGGGAGTACAAAACTAGACACTTTGTCTGAAACACCAGCCCTGTCTTTTGCACACTCCATAGTCATTGACAACGTTGCTGCACTGGATGCAGTTGAAAATGCAGTCAGCAATGCGGGGGACATCGCCTTAGCAAAGCGAATGGGTGAAACACCTGTACGGACCCACAGAATAAAAGGTAAGGTTATACAAAAATGAAAAATCAATCCAATCATCACTGTAATGACGTATAATCCCAGCGACTTAAAAGCCAGAAAACCAGTCGCAATCATCAATTTTGAGACCAAACAGAATACGCCGATAGGTGCCAACTTTATGATAAAACGCGCCATATGCATCATGATTTCAAATATCCCATCTGCAATATCTACAATCAACACACGACGTCTAGGTTTCAAAAAATTTGCGAAAATTCCAAACACAATAGCAAAAAAGATAGATGAAATCATGTCAAAATTAGCCAAAGCCTCGACAGGATTTCTGGGCACTATTCGCGACAAAACAGTCCACAGAGACTCAGGGGTCTGGATAGAATGTCCTCCCAAACCACCACCAGCTATTTTTGCAATTTCGGATCCCACACCTGGATTTATGAGGTTTACGATGAGCAACCCTGTCACTACGGCCAAAAAACTAGTGATTAAATAATAGGCACCCGTTTTACCACCCATTCTGCCGACATGTGCCGCATCACCGATTCCTGCAACACTGACAATCACAGAGGAAAATACAAGTGGCACAACAATCATAGAAAGTAATTTTAAGAAAATATCTGCCCCTAAACGAAGCATGAATACAAACGCACTCGACATGTCAAAACCAAGATTTCGTGCGCCTATTCCAACGATGATGCCAAGGACCATAGCAATCAAAATTTGCCAATGCAAAGCCATGCGTCGACTCATGTGTAACCTCCTAGATGCTTCTTCCGAATTAAAACCAATCTCAAAAACGACTGTTGGGTGAGACTAGTCATAAATTAATAGATGCCCCCCCCGGTACTTAACATCCCTATCACAAAGATGTACGCGCATCCAGTTTTCTCTTTAATGGCAATTAGGAGATTAACATCTATATTAAGAACGACACGTAGAATTGAGGTGACAAAAAGGGGAATTGCTTCGTTGGACTTTTGGTCTTCCTCGTGAGCGACGAGCCGACTTACAGCAATGGTGAAAAGTGCTCTAGACAGTCTTGAGTGGTTTCGAGGTAGATTGTTCCGATTCCTGTTTTTCCTGAAAGTGTACAGAATCGATTTCGTATACGCCGACTGGAAGTGTCTTGTTCTTAAGTTCAATACCTTCTAAGCAACGCGCTTGAACATTATCAACAACATCTTCATACAACCGATCATTTACTATTACAGTGTTATTTGACACACCTTCTAAACGTGACGCAACATTCACCGTATCACCGAGTACCGTATGTTCTAACCGCAGAGGGGATCCGATGTTCGCATGGACCAATGGTCCTGTTGCAGCCCCGATGTGATAATTTACTTGCCAAATTCCAATAAAATCACTTTCAAATCGAAATTGATCCAATTGTTTTTTAATCTCGCACAAACACTGAACGGCTCGCCATGAAGGTCGAAATTCCCACCGTTCTTTTTCATCCGCAGGAAAAACAACCATTGTACAGTCACCAATACGCTTATCAATATCGCCCTCATATTTTTCAACGATAGGATCAATGAGTTTAAATATTTCATTTAGAAACTGGACCATTTGTGCAGGTTCTAAAATTTCTGACAGTCGTGTATATTGTGCGATATCAATAAAAGCCACCGAACTTGTGCTTTTATCACAGGTTGTATAGAGTCCTTCAAAAGAAGTTTGTTCGATAGAGCGTTTCAGCTGCTTAGGTACAAAATGTGCAATTTTTTGAGTTGTTTCAAGAGATGTTTTTAATTTTGATTGACTTCTTGCCAAGCGATCTTGTGTATAAAAGTGACCAATTGAAATTGAGAGCTGATTGGAAAGTCCCGCGATCGTGTGCAGATCTTCTTCAACTAATTTACCTTCAGAACATGATCGATCGACAACTAAGAGCCCATATCGAGACGTACCTTCAAATAGGGGGGCGATAATAAATTGCTCGACTTCAAGAAGGTCCATGATTTCTTTGTTTTTCTTTTCTAATTTTGCCTTGTACGTTTCAACATCATGTACGACAATTTGCTCGTTTACATACACCAAATTATGGAACAAGAGAGGATCTTTTTTTCTATGTGACATTACAATTCGAAGGTGTGAGAGCACCTGTCTTTGAAATTCTTTTTCAAAACCTTTGTGGGAGATAACAGTCATCAATTCGCCTTTTTCATCGATCAATAGTGCAAGCGTTCTTGAAAATTTTAAGTGCTGAACGACTTGTTTTAGTGAGAAATCAAGAACATGGTTTAAGTTTTTTGCTTTGAGAGAAAATGTAGATACTTTTTTCAACACTTCAGCATGTGTACTTTTGAGTTGAATTTTCTTTTGCGAGTTGTAGATATCAATATATCTCTTTTCGTAGGCTTTGTTGGTTTCCAACAACCCTTGCGTGGATTTTTCGTGCGCATCAATTATGTATTTAAACAACCACAATGCATTTATAGAAACTGAGCCAATCATGGCAAAGAAAACACCATGCAGCCATGAAAAATAACCAAAATCTTTATAAAAAATAAATCCCGCAACGATCAAGAAGCTTAAAAAATGAAAAGCGGTCATGACTCGTGAGAACACTTTAGTCTTACTTCGATTAACTTTAATTGAGAAGAGATATTCATTCCCTGTTTTTTCGACTTCAACTGTAGCAGGGATTTCATTCACTAAACAGGGAATCGTTTCAAGATATCCGCGCCAACCCTCAACAATTTGCTCAATGTGAGGCGTATTCCTTGAGGATTCAAAGCGAGCTAAGAATTGGTCTTCACCTTTTTCTCTTAATGAAAAGTGATCGACCTTGTTGAAGGTGTTCGTCATTTTAGCCATATGCATGTATATTTTCTTAACACCCAACATTAAAGTGGCCGTTCTATGTAATGCTGTGAGGTGTTTTCGATCGTTAGAGTACCGCTGGAGTTGATAGGCAAAATCATTGGGCAGGAGAGGATCTGAATCAAGTAACCTATACAAATTATCAAATAATACGTCACTCACCCAATTGTTCTCATTGGTTACATAATCATAATCTACCCCAGCTTCATAAAATATTTTATGCACGTACTCTTCACCGCAATGCTCCTGAAGGTAAATAATAAACGCCTTCAGAATACGTGTGGAGTAATGAGGCTCCTTATACTTCAGATCTATTTGCTCACGTTTGTACGTCATAATAATACTTTGGCTTTTTCTCTAAGGGTTGAACGTATGGATAAGTTTTATAGGGGTGAATCACACTCACAAGATTTTGAGCTTCTAAATATTTATATAACGGAGAGTCGTACATAGATTCCATCAGCTGACGTTGAGAGAAAGAGCCTTGGCCTTGAAAATGAATATGCTCGTTATGAACCCAAAATTGGCCAGTGAATAACCCTGGAAGCTTAGCATCCTTAAAAAACAAACTCTGAATATGCTCTACCAACCCGTTCGTGGACCTGCCCTTTAGTGCGAAACAATTGTCAGGTAAAAAATAACCCCGATCGCCAGTCATATACCGAACTAGAAGGGGCAATGCAGTTTCGTCCAAAATGGTCACAGCTAATTCACCGTTAATGAATTCAATGAAATACTCTTCTGTATTCAGTCGAAAAATCATTTCAGATACAGGGGATTCGTTTTGGTGTCTAAGCTTCACCTCTGCCTCTCCCATAAATCCAATACCAATACCCGTCTCCGCCGTACCAAGAAAAGAAAGTACCGGTAAGGGAGTATGATTGGCCAGCTCGATTTGTTGTGTCAAATAGGTTGAAAACGAATCAGGATACCAACTTCCTCCAAGAATAAAACCAACTTTTTTTGAAGGCATTCGATCTAGGAACTTCATGTCTATCAATTTTTTTGCAAAATGGGGCTGCGCTACAAATACAACAGATTCAAACGTATCCCCCATCATCAGGAGAAGTTGATCGATAATGTCACACCGCGTTGAAACATCAGCTCCGTATAAATTTCCAGGTAGTTGAATGCCAAGTGGGTAACAATTAAAAATAAATAGTCCATCGGGAGACGCCTTTAGATCTGAAAGCAGTCCTTTCAACAACCAACTGACCACTCGTTGGTATCGTTCGGGATGGTCAAACCGATAGCTGATTTGGGTGCCTGTGGTGCCAGCTGAGGGTATGATTTTTTTACATTCCTTCGGCCACACAAGTTTCGTGTTAAAAACAATATCTTTGCGTACAGGGAGTACATTTTCAAGGCGAGGCTCACCACTGCTGCTTAGTTGTACAAAAGCGTTTTGCTTCTGTAGCTCAGTTAGGACCTTTAGTAGCTTTTCCACAGTATGTTCCCTGGAGCTGATCACCTGAGATCAGTTCTGTTTACCTAATTTTATCAAGGTTCCCCTTCTATAAAACCTATCGGATTTAGGTGGTTTAGCTTTATAAATTTACACTTCTTAACCGATAACGGAATGTCGTGTATAGCAAAAGATTACAGAATGAAACTGAACTATTCAGCGAAGAAGCGATTGATAAGCGCTATTTACTCGAAAACGAAGATGAAGTCTACCTTGTTCTGGAAGGTCCTAAAGGACGGCAGGAATGTACAGTTAGAGATTTTAACTGTTTCGGATTATCCTTCGTTCTTCCTGAGCAATTTGTTGAAATCAAGCACTTAGGCAAGTTCTTGAAGAATATTCATATCTTTCACGGAAAAACCTTAATTACCACTTTATCTGAAGCACATCTGACATCTGTGTCAAAGTATCGAAGATACAAACTGCTCATTGACATCGAGTTTTCAGTCGCTAAATCAACAGACCCATACATGAATTTATGGCAATATTTTGACATCGTCGACGATTGGCAACCTTCCATTAGTTTCAACCATCCGTTTCTTTATGAACGTCAGATTCGTGGAAAAGTACTCAAGCTGAGTAAACATGGGTTGTTGGTTGCGATTTCTACACAAAATAACGATTTACTACCCCATGCTGTGATTCCAAATTTAAATTTACACATTGAAGGCATTGGCGAAATAGCATGTTCGGTTGAAGTAGAAAGCATCGAGTACTTGACACATTACTATGATCAGATTTTTCTCTATTTAAAATTTGTCAAAATTGAACGGATAGCATTTGAGTTATTCGGACAATTATTACTTGTGCATGGCGTCTCTCACCATCCGAGTTTCAAACTCATCGATATCATCAAAAAAGCAGGGCTTTACCCTCGAGACATCAAAAAACATTTGAGTTTCACCTATCTCAAAAGTAAGGAAGATTATTTGGAGGTACTCAAACTTCGGCTCAAAGCCTATATGAGAGCAGGTAAGGTTGAAGATGACTCTTCATATTTATCCATGTCTGACATATATGATGACAATAGTAAAATCATTGTATGCAAACATCATGGTAGAGTCATTGGATCAATTCGAGTGACCTTTTGCAACGAGTCTGAAGATCGATTCGAGTTAGAGGAATCTATAACACTACCCGGAAAGTTTGCTGATCGTTCTCGGTGTGTTGAAATGTCTCGATTATGTGTGGATGATCATTATTGGGGAACGGATATCGTCATTGGATTAATTGAGCGGGCTTACATCTACTCACTTAAAACAGGGCGGAAATATCTTATTACGTCGTGTGTCCAATCTATGTGGCGTTTTTACAAACGCATGGCATTTAGGAATACGAAAATTACGTTTGAACTCAAAACCCTACAGGGG
Source organism: Deltaproteobacteria bacterium (assembly GCA_029262815.1). Taxonomy (GTDB): domain Bacteria; phylum Bdellovibrionota; class JAJCYS01; order JAJCYS01; family JAJCYS01; genus JAJCYS01. The sequence continues at coordinate 1,378 of JAJCYS010000034.1, read as the reverse complement.
ACACCCCATAAGTTCATTTATATTCCATTACGCTCTGGCATGGCAGGATTAGGCATGCATCCGGCTGTTTTCTTTATGTTTTTTCATAAGATCGTACAATTTAATCTGCGGGCCAAATCCCAGATGATGCATGTGGGCCTGTTCCATCGATTCTGGATGTTCTGCAACGCTCAGGTAGGCAAAGGCATGCTTTATTTAATGAATCGATTCAAAAAGAAAAAAAGACGTTAACCACCTGTAATTCTACTGTATAATAAACTCTCTTTTTTAAAGTTATTTAGTTGCTTTTATAATTAATTTTGTTTACAATTAGCTGGTAAAAACTACGTCATATCAAGGTGGTTAAAATGAAATCTTCAATTCTGTGGATCAATATTTGTATTGTAACGCTTACTTTAATGGGTTGTGGAAGCTCTAGCAGTCCTACAAAGAAAAATGAGTTAAGCGAACAAAGTAACAATATCGAGAATCACATAAAAAAACTCAGTGAAGTTGACTCAAAAAATAAAAAGCAAACCATTGAAAAGTTAACTAAAATAGGAAGGCCTGCCATTGACGCCTTAAAACTAAACATGAAAAGTGAGGACATAGAGGTTCGACTTGCAGTTGTTCCAGCATTAGGTTCTCTCGCTAAAGAGCATGATGAACTCGTTTCCTATATGATCACCCTCTTCCAAGATAAAGAAGAGAAGGTTCGGTCCTTAGTGGCAAAACATTTGGCCACATTAGAACCCAATAAAACACTGCCTCTATTATTAAGTGAATTAAAAAATGCAAGCATTTTAAGCCAGCACCTTTGTATTAAAACTCTCAACATCATGGGCAAAAAAGCAATAGGCGCTGAAAAAGCCTTAACGTCACTTTTCCAATCATCAAATGACTTATCGATTAGAAAGGCAATATGTACGGCATTGGGACGACTGGGGCACCACGTTTCACAAGACACGGTTTATGCACTCATCAGTGTTTTGGAACATGGTAAACTCGCTCCCACAGCCGTTCAAGCGTTAGCGGAAATGGGACTGGCTGCATCGCCTCTTCTGGTCACCGCAATGATGTCACACGACAGCGATATGGTTCGTGAGAACAGTGTTATAGCGATTCAAAAAATGAAAGACCACGATACGACTGTCATACCCAATTTTGTAATACTTATCACGGAAGACTCAAGCCCTTCAGTACGACGACAAGCTATACAATCGTTAGGAATTATAAACTCTTCTCAGGTTCTCGGACTTCACAAAGTTCTCCCCGCTTTAACTGAAGCCTTGTCAGATGAAGTATGGGAAGTTCGCTTGGCCGCTGTTAGAACTCTTGGCATTTTTGGGTCTGATGCAGCAAAAAGTATTAGCTCTTTAAACACCCTTTTATTTGAAGC
>JAJCYS010000033.1 GCA_029262815.1 Deltaproteobacteria bacterium | reverse complement strand
AATTTACGATTCACATTGGAAGAACAAAATGAATATCAGTCGAAAATCAACAAATTAAAATCACTATTTTTAAATCAATTAAACAAACGCTCATTTCATGCTTGGAAAACTTATCTAGAAATGGTTCCAACCCTGACTTATACCAAAGAATATTGGGGCCAAGAGATACTATTTGAAATCACATCAATTGCATATAACAATTATTTTGATGCAATAAGGACTACACAAAATTCATATGTGCATTGGCTAAACAAAAACTCGAATTATGCTGATTATACAAATGATTTTAGCCAAGTACTCAAAGCACTTGAATCCTTAGAGCCTATACTTCATCAATTCACTATTCTTTTTGAAGTTTCTCAACAGATCAATCGCTTTCATTCTGCATATTTAGTAATCAAAGATCAAACTATAAATAATGTTGCCGTTATAAAGACGCTCATTAGAGACATAAACTACGCACTGCATGTAAGATTAACAATTCCTTTGAATGCAAATCCAGACTCATTCACAGTACTACATGATTTTTCCTTTGATCGACCGCATTCATGCAATATTCATTTTTCAAAGAAAATAGCAGGGACTCGATTATATATATTTCGTTATGTGAAATTTCTAATTCATTGTCCTGATGGTCATAAAGCTATCAAAAAAGCTGCAGAAGCAATCAATAAAGAAACTAAAAACTTACTTCTCAATCAAATAGATGAATCTAAACATCCTGCTTACTATCACGCCGTAAAAAACAATCAGACTTTAGATAAAAATCATCCATTTTATGCTATCTCAAAAAGCAATGCGGAATACGACATCAATATAGACCCAAATAAAATAGTTGATATTTTGACTGAAGGCGGAAAGGCATTTTTAAAAGAGTTTTTTGGCAGGCCGTTTTACGAGGCAAAAGAGTCAATAGAATCGTGGGATCCTTTGTTTGATTTTCGAAATGTAGATATCATTTCTATGCTCTTGGTTGGCGTATCAGGGATGGCAGTTACATATTTGGCCACAACAAAATCAAAACTGATTCGAGATTTGTTACAAAGCACAACCGTTAGAGTAAAATTTAACTTAAAAATACTGAGTTCAGTATTAGAATTTCTAAATTTATATGTACCTGAAGAGGAGCTAAAGAAATTATTTATTAAATTCCGAATTCGCGGCATCGATGTACAGGCATTAGATCAATCAGAAGTCGACTTAACGTTAGGGTATAAACTAAGTCGACATTCTCGTTTTGAGTTATCTTTTTCTCATGGCCAAGATAAAGAAAACCCTGTCAATGAATTAGAAAAACGAAAAATAGCTGAATTTGCATTTTCAATAGTTTTCTAATTAAGTAATATTCTTGGTTATCTCTTTTTAATAATAAATCCGTTAATTTGGCCTAATGAGTAAACCCGCATATTCTTCGTCAAAATCAAAATTTAATCTATTTGCTTTAAGAGCTTCTTCAAAATTCAACCCAAATAGTCTAATTGCTTTATAAGGCTCATCCAATTTCTGTTCTTCACTTTTTGACATAGGGCTAAGATAATAATCATACACTCTTTTCTGATCTTCGAAAAAATGGTGAGCAAGAAATACCCTTTCCTCATTCTTAATACCAAACCATATACCATATGCGACTAATTTTCTTGCATCAGATTTTGTTCTATCCACAGACCTTTTATCATCGAGGTTGAATTCACGATAATACCGATGCAGTACATCGCCAATCCCGCCTGATTTTGACCAAAATACTTCTTTCCCTTCCCGATCCATTGCGTACGTGATCATTGTTTTCAAATAATGATCTGCTAAGCCCGTTTCTGAAAGTGGTGCGAACTTGGGGTGAATATCTAAATAAGTTGACCCGTTAGTTAAAACTATAATTTCTCCATAAAGCGTGACCCTAGGAAAATACAATTCATATGTTTCGGGAGTATCGGGTAGATTTAATTTATTAACAAACTGAGGAGCTCCACCCATACTTGATTGCTTTAGAATCAAATACACGAGATTTCGTTTTTTAAACTCCTTCCAAAGTCTGTCTTGAATCGAAAGAATCGTTTTTTCTCTATTTTTGAGTAGGTTCTTGAGAATTTTAGGATCACACTCAATGGAGTACGCGACGGTAATTGGAAAACTAATAAGGAAATACACATTTAAACATTTTTTTAGCTTTCCCAGCATGGATGCATTATAACTCAAAAGGTCCCCCCGTCACCCTTTTGGCACTTCATAAAAGGTAGATTACTTTTATCTACGGATTCGCAAAAAGATCCTTAATCCAGTCATTCACATGAAAATAACCACGCTCAGAACTATCAAATCGATAATATAAGGATCCTGAGCGCGTGTTAGGTACTATGCGGTCTCCGACGATCGGAGGGCCACCACGAACTGGAATTTCCATGAGCCAATCATCGAGAAGAACCCCTAGTTCTAGAGCATGAACGTTTGATTCAGGGTATACCACAAGAAATTTTCCTGTTTGAAATGATAAATAAGCCGCTTCTCTAAAAGCCTCAGTGTATATCATCTCTGCAGTTTCAATGTCGTTGATCAACTTGAATTCAATCCATTTGTCATGTAGTTTGGGAATCAATAGCTTCGCGAACTCAGAAAAGTACTCTGGCCAGACTGTGACATGAATTTTAATATCTACTTTAGATTTTGGGTATCGCCTTTTAGGTCGTATATACTGACCCACTTGTTCATATTTGATTGGCCCTTTATTCATTAACCCTTCATAAATAGCGTATGGATTAGCTCTTCTAAGCCTCAGAAATCTTGCCTGTAGGGAAGCTAGCCAAAGATTTGATAAATTAGTGTAGGTACTATCATGAATGGGATAATATTCACTCTCAAAAGCGGATTTAAGTCGAATAAATCCCCCTTTACCATCCTGGGATAGGTAGACCTCGTCACCTTGCCGTGTTTTGCCACGTATAACGCCTAAACTCATTTTTTCAAAAGTCGCCTGTGTAAATCCAGAGTCATCAGGCACCATGTCAAATACTTGGCTGGGGTTTTGGCCACGACGTGGCATATTAACGATCAAATATCCGTCACCATTTGGCACAAGTTCAAGATCAATTTGACCCGATTTAATGGGGATTTCTTCAGAGCGAATATCATTCCCATTAAACCACGAAACATAGGTGGGCGATCTCAAATGTGCACCTGGGTACTTCGATAAAATCGCGGCAGCGTCAACTGAGGCAACAATTATCCCACTGTGTTTAATTTCTTTGACCTGAATTGTGATTGGCTGATCAAGAATAGATAAGCGAACCTTCAGCTCATCACCTATGTTTAGATTTCGAGGTATAAGTGAGCTGATCGGGGTTAGGTTGTTTGACTCATCACTATCAAATTCAAAGTATCTTTTGTCATGTTTAATAATCTCTAAATCAGAACCTGATTCATAGAGCCTTTTTGATTCAGCCCAATGTTTCTTGAGTTGAGCTACTCTCAGTTTCTCTCGAATAGGGGAAGAGACTTTTTCATTTAGAATATTTACAAGATAATTTATAGGACAAGCCTCTGAAACCCAAGGTTGTAGCGTAATTGCAAATACGAAAACTATGTTAGAAAGCCAACATTTCATATGCCCAGTGTCATATCACTTGCGTATCAGCACTGTCAACCCTGTGCCAAACTTCAGAACAATGTTAGCCCAGAATCTATCTACCTGTTGTGCTCTACTTTGTTTAATTTACGTCCACCCGTTGCACTTCAGAGTTGAACTAAGGAATCCGGCAAAGTTCTCGAAGACCTCAAACCATGCATCGGAGGGAGTTGAGTACAAAAGTATAAGAACGAATGTAAAATGCGATATTAAACTAAAACTTTTACGACTGCTTATTTTTTTCATCCCAAAGCATCGGCTCCCAAAGCTCTACTTTGTTCCCATCGGGATCCATCACCCAAGCAAATTTACCGTTTTCGTGAGACTCAGGACCTTTCAAAATTTCGTTCCCATTTTTTTTGATTCTCTCAAGAATGCCTGCAAGATCATCAACCCGGTAGTTGATCATAAATCTTGAACCACTCGGACTAAACCAGCTACTGTCTTTTTTAGCAACATGCCAAACCGTCATACCAGCATCCTCTGCTTTATCGTCTGGCCACTTTAATATTGAACCGCCAAATTCTTCAAGTTGAAGGCCTAAGTTCTCTCTGTACCACTCCGCTAAAACCTTATGGTCACTCGTTGATTTAAAAAACACACTGATCTTGCAACAAAAAAGTGGACACAAAGTTAGGAGCGACAAGCCACCTCAAAATCTCTTGGAGAGAGATAGCCCAAAGACGAATGGGTACGGTGGTTATTGTAAAAAACCTCAATATATTCAAAAATACATTGCTTAGC
>JAJCYS010000032.1 GCA_029262815.1 Deltaproteobacteria bacterium | reverse complement strand
TTACACCCGCAACCCTAACCGACTATAGTGGTTTTTAGGGACGAGCTCAAGCCTGGTGGGTTTTTGTTTGGCTTCCCTTAGAGAGCAAAGGTAAACTATAGACGTGAAACACTTAAAGTTGGGAATTCTATTTGTCGTCCTTTTGGGGACCTTTGTAACGGCGCAAGCTGCATTTATTGAAGGCATGGGTGGCATTTATGCTTATCAAGATAACTTGGATTATTCCAAGCTCAGAGGCCAAGGTATTAAGAATATTCCAGAAGTCAGTGACCCCGGTACCCCAAGCGTTATTGCTAACAAAGGTATAAAGCTTTCTTATGTTGGATTACGTGGGTACTTTGAAATTCTGAGCTTTCTTCGATTTGGTGCGGAGTTTGCGGGAGGATTTAATTTTGTAAGCGAGAACGAATTTTTTGATGCAGGATCGATCATTACGGCTCTTTTTTTACAATTGTCATTTATACCCATTTTAAAATTTGAATTAGGGATGGGTTATAATTTTTTAAATTTAAAACTCAATGATGCCATAGAAAAAGCAGGGACCACCATAGAGAGTCAAGGGTTCTTTTATGCCTTCCCGCGCGTGGTGATTGGATTTACCATCGGCTATTTTGGAATCCAACTATTTGGTGGACTCACAGTTCCTATGCGAGAAAATATCTGGGATGCACTGGTCAAAAAAGGCTCCCTCACGAATCTTTACCATATTGGCGTCAACATTCTTCTCTCAGAAGAGCTATTCAGCTTAATTTAGGGTAAGGCATCTAAATCAACTGACCTGGTTAAACCAAACACGCCACTCGTTGCTGAGCCATTAATTTTCGTAGGGACAGCCAAGTCAACAACTTCAAAAACCCCAACATCAGTTTCTCCAATATTTGCAGCCACGCGTGGATTGCTTCGTCGGGCCTATGGCCCTCCTCGTACGGTCTTGACGGTGGCACTAAAAAAGGCATTGAATATAATCGCATCCTCCCGTATCATTGGCCTACCATGAAGATTGCGTGTATTCAGCATGTGCCATTTGAAGAGGAAGGCACCATTCAATCCTGGGCACATCTAAGAAATGTGTCCCTCGAATTGATTCGTATATTTAAGGATGAACCGTTGCCTGACCCTGAAACGCTGTCTGGTATTGTGCTTCTCGGTGGATCCATGGGTGTGTATGACGAAGCGTCTATTCCATTTCTGAAGGCTGAAAAAGCATGGTTGAAAGAAGCACTAAAAACTGACACCCCTATATTAGGGATCTGCTTGGGCTCACAGCTTTTAGCCGAGCAACTGGGGGGTCACGTTAGCTCACATCCACAGCAAGAAATTGGCTGGCTTGATATCACCTTGACAGAGGCGTGTTTGGCCCATCCTCTATTCGATCAGATGGAAGAAACCATGAACGTCTTTCAATGGCATGGAGATCGATTTTCTATCCCGCCTCAAACAATCCCCATCGCGAGTTCAAAAGCATGTGAAAGCCAAGGTTTTATCTACAAAGACAACGTCGTCGGCTTACAATTCCATTTGGAGATGACCGAACGAACCATCGAGCATCTTATTGAAAAATGTGCTGCAGATCTGGCACCTGGGCCTTTTGTTCAACCCGTGGATGTGATTCGAAAAAACACCTGGCGCACGGCCAGTACACATGACACCTTGTTCACCTTACTCGATCGTTTGTTTTTGAAAAAATAGGTTGCTTCGTCGGGCCTACGGCCCTCCTAGCCTTTTTTCGCAATGACACAGTAGCCTATTGTCATTCCCGACCGCCGAAGGTCAGCCCCACTCTGTCATCCCTGCGTAGGTAGGGTTCCATCTTTAGCCACTGATAGGTTATTTTTTAGCAGTGTTCTGAATGGGTTTTGCTCGACTCAACCACATTTCTTCTTTTTTAGGCAAAAACAACAAGGGATTCACAGGTGACTTGTTTTTTCGAACCTCAAAATGCAATTTCGGGTGTGTCGCATGGCCCGTTTTGCCCAATAACGCAATACGATCCCCTTGGCTCACCTTCTGTCCCTTACGTACTAAATTGCGTTTGTTATGTGCGTACACCGTAATCAGCCCATTGAGATGTTTAAGTACAATCATATTGCCATATCCAGCAATCTGATCATCGGCATAAATGACTTTACCCGCATCTGCAGCAAATACCGACGTACCTTCTGGCGCAACTAGGCTAATCCCACCTTTATGTTCCTTGTTTTCTGTAAATTGTTCTCCCAAAATGGCTTGATTAACAGGCCATGCCAATTTCAGAATAGGGTTTTGTGGCAAGCCCTTCTGGGCCAATGCATCTGGGGGTTCAGGATAAATGATCTCATATGGGACATACACCTTGTCACCGGGTTTTAGCTCGCGCGTGAGGTCAAATGAACTATCAACACGAGAAAGATCGACACCTAAATCTGCATAGTATTCACGCACTGTGGTCGGAGATTCGATGACATGATACCGCTGCGTGATTTCAACAGTGCTACAGGCACTTAAAAAAACACACACACTTAAACTTCTGATTACTTTTTGTTTCATACTCTTAAATATATTTCACTGCCACCATAAATCCAATGAGAAGTATGGCAAAAATAATGGTTAATACATTAAAATGTCTGTCAATAAACTGCTCTGCCTTCGGCCCCAACCAATAGACAAGCCCACTCACCAAATAAAACCGTGCACCCCTTGATAGGATACTTGCAATCACAAAGGGTGCAAAGGCCATGGAAACGGCACCTGACGCAATGGTAAACACTTTATAAGGGATCGGTGTCCAACCAGCAACAATGACAAACCAAACCCCATAATTTGCAAAAAGCTCCTTAAGACGTTCAAAAGTGGCTTCAAGGTGGTAAAACTCTATAATGTGAATACCCACTGTTTGATATAGAAAAGCACCAATATAGTACCCAAGAATCCCTCCGAGCACTGAACTCAACGTACACAACGTCGCAAACCAAAAACTACGCCCTCGGGCGCCCAAACACATGGGAATTAACATAATATCCGGCGGGATAGGAAACACCCAAGACTCCGTAAATGCAACCGTACTCAAAAAAACAGGGGCACATCGATGCTCACTTTTATGAAGCACCCAATCGTATAAAGACCGAACCCATCCAAATAATATTCGCATATTAGGTCTATTGTATGATGAGCTTTATAAATCAACCAAGTAAACTTTTTCAGAACTATCGTTTAATTTTTTATTCTTTCCTCTACGGTATCAAACAAAATAACAAGCTTTAATGGACAAAAGAAAACCCCCAAATCCACGATTTTCTCGGTACAATTTTATTAGAATCAGTCTCAAAGACAGATTCTAGTTGCAAGGGGGGACACTTGGAATTAAATCGTTTTAAATTAATAAAAACCTTTAGATTGTTGATACCCCTCTTTCTTTGTGTACCACTCACACAGTCATCATTTAGCATTGCAGCAGCAAACAAAAAGGAAGACGAGAAAAAAGAACCCCCTCGCGTCAAGCTACCCCATTGGAAATTCAACAACATTTACAAAAATGTCACTGATCTCACAAAATACACCCAAAAAGAAAAATCGAACGCAACGGGCGAGATTCTCGATTTACTCAAAGCATCTAAAGGCACCGATTTGGCTAAAATTGGTGAAATTTTCCAGAAACATTCATTCGAAGCGGTCGAAAAAATTGCAAAATCAAAATCTATCCCTGACGCACAATCTGGGGAACTATCTCGACTCAGACGAGAAATGATCAATCAGGCTATGGCAGAAGCCATCAAAGAGGTTGACCCCAAAAAACAACTCACGATTGGTATGCTCGATTCAGGCAACAAAAACAGCGGTATCGCATCGGATGTCGACCAGACCGTCTTTGTAATACCCAAGGACGCTGCCCAAAAACTAGGCATTGATGAAGCTAAGGTCATCGATGCGTTCAACAAAAAATTCAAATCCATGTTCAACGTTCACCCAGCACGGCTGGGAATCGAAAGCATGAATGGGGCGGATTTTTTTCCAGATTGGCGAGAACGCCATTCATCGGGGTCAACCACGGATGACGTAGACCGTATGATGTACGGCGATGAAGCAGATCGTGTTACGGGCGAAAAACGCAAAAACCCAGAAGCCTACCGATCCGAAGGCCAACTCAAGAGTCAAGCTGAAGGACGTGGCTATGAATCCCTTCAAGAACATCATCAAAGAGTGTCGGATCTTAGATCTGCACAAGATCAAATCGAAAATCTCAAAAAATCAACTTCACTGAGCGAGTCTGAAAAACAAAATAAAATAAAGAAAGTTCAATCGGAATTACTTAAAAAGTACAAGAAAACCTACCCTTCTAGTTCAATCGATGAATTGGCCAAAAAAATCAGCAAAGATTCCCCATGGACCGAAGTCACATGGGAAAAGGGACAGCCCGTCGCATCACAGTTAAACGATCCCAAAAATAAAGTGCTCAAGAATCAACCCGAAACAGGTGTGAAGCGATTCGCTTTCGACGGCTCTTGGGACAACTGGCTGATGTACGAACATCATAAACCGAATAGCCGCAAATATTTACTTCGGTCCTTCGCTGAAGGCATCAGTTTGATGCGGAAGCAAGTCGCTGGACAACCCCTCACTACCCTTGAGTACGAAAAAATATATGCGAGCGGCGACGAAGCACAACTCAAAAATGTCCTAGCGGATGTTTATAAGGGGAAAGACGCTGCCACGCTTGAGCGATACAAAAAGGCACTCGATGTCTCAGCCAAAGAACGACTTCGTCACAAGGGGGTTAAAAACCCTAGTACGGGTGCAGACTACACGTTAAAAGAAGTTTGGAGTCAGTATTGGCCAGTTGTATCAGAAGCAGAAGCCAAAATGTACGCTGATATGCCAAAAGCAGCTTTTGAAAAAATGTTGCTTGAACGAGCTGTACGGAACTGGGAAGCAGATGGCCGCGAAATTATGATGGAAAACCTAGTACGAACTATCAGCGCACCAGCCGACCTTCTAAATGGACGAATCAGCGACGCAGAGTTTAAACGCATCAAGGCAAAGTTTCCGAACGCTACTAGAGCCAAATTAGAAACTGCTGTACGCAAACAGCTCTACCATGGGATCCACGATTTAATCTCAATTGAACACGCTAAGGCTTTAGTTGAAGAAGCTAAATCAGGCAAAAAATCCAAAACACCTAGACAAACAGATCTGGTCGATCGGATGATTCAAAAGCTTGGGGGAGAAAATTCTGAACTTGGCAAAGAAGTCAAAGCCATCGCGCTCGAGGCGGCTCAAAGACGTATTGCAATTGAACCTGGCGAACGATCAGCACGACGAGAGTATTTTGATTTTATTCATCGATCTCTCAAAGAAAAATTTGACGATGTAAAGTCACGCACTAAAGGGACAGCCGAAGCGTTTAAGCAAGCCAAGCTAAATTATCTAAAAGGCGTGTATACGCCTGAGTATGTTTCCACAAAATTAATGCGTGCCACTGGCGAACGTTGGGGTTCATTAAAAGCCCACGGCAAAGACATTATCGGATTCGAAAAAGTAAAGTCCAACATGTTGATTCCCGTAAAGGGCCCAATCGATATTCCGGTTGAAAAAGCAAAATACAAATGGCAAGCCAAAAAACTATTTAAGAATATGGCAATAGGCGGCAATGCCGACTCTGTTGTCCAAGTCATGTATGCCTACCAAACGGGTGGCTCGGAAGCTGCTGCCTGGGCCGCCGGATTTGAAGTCATGATGAATTTTCCACCCATAGCTAAGTTAAATGCTGTCAAAGACCTCGTTGTCCATAAGGAACCCAGAGGAGTCGTCATGATGGGCTCAGCGATGATGGTCCCTGCTCTAGGACAGGCTTATTTATTGGTCTCTCTTGGCACAACCTCAGTAAAATTACTGGGCAATTTTATACTTGAGCCGTTAAAGAACGACAATGCTGACAAACTGTATCAAGGCTTTCTGGATACCAGTAGTGGATTCAAAAAAATCGAACGAAGTCAACGGGTGGGCTTGCTCCACTTTGTGCCTAAACAATACTTGCAAGTAAAAATCAAGGCACCTGAAGACGCAAAGGGACCAGACGGCAAGCCGATTAAAGACACAGATGTTGTATTCTACAAAACCTATACCAAAGAAGAAGCAGATAAGCGGTTTAATGTTTTCTCAGATCAATATGACAAATTTGTCAAAAAAGGGATCCTGAGTAGTGGAAAGAATTGGGATTCGAATTATGAGAAAATTAAAGATGACATAGCTAATCCAAAAGGGTATTTCGAATCACAACGTATTAGCATGTATGCCTATTATCGTGATCCAAAACGCCCATTTGCACGGTCTTGGCAAAATCTAATGGCTGCCCTCAAAAAGAGTGACTACGAGTTAGATGAAACGGAAGCCTTTCAATTCATCGTTAAATTTTTTATGGGTCGAATTGATGATTGGATTAACGCCAAAGGTGAGTTTTCAGCATTCGATGAGAATATAACAATATCCCGTCGGTTTGAAGACAAAGCATTAAGACAGCGCATCGCGTATCGATCCGCAGCGGATCTTGTCAGAAGTTATCAGGTCATAAAATCTGTAGAAGATACCATTTATGATCGTGTTCAACAGGTCAGACAGGAAGAGAAAAATCAAGAGCTTCTGGCTATGATGCAGGCCTTGCAAGAAGCATGGGGCATCGAAGACCCTGAAGAATTTTTGGTTGCTCTCGAGGGCGTCCATCAACGACGAAAATTGAGCGAACGCACACCCAACAAACCTCGTATTAAAATTCGCCCGAGTATAATCTCTGACGTTGATCATGATGGCAATGAAGTACATAAAATAGATTATTTTGTGTCTATTACGGCTGCCCCTGAAGACATAAAAGATCCTTCAAACTTTTACTCTGATATTCAGTACACCTTTAACCCTATCAGTGAATTTGAATTGGAGATTGTTGCTGATGTAGGGGCTTACTTTGATAAAGAAAAAAAACATCTTATAGGAAAACGGGAAACAATCGAAATCGGTAAAATAAATACCGAGACAGCTCTGCCAGATCGACAAGACTTTATGGTCATAGCTGGAAAAATAACTGAAAAGGTCCCGCCCAAAAAGCCCATCGACCGCATGAATGATAAAGAAGTTCGTGAATGGCAACGCGAAAACGAAGAACGCGTAACTGAGCCATTTGAAGATCAAAAAGCTACCATGTGGGGTCGCAAATGGGGTGAAGATAAAGTTCTTTATCTAATCCCTCAACTTTGGATCCGTTGGAAAGATGCGCCTCTCGAATCCTTCTTTTTTTACGAGCTGAGTGTCACGGGTGGTTCTCCAAAATATGAATATGAAATTGCACGACAAATTTCAGGGCAAATTCGATTGCCTATTCAAGAAGGCGATCCATACAGGCCCAATGCATTTGTTATACAGATTCCTTGGCCTGAGGGCCATGCTGGAAGTTTTGATGTTAAAGGCAAGATTCACGCTTACTCTGAGTTTGCAACATCGGATACTTGGAAATCTTTAAAACCGACTACAAGCCTTACGTTTTCTGAATCGTTTCAAATTGCTGATGAGCGTGAAACCACGGAAGTCAAAATCATGGTAGCGGCGAAGAAACTCTCTCCTCCTGAAAAAGCATCTGGTGTAGAAACTCCGTCTGCCTCCCCTTCTAAGCAACCGCGGCGTCGCCGACGAAGAAGGCATCGAAGACGAAGTGGGCATACCATTCCGGATACAATGAAAAACTACACCTATCAACAAACGTTTTTACCTTGGGACCCCCTGAGTGCAGAGCCTTTTGGTCAGCGATGGGGCAAAGACTATATTCGAACCCCAAAACCACAGCTTTGGATCAATTGGAAGGATACACCGCCCAAAAAGTCTTATTACTATGAACTCTCATTGGTTGGTGGCTATCCACCGTTTCAGTATGAAAAAACAGGATGGGTGTTTCCACGTGATAAATTTCCTCCCTTTGATAAAAAAGAAAAAAGACTACCCGGTACATATTTTGTAATACCGATGCCTTATCCTTTTAAACGGGGTGGCGCGTTTGAAATTGAAGGTAAATTATCAGCATACGACAAACGTTTTAGAGACGAGGATCTCGAGCGTGAAGAGCCGATTGATTCATTTTCATTCCGAAAAATCATGCAAATTAATTATTTTACCCGTAGTGGCGAAGGGACGGCCTCAATTTCTGCTTCTGGGAATGCTCATGGAAAGCTACAATTGAGTAATATTCAAGAAGGTCAACGAATAGGCAAAGTATCAGGCGGGGGAAACTCTGTTTATACCATGCTTGATAAGGGTCTCTCCAGATCCACTTCGTTTATCTTACCAAAAGCTGGAATGCTAAAGTCTGTGACATTGACTTTTGAAGATTTCGGTCGGATGGTTGATCTAACTTTACCGATTACGTCGACACAAAAAAAACCGCTTAAAGTTTCAGCATCCAATTGTGCATCAAAGGCTCAAGAACGAATCGATCAGACTCGAAAATCTCAACCCTACAATTGGGGATTTATCAGCCATTTAATGGAAAAACGATCTCTTTGCTATTCGCACAATGCTGCAGGATCAGAACCTACGGATTATGGTCAATGGAAAGCAGCTTATGTTCAGTATCTCAATCAAAAGAAAAAATGGATTGATGTCATTATGAATACTGGGTGGGTTGGTTATAAAGGAAAAAAGATCAGTGTGAAGCCTCCAGATACTAAGCACGGTAGGAGCGTGCCCTATAATAATGGTCAATATCAGGATCAAATTATAAAAAAATTAACTACACGTAAAAAGCAGGCCATGACCAGTTTATATGGCGGCTACTTCCATTTATCGGGGGTGGCAGGCACCGTAGGCAATTATGCTGAAGCCATGAATTATTCAACACAGGCTTTGGGGCTTGTTCCACAGGATGTACCTCGAGAGTATTCACGTATCCAAAAAATGCATTTAGAGCGGTTGGCGCTGTATATATTTAGGGGGACAGGAGATGCAGCAAAAGCACATGAGTATTGGCTGCAAGCGGTTGCGCTAGGCAAACAACTGGCCAATAATCCAGATACGTATCGCCCTCCCCCTTCTCCGTATCTAGTCGATGAAGTATTTAAGCTTCAGGTAAAATAAAATTACCTATTATCGCTGTCCTTTCCTTGTCACTCCCGATATGCGCAGCATGAGCGGGAATCCATCTGCGACCGAAGTCAAGGATCTCTGTATATTTGGCTCTGCAATATTCTAGAATGACATGATGGTTTGGTTTTAGTCGAATGGATCCTTTTTGATTAAAAAGATCGGTTTTACTCTTAATCCAGAAAGGAGTTGGCACCTCTTCTAAAGGTGCCAATGATCTTGCAACAAAAAAGTGGACACAAAGTTAGGAGCGACAAGCCACCTCAAAATCTCTTGGAGAGAGATAGCCCAAAGACGAATGGGTACGGTGGTTATTGTAAAAAACCTCAATATATTCAAAAATACATTGCTTAGC
>JAJCYS010000031.1 GCA_029262815.1 Deltaproteobacteria bacterium | reverse complement strand
CTCTTCAAAAACAGACATCATAGAAAAATTGGGCTTTGCAGATACATAAAACCAATCTGACGCAATGGTGGGCTCGAACGAAACTTCAGCAGCAAATGCACCACCCATTTTATCTTGATCGTCAGCTGAAGCGTTTTGAGGATTTAAACCTACAACACTCAGGACAACTAAACTCGCGACACTTAGCCAAATACGACTCTTATCCAAAACATACCTCTCTGTTAATTTTATAAACAAATTAAGTTTTATCACAATGGTGTTAGTTTAGCAATGCAAATCTTAAGGAAGACGTATTTTAACCGAAAATTGAAAAAAATAAATGAAAATAGGAGACTGCTTCGTCGGACGGGGCACAGGTGCCAAAAGGTAGCCGGGGAACCTAAGTGCTCTGAGAAGGTGCCCGCCTACTTTTTAGGAAATGGGCCGGTTAACGGCCTTTAAAGGGCGGCAGTTGGAGAGAGGAGACTGCAAAGGTACCAGAGCCACGAGCAACCAGCTTCCCTTCTGGGGTCTTAATATCCATGGTCGCATGGGCTAATCGCTTACCCACCCGAGTCACATGCCCCACACCTTGCAAATGAGTCTGAGCCACGGGCTCTAAAAATTGAGCATGCAGATCCGCTGTTGAGATCCATACATCATAGAACTGAGCCACCGTAAACCACCCCGCATTATCAAGCAACGTCAAAACCACGCCGCCATGAATGGCATCTAGTGCGTGATCAAAATTCGGATTATAAGGTAAATCAAAAACCGCTTCATTCGACGAGCTGTAACTCAACGTCATGCCATATACTTTTTTGATCGGCGCAGAGTTGAAATATCGAATAAGAGTGTTTTGTTTTTCTCCGGACGGCTCTTTATGAAGCATGCAAATAGATTAGCACCAATAGGTCGAACTTTCTTTGGCCATAATAAATTTTACTGAATCGAGTTCCTTCTGAATGAGCTTTTCTAACCACGCCAATTGTGTATCCGAACGATTGGGATGATGATGAATAATCGCCAATTTACGTCTGTTTGCTGCCTTTGCCTCTTTCACCCACGGAATTTGCACCAAGTGATTTAAATAGGTATGACCCCAACCATCATACGTTGGAATTTCGTGACCTATAAACATCCCATCGTGAAGAAGCAGTTGCGTATCACGCAAAAATTGCGTCACCTTAGTTTTCATGGGTTTGGACATGAGATCCCACTCATTATCCGTCAAAACCGAAAGCGTTTTTTTGTCTTGTTTGAACTTAAACCCCAAGGCCCCACCAGGATGCTTCAACCCTACGGTTGACACTTTAACGTCGTTAATTTTTAGGTCATCCCCACACCCAATATGATGGGCAACGATTTTAGCAGGCAGTGCTTTCCACGGAACCGGAAAGTAGGGCGATTTATGTTGAATGGACAGGTGTTTGAATACATCCGCGTGGTGACTGTAAAAATGAATCTCAGCATCTTCTCGATACAAGAAACCACACATGGGCAACCCTTGAATATGATCCCAATGTAAATGTGATAACAAAATATGGATGCGCCCGATAGGCTGTTGCCTCTTCTGAGCAAGCAATGTCTCACTAAAGTGGTAGATACCTGTCCCAGCATCAACCAAAATTGGCTCCTTGCCGCCGTACTTCAACTCAAAGCAAGTTGTGTTGCCTCCGTAAATCATCGTGTCTGGCGAGAAGGCTGGAATTGATCCCCTATTTCCCCAAACGGTTACACCGAGTCGTCTTGATCTCAAACCTAAATCCTCCGTATTCTGGCCTTTTCAAAGAATACGGTTCCCTGAATTCAATAGGAAAACCTATTCTTATACATTTGATCGGAATACATCCAAATTACTTGATTCTGATGTGAAGCACAGACATTGATCACCCAATCGAGGCACATAAGACTCTTTTGGCCCTGTTACGACCACACGTCCGGACTTTTGAATACATAACAAAAGCTCTAAAGTTTTCTGATCGAAACACTCCACAATCGTCGCTTCATCTAACCCTTCACCCACCGTAACAGTTTGAAATGTCCATCCTTGATAAAATCGATTCAAGAAAAGCTCATACGGCGATTTAAATGCAATCTTCCCTCTACTGGAAGCTTTCATCCCTTGGCCTTCAAGTGGGATTTCCTGATGCATGGGAAGTTGGTACACTTTATCTCGTTCCAAATCATTCATAAGCTCCTGGCATACGAGTGCGTTGTACGCATCATTATCACTCACTGCAAATACATATCCCATTTCAAGCAAATCTAAAGTCTCTTCGCTGCTTTCAGATAATATTTCTTCAGAATATACAGGGATGTTTTTTTGAATCGCTTCTCGCAGCCGATGCCAGGAGTTATCAGCCAACAGCACAGGCAATCCCATTCTTTTCAACTCCTGTGCAAAAGCGATACTCCAGGGTGATGCACCTATAATCAACATCCCCTTAAGTTTATTGCTGGCTAGTCCTAATACTTCTGCCATTTTTTGAAGCGTTAACCCGTGCAAGACAACTGTCGCAAAGATAACCAAAAAAGTGATGGGCACCATGTAGACCGCATCATAGTATCCACTTTTGATCATCTGAGGTGTAAACAAACCGGCCATCGTTGCAGCAACGATTCCTCGAGGTGCGATCCATCCAATCATAACCTTTTCAGATCGCATTAAATCGGTTTTAAGCGTAGCTAACCACACAGACACTGGACGAATAAAAAACAAAACCAGAGCAAGAAAAACAACACTATTCACATTGAGTCGATAAAGATCTTCGAGCCGGAGGCTCGACGCCAAAATGATAAAAACAGAAGAAACCAAGAATAAAGTAATGTACTCTTTAAATCGTCGCAACTCATGTATGATGAGCAATCCCACATTGCCAACCATAAACCCATAAATCGTCACGGCGAGTAATCCGGATTCCTGTTGCAATGAATCAGACGCACCATATATCAAAATCACTGCACATAGAATAAAGGGCACTTTTAAAAACTCTGGTATCCAGTTTTGCTTAAATGAAATTTTAGTAAGGAATCCGCCTCCCAAGCCCAGACAACTGCCACTGAGTAATGCAAACCCAATACCCTTAAATATACCTACAGTGGCTGTACCTTGTTCACTGGCTACAAAAAATTCAAATACTAAAACAGCCAACAATGCACCTAAGGGGTCATTTATAATCCCTTCCCATTTAAACAAAGTTGCCAACCTCGGACTGAGCCGTGTGTGACGCACAAGTGGCATAATAACGGTAGGTCCTGTCACTACTAAAATAGCTGAAAGCAACATTGACACAGGAAACGACAACCTTAAAACAAAATAGCAACACAAGAATCCCAACCCCCATGCAATTGGGATACCTAACAGAACGAGACGTTTTACGACACCTCGAATTTCTTTCAATTCGTGGGTTCTTAAATTAAGTCCTCCCTCAAACAAGATTATGGCAACGGAGAGTTTAATCAGTACATGGACCCAATCACCAAAATCTGATTGGGGTTCGAGCCAACCCAAGACGGGACCTGCACACACACCTGTCAAAGCAAGCATCACAATTGCAGGCAATCGAAGACGCCACGCGACCCACTGTGCACCTATGCCCAGAGCAACAACAAGTACAAATTTTTGGAGCAAATCATGATATTCCATGACATTCAGTCTAACCCAATCTTTAGATAGCACAAAGGGCCACTAACTGGCTTTTTTGTTTGCAGCAGCGGCTGACGACAACTGTGCTTCGATATGATCTAACTGTGATAGTAGAAACTGCTGCGTGATCTGGATAATCTCTGGAATTCGCC
Organism: Deltaproteobacteria bacterium; assembly: GCA_029262815.1. Classification (GTDB taxonomy): domain Bacteria; phylum Bdellovibrionota; class JAJCYS01; order JAJCYS01; family JAJCYS01; genus JAJCYS01. The sequence goes on along the minus strand of JAJCYS010000031.1, from coordinate 9,780 downwards.
GTGTATCTAGCACCCCGATGCCTTCTAAGGGTGGATGAATTTCCCACAACGTCACCTGAGGGTTTTGCAAAACAAAATTCTTATGTTCATTGATATGCGCTTCACGAATATGATCGGCAAGTTCTGCTGAGAGTTTCAAAATATGAAATGCGGGCAATCGATGATACCACTTACTTTTGAAGAATGGCGTAGCAGACAAATGAGTGAATAAATTCACGGAAATAATTAAAAGCTTATCTCGTTTCTCGAGATGAAATTTTCGATCTTCATTCCATTTGGCATAAGGCGAAACCAACGGCATTTCTTCTGTTGTTGCCCCATCCACATAAAGTTGCTCAACCTTACCTCGCGAAATAATTTTAGGGGCGTACACAATAGGTATGGAAGAAGACGCTGTCACCGCATCTAAAGGTGACGTTTGATAAATCGGCAATTGGTATCGGGATTCAAATAGTGGTTCAGGCGTTAGTATTTCAGTTTGCTTCGTTTTCACGTTATACGCCGTACAATAAAAAGGAATTTCCGTTTTACGTTGTTCAATATGCTTTCCCAACAACTCACGGAGCATTTTTTGACAATCCATAAACCCTGAGATATACCGGTCGGAGCTAAAGGACTCAAGCATAATATTTTTGAGCACCTCAAATTTACTCGGACTCAAACGAAAGGAGTATCGTTGGTTATAAATATTGTACCCTTCTTCTTCGATCTCACGAGGTGCGACACCCAACGCGTACATCAAACCCGATATTGCCCCTCCACTACATCCCCAAATTTCATCCACATAGGGCTTGAGAAGCATCACATCTAAAAACTTCATAAGACTGGGTTGTGCGAATAACCGGATACCCCCTGATCCAAATGAAAGAATGACTTTTGTTTGAGGATCTTGGACAGCTTGTATGATGTTCGGAAACCGATCCTTAAGACACACCTCATCAGGTTTATGTTTAGAGAGTCGCCACCAATACGCTCGACTCCCTCCCGGACGATCCATCTTAATCGCATCCTTAGGTCCTTCTGAGGCACGACCCAAATAGGACACATACTTTTCTTGAAATTTGGGCAGTCGACCCAACGCATAAGCACACACTTCACTTAAGGCATCCGGATCTGGTGGGTCAAATAATGTGGCCTCAGTCGAATAGCTCACTTCTATGGGCATACGCGTGGCGGGTAACGTCTGGACGACTTCCTTTATGGCATCGATTTCTTTTAAAAGTGATAAAGACTGGTCAGATACCCAAACCTGTGAAGCGGTCTCTGATTTATGTAATTCAATGGGATGCTTCTTCGTTTTGAGCGCCTGCCGTCCGGCTTGAGTTAGACGAACTTTATGAATATTATATTGCGCCATACCCCACCTCACCCTTCAGACTCAACAAAAAAGGGTCAGTGTCCCTTTCGACATAATGGCAAAGCTAACTTAGGTAATTCTCATTTTGATTAAAATTGAGCTAGAATAATCTCAATGACCTCGTCCGAACTTATTTTTATGGGACTCCTGGCTTGGCCCATTTTGAGTACAGCAGGCATTTTCTTCTTTGCCCTTAAATCAAAAAAACATACTCAGCGTATTCGTCTGCTGACTTGGGGGCCTCTGATAGCACTCATAATTGGTCACATTTGCACATTCACACTGGGTCACAAACTTCTTGAGGCGATGATTATCCCCATACTACTCGTGACCGTCTGGTCAGTCATCCTTTCAATCATTTACTATCCGGTTTTGAGCGGCTTTCTACTTTATCGTCAGGGACGGTCCAAATCATGTGGATGAGTTTTTGGATGACGTATTTTAATATCCTACCCATCCTGGGCATGATTTTTGCCCTCGAAGCGGGACTCTTCTCCTCCAAAGGGGTGAATATTCGCATATTGCTTTTGACACCCATTGCATGCTTCCTAGTCGGATGGATTGGGTTTGAAGTCCTGAGCCCCATGGTAACACCAGATGAAGGGATTGAGTCGTTCACCATACTCGGGGCGCCCATGCTTTTTGTCGTTCTATTGGGCGCGTTATTTGTGCACCTGTGTTGCCTCAGTGCCGTACTGGCGATTAAAAAAATAAAGCAAAAATGAACTGTTTCCACTTCCTAAGAATACTCTTGCTCCTCATATTGAGTTGGAGTCCAACTGGCTTCTGCACATATGGCCTGAAGCCCGCATTTCCAAACCTAACCTTCATTCGACCTGTGGATTTTCAAATCACGCCGCATCACCCCAAACATGTCTTTGTGGTTGAGCAACGAGGCATCATTTACGCAGTCGTTCATTCGACCCATTCAAAATTAAAAAAAATTTTCTTGGATATTCGCCATAAAGTTCGAAGTACAGGCAACGAACAAGGCCTCTTGGGACTTGCATTTCATCCCAAGTTCCATACGAATGGGTTTTTCTACGTCAACTATACGCGAAAACCTACTGGAGATACGGTCGTTGAGCGATACAACGCACGAACGTCCTTGAAGGGCGATCCTAAATCGGGGTTTGTGATTCTGAATATCCCTCAGCCTTACAGCAATCACAACGGCGGACAGATCGCATTCGGCCCAGATGGATATTTATACATTGCTGTGGGTGATGGCGGATGGGCTGGTGACCCTCATCGTCATGGACAAAACCCCCAAACACTCTTGGGTTCAATCCTAAGAATCTCTGTGGATGGATCCAAAAAACCGTATAGCATTCCAAACGGCAATCCATTTCATGGGAAACCTAAGCTGGGTCGGCCTGAAATCTATGCCTATGGATTACGTAATCCGTGGCGGTTCAGCTTTGACGCCAAACTGGGCACCCTCTGGACAGGTGATGTCGGGCAAAATAAGGTTGAAGAAATCCACCAGATTGAAAAAGGCAAAAACTATGGATGGGCCGTGTGGGAGGGCGACCGATGTTTTCGCTCAAAAAAATGTAAAAACACGGGGTTCACCCCACCGATTCATACTTATACTCACGCTCAAGGCAAATCCATCACAGGCGGCGTCGTGTATCGTGGATCACACCACCCCAAGCTTGTGGGCACTTATCTATATGCGGATTATGTCAGTGGGCGCCATTGGGCGCTCAAGCATGCCGAACATCGAAACGAAAATATAGATTTGCTTCAAAACCGATTTCATACGGCAGCCTTTGGCGTTGACCACCAAAATGAAGTCTACCTGTGTGTGTTTCATCGTCTCGATGGACGCACGGGTCATATCCTAACCCTGCAAAAATAAACCATTTTGCATCAATATTAAACTAGATATTACGCTTCTATTTTTTCTATTTATTTCAGATAGTTGCTATTCTTTTAGATAATTATTTTCATTCTCAATGAGATATTTCACTTAAGCTTTCCGAATTTGAGGCCGACCAAAATACAAACTGATTTGTAATTACGGTAATTACCTTAAGGAGGAAGTAATGAGAAAAGTGGTTTCAACTGTTTTCATCTTCGCTATAACAACTACGTTCATCGCATGTTCAAGCACCGAGCAGAGAAGTGCTCAAGATCCTGGGGCATCGCCCTATACTGATCACGGGTACCAAGAGAATAAAAGTCAGCGTGAGCTGATCCACGAAGGCCAAAGCGGCCGTGAGATCGCTTCTGCTGGGCAGAGCTTTGAAGTTCTTTTTGATCACAACTCGTCAATGTTGTCAGAAGATAGCAAAGCCATCTTGGATGAAGCTGGGAAATTTGCCCAAGATAATCCAAGCCAAAGCATTGAATTGGTTGGCCATGCTTCTCAAGTTGGGGATCAAGCTTACAATTTAGAGCTTTCTGACAAAAGAACTCAGACCCCAAAATCATACTTACAAGAAGTATGGGGCGTGTCAGATGATCGTATTACTGCTTCAGCTTTAGGTGAAGAAGAGCCTACAGGTGGAAGCGCTGATATGGATAGAAGAACAGAGATCTTCTTTCAATAAGCACGTCTTATACGATCACTAAAATCATTAAAAGAGGGAGGGTCCTTAGGACCCTCCCTCTTTTTCTTTTTTTTGCTAATCGACGGTTTATCTTTTTTATAATCTTAATTAATTCAGATAGTTAAATCAAAAATAAACGTTAAGTTATGTCAATATTTTGACGATACGCTCCCTATGTACAAATATACTTTCATCTTCATGCAGTACGTTAGCAGATGTGTTTTCTTCTCAGCTTTAACTACTCAAAATCGTTCACCTTTTTATAGGAGGTGGGTTATGTTATTTAATAGTCGAATTTCAACACATTTTACACCCGTGTTCATTTTGGGCGTCCTCGTTGTCTTAACTGGGTGTGTCGAAAAAGATGAGCTCTCTCCTTTGCAACAAGCGGAATTGGAGAATAGTATCTATTACAAGACTCCGGGACAATCCTTGGTACAAAACGAAACTGTGGATCGTCGTCAGGCCATCTCAGGATTGGGGGATTCAAGCTCAGTTGTGGTTGTCCAGGGGACCCTTAAGCCCGGTTCATGGTATCGAGAAGGCACCTCACAAGCAACACTTCAATCGGGTTCCTTTTTTGCCTTGGCCTTCACGGAGTACAAATCCTCAGATGCTAGAGTACGAATCACACCGGCCTCAGAGTTTCTTGTGAATCCCCGAGCGGATCACTTCCTGGTTGACGGAATCGTGATGGGTGCAACTTTTTCAGCGGATCCTGATAGCATTGGGACAAACCTATTATCCGGGTCGTTAGGAGATACTGCCACAAAAAAGGCTAAATTCAGAGCTTTGGGTCCTGATACATCAGACAACAACCTTTGGATTGCAGACAGTGGTATACGGATTAGACTGACAAGCGATACCAGTGACCTTAGACTCCGTTTCGATAATGGTGCAACGGTTTCAGTGGATGACCTTGGAAAACCATCGAATAGTTGTGATTCTTTTATGAACCCCTTTGACTTTCTTCAAGTAGGCTTGTTTCCCGCTGCTTTACCGGATAGTGAAGTAAGAGCGAGTGGGTTGTGCCTCACTATGGATTCGACTGTCATTGATCTAAGTGATGACTATCGGGCGAGAACCATCAACGCATTGGGCGAAAAAAAGGTCTCACGATGTCTAGTGGGTCAAACAGGCTGTGACTCGTTTGAAGTTTCGACACACATGAAAATCGTGGCTGATCATATTCGAGTCAGACAGGATAAACCCATAATTGGTACGGTTCGAGTCGTTGCTGTTGCACGTGAGAATAGACCAGAAGTGACTGAAGATATCAGTGTATCCGTATCATCTGCGGAGCTTCATACGGCAGCGGATGTTTCCGATCATGATTTCGTATTCGTCGATGCTGAGCAGCCTATTGAACGAGTGCGGGTTCTTGCAGAAGCTTCAGCCGGCTCAGTCGGCAGTCAAACACCTGAAGCTTATACAGCTGATAACCTCTCTAGATTTCGCTTGCGTTACATCATCCCCGGAGAGAATGACACCATGATTCAAGCGCGTGGTGGCGTCTCACTGGAAATAGCATCGGGATTTGTTCCTCCAACCACACCATCACTCGTGTATTACAAAAAAGGGAACAACACATTGGGTGAAGGGACTGGGATTATACGAATTGAATTCTCAGATCCTGCAGAAATTACTAACTTGGCGGCCACACCAGCCATATCCCTCGCCATAAGTAATGCAGCGTTTGCCAGCGAATCCATCAACTGGATTTCGGAAGGGGTCGAAGATCCCAACACCGGGGATATCCTGATGTTAGTTGCAACTAAAAGTGGTGCTGATGGTAAGCTCTGGAAAGCAAACCTTACTCAAGGCTCTGCTTTCATTCTTGACGCCTCTACAGATACATCTTATTTTGATTTAAAACTTGCATTGGGTGAATCTGCAGGTGCCAAACACATCATCGGCTCAGGTGAGAAGATCGTTCAAGTGCCTAGTTTCGAAGCAAATGCATTTGAAATCAGAGACTTTGAATTGTCACCTGTGCTTTCTATTTATCCAAATGATCCGCTACCCGGTGTTGATTTCTCAAGTAGCATCAGAGCATTCGGTAGCCCATTAGAACTTGGATATGTCCGTATGGGAGACAACACAGGTACGCCACCAGCTGACACCAAGTATTACGCCATTGATGTGAGTGAGACTTTCTTGGATTATGTCCAGGTAGGATCACAACTAGGGAATGGATTTGGATTTGATTCCGGATACTGGAAAGATCAGGAAACTCAAGTCTTCTCGCAGTTCATCTTTAGCCCTACATTCCAAGAATCAGCTGTGAGTGCATACGGCCTTCCTGATAGCTGGATTAAACACGCTGAAGTTCCCGCAATGCTTTCGTACAGTCCGCTTGGTAGCGGTCAGGTGGGAGATTCTTGGATGACCTTTTACCATCGAGGTTCAGACATCGCAGTTTATGAACAAACAGCCATTCCACTCATCACAGATCCAATCACTGACCTCAGCACCGTGCCTGCAGCATATGAAATTCCACCTAGCGAATTCCTATCGTTACCGGATGTAGACTCAGAGTCAAGTTCGTACCATATTGAATTAAGATTACAGTTCGTCTTTTAAGTCTTCGCTAATTCTCTACATCTTAAAGAAGGCTGCCCTCACGGGCAGCCTTCTTTGTCGTTTAAATAATAGTTCGGGGAAATAGTTCGGGGACAGCCACCTAATTATTTAATAGTTCGGGGACAGCCACCTAATTATTTGACAGAAATGTTTAGGAGCCAAAAAAAGCTTTTAGTCCTTCCGAGTTGGCCGTCATAGCTTGTTCCCCTGAGCGCCAATTGGCAGGACAAACTTCCCCGTGGGTTTCATGAAACTGTAAGGCATCGACCATGCGAATTACTTCTTCAACACTACGCCCTAAAGGCAAATCATTCACCACTTGATGTCGAACCACACCTTCTTTATCAATCAAGAAGAGCCCGCGAAATGCAACCCCAGCAGATTCACTAAGCACATCGTAGTCTCTGGCGATTTCTTTTTTCACATCACTGACGATGGGATAGGTCACCCCTTGAATACCCCCTTCGATTTTGGGCATTTTCCACCAGGCCAAATGGCTAAATTTGGAATCAATCGACGCACCAATGACTTGTACATTTCGTTTTTGAAAGGCTTCTTTCTGAGCTTCAAAAGCATGCAGTTCTGTGGGACATACAAATGTAAAGTCCAAGGGGTAGAAAAACAACACCACATATTGGCCCCGAAATTGCTCTAAAGAAATAGTTTGAAAATCCCCGTTTATAACAGCCTCTGCCGAAAAATTCGGGGCTTGCTTACCCGTTAATACACCCATCATCTACCTCCAAATATTGATCTCAATAGCCCCTAACTCTACCACAATTGCGACGATTCTCAATACGTATAGGCACTTCTCAAAGATAGAATAGGCATCGAAAGAAGCGTTGAGGTGAGAAAGACGGCTTGTGCGGCCAGGATGGCCTAGCACAGCAGCACGATGCGTTAGTCGATCTTACCTCAACGCTTCTTTCGATGCCTACACGTTATTTATTATGCTAGGATACCCAATCAATCATGTTTCTTGAGGCTTTCAAACTTACCTTGCCAGTCCTATTCGGCTACCTGCCCTTAGGCATGGCTTTCGGCCTGCTATTTCAAAACCTGGATGTGCCGTGGTGGCTTGCAAGCCTCACCAGCCTGTTTGTTTATGCAGGCGCTGCACAATTTTTGGCTATTGGCCTGCTGGCCGCTCAAGCAACCCCCATCGAACTCTTTGTGGCTACATTTTTGATCAATTTACGTCATATTTTTTTTGGATTTTCATTTCTAAAACGATACACGTTCTCCTGGTTACCTAAGGGGTATCTCATATTTGGCCTGACGGATGAAACATACTCTGTCCTTACAGCCCATCATCCCAAGCAACCCGAAAAAGATAAATACTTATGTCTCTGGGTTACTGCGTTGAATCACTCATATTGGGTTTTAGGGTCTACTCTGGGTGCCCTTCTGGGTTCAACCTTCGCCCTAAATACCCAAGGATTTGAGTTTACACTCGTCGCGTTGTTTGCAGTACTTACGCTTGAGCAAGCCTATGCACTCAAAGAGCCTTTCCCTTTTTGGGTGGCCCTAGGGTGTGGCTGCATTGCCCTACTGGTAGCTCCGCAACATATGCTACTCATCGCACTGACACTTGCTTTAGGCATATTCATTTTGACAGCTCGTTATCACAAAGAGACATCCTCATGATTCAAACCTGTGTGATTGCATTAGGCGTGATGGCGGTCGCTACTTTTCTGACACGCGTATTACCATTCGTTGCGTTATCAAAATTCAAACATCATCCGACCTTACTTTTTATTGGGAAAAACCTACCCGGCGCCGCCATGTTATTACTGGTCATGTATGCGCTCAAAGGTACCGAATTCAACGAAGTACCTTATGGCCTCCATGAACTACTTTCAGTCGGCGTGGTCATAGGTTTACATGTGTGGCAACGCAACAGTCTACTGAGTATCGGTGTAGGTACGGCTTGTTATGTCTACCTCATCCAATCCCAGTGGTTGGTCAGGATATGGACTTCCTGCATGTAACACACGAAGGAATGTCTCTGAATGTTTCTGATAATATTTCCAATGCTGTTTAATGTAACCTTTGATAAGTAACTCTTCGTGCAATAAAATCCAGTTAAAGGTTTTTAATATATCTAGTTTAGGGTTAAAACGTTGTTCTTTTGGATTCCAAAATCTTAATACTGCTGACGTTTGGTTCTCAAATACTTCCCTGAGATATTCATACAAGCCAATCAAATGAGTCAATTCCTCAGAAGATTCGAATAAACTGAGTTGTAAGAAACTACGTGATTCAAAAAACCATGGATCTCCAAAGGTCCCATTTTGATGAATGACATAAAAACGTTCTTTCCAAACTTCATAACGTATCCAACCGGGATCAGTCATAACGAAATCAAGAACATACATATCTCCACCCTCCAGCCTCACTGCAGGAACGGTATGGAAGGCATAAGGAATATCGGGGTTCATCGGCTCTACACGATACTGTGGGTTTCGAAAAAAGATATTATGTCCTTCAACCGTTTCATATGGCCTTACTCGAACAAAAAACACGTCATATCCCTTGTTGTGTAAAAGTTCAGCAATCATCTTCGCGATGTATGTACAGTAGCGATCTTCGGCCAAAATTTGATAAGCTTGTTCGTTATCTTCCATGTAACGATATACAAATTCTAAATCATGAATTGACTTGGCCTGATCCGTTTTGTTTAATTCGATATCGTAATGCAAAAAGTGAGGTGTTTGAAACAAAACGCCCAGCGTACTAAGTAGACTATCACACGATTGAGCCCACACACCTTTTGGCCACAAAGCACACCAAAGCACTAGCCCAATACTAAGAACCCATTTGATCATAATCCCCAGCTCAACATTTTATTCTGAGGCTCGACCGTAGCCTAGTTTATTTTACATTTATGGTTTGTTTAAGTTCATCGTATTGAACCTGAGTTAAGATTTTATTTCCAAATGCAACTTGTATGGCTTTCAAAAAGTTACGCTTTCGTTGCACGATTGACTTCTCTTGACTCACTGACCTTATATATTTTATATATTGTTTAAATTGAGTAACTATATCTTTTTTCCGAACCACCCAAGGCACATCAGACCCACTGACTATTTCTCCATAGCCAATATTGGGTATTAGATCAGGATCTGCAGCCCAAGCTTCTAAAATGGTCACATCTTGCGTATCCACCCACCCATCATTATTCAAATCGCAAACAAACAGGGCCCTTAGATCACTGTAATGCTCTTCGGCCAATAACCCTTTGAGCCAAACTATATCTTTTTGAGTAGCTACCTGCCCATC
>JAJCYS010000030.1 GCA_029262815.1 Deltaproteobacteria bacterium | reverse complement strand
TGGGTAATCATTTCCTTTATCCGCGGCCACCATTCCTCTGCTGCGAGAATGTTGTCGATGTCGATCGAAACATCGAAGCCAAGGTCTATGAGATCGTCACGCAAAGCAGTGACAAGTTCGGCATCCTTGCGCGAGTAGGAGATGAAGACTTTGGTCTTCACTGCACTATCTGGTGTCGCCTTCGCCATGTGGTGGTTCGCACATCATCCTGTGTTCACATGAAGCATATTGGGGATTGCGGTTTGAGCATAGGTGCGATGAGGGAATTGGGATGTGTGGTCGGAGTTGCGTCAGTGACCCCACGGGGTGGCCCACCCCTTGAGGCGTGAAAGGGACCTGCTGGCTTCATCCCACATAGTTCCGTACACGCAAATCGCAAAACCCTTGTGGATCCCATATTCGGTTCCATCCGGGTGGAAAATGCCCCCAGCTATATTATGAGCTGCGGCACCGTACTGACTGGGTGATTGACATGTCAGTGATGAGTGGCATTCATTTTGACGGGGCCGACATAGCCATGGCTATTCTTCAGCATGCGTATGGTGCGTCACTGTTTGATGCGGGCGGCACCCGACCCAAAGGCTTGTTCGAAGGTCAGGTTGCCAAACACAAACTGACCTGTTGTGCCATCAGTCAACGACGCAATGACAGTTCCGGACATGCCGTCGAGTTGCCGTGTTATGACTGCGGTCCCAGTCCTGCCGTGGGACTGTCAGAAACTTTGTGTGTTGGGCCATAATGATGAAACGGAAAGGAACATCATATGGCTATCGAGAATGAGATACTTGACCAACTTCTTGCAGGCCGCGATCCGCAGGACCTGTTTGCCAAGGACGGCTTGGTTGACGAACTGAAGAAGGCGCTTTCGGAGCGGATACTGAATACCGAGCTTGACGAGCATCTGGGCGATGAGAGAGCAGGCGGTTCAAGCAATCACCGGAATGGCTCGTCGAAGAAATCGGTGCTGACGGGCACTTCGAAAGTGACGTTGGACATTCCGCGCGACCGGGCTGGCACCTTCGATCCGAAGCTGATCGCCAAATACCAGCGGCGGTTTCCCGAGTTTGATGACAAGATCATTTCCATGTACGCCCGCGGCATGAGCGTGCGCGAGATTCGCGGCCATCTGGAGGAGCTCTACGGCATCGACGTCTCACCGGATCTGATTTCGGCGGTCACGGACGCCGTTCTGGAGGAAGTGGCGGAATGGCAGAACCGGCCGCTGGATGCCTGCTATCCGCTGGTCTTCTTCGATGCCATTCGGGTGAAGATCCGCGACGAGGGCTTTGTGCGCAACAAGGCGGTCTATATCGCGCTTGCCGTTCTGCCCGACGGCACGAAGGAGATCCTCGGCATCTGGATCGAGCAGACCGAAGGCGCCAAATTCTGGCTGCGGGTGATGAACGAGATCAAGAACCGCGGTGTCGCCGATATCCTGATCGCCGTTGTAGACGGTCTCAAGGGCTTCCCCGAAGCGATCAACGCCACCTTCCCGCAGACCATCGTCCAGACTTGCATCGTGCACCTGATCCGCCATTCGATGAACTTCGCCTCCTGGAAGGATCGCAGAGACGTCGCCAAGGCCCTGAAGGCGGTCTACCGGGCGACAGACGCCACGGCCGGCCTGGCTGCGCTGGATGACTTTGAGAGCGGCCCGTGGGGCGAAAAATATCCGGCAATCGCGCTGAGCTGGCGGCGCAACTGGGACCTCGTGATTCCGTTCTTTGCTTTTCCCGAAGGCGTACGAAAAATGATCTACACGACAAACGCCATCGAGGCGCTGAACTCCAAGCTGCGGCGGGCGGTACGGATACGCGGTCACTTCCCCAGTGACGATGCCGCATCGAAGCTGCTATACTTGGTCCTGAACCAGACATCCAATGGTTGGAAATCTCCACCACGGGAATGGTTCCAGGCCAAAACCCAATTCGCCGTCTTGTTCGGCGAAAGGTTCGTCACACAGTGACGATGAAAGGCCCAACACACAGAATATCTGACAGTCCCCCTGCCGTCGGCACAGCATCATACAGACTGCTGCCGACGGGCCGCCCACAACTTATGCACGGCCTGTATGTCACTTCGTTGACGCGGGTAATCATCCCCCCTTGATTTGCCAGACGGCCCACTAGGTGCCAAGCTCGGACACTATGAGCCTTGCAGACATCACTGCCGACGCAGTTCGGCAAGCACTCGCCGAATGCGACGAGATTGGGCGTGAGGCGTTTCTGCACCGCTATGGCTTCGGCGAGCCCCGATCATACTTCATCGAGCACAATGGCCTCCGCTACCCCGCTAAGGCGATCATGGGAGCCGCACATGGCTACGCACGGCCCGATCTTGGTCCCCTTCAGCACGCAGAGTTGAAACACAGCAAGTTAAGAGTTAGGGAGCCGTTGAAGAAGTGGGGGTTCACCGTGGTGAACACCGCCGCTCGTAACCCAACTTGGCGGCGAGACGAACTCATTTTGGCGCTGGATTTCTACATCAGACACCATGACTATGTACCGGACAAGGCAAGCAAAGAAATAGTCCGGCTCAGCGACAACATCAATGCAGTGGCACGCAGTCTTGGCCTGTCGGGATCAGACAGTTTTCGAAACTCGAACGGCGTCTACATGAAGCTCATGAACTTCCGCCGGTTTGATCCAGAATACACGGGTGGCGGCAAGGTTGGGTTGAGCCGTGGTGGTCGAGGCGACGAAGAAGTGTGGAACGAGTTTGCCGATCACCCTGAGCGATTGCACTCAGCCGCAGACTTGATACTCGCAGCCCTATCGAGCGAGCAGGGTCTGAGTGACACGGAGACAGAGTTGCCCGACATAGCGGAGGCACCTGAAGGGCGCCTCGTCACGCGAATGCATCAGCGCAGGGAACGCAGCCGCAAGCTGGTGAAGGCGAAGAACAGGGCGTTTATGAAGGCGCACGGTCGCGTCTACTGCGAAGCCTGCGGGTTCGATTTTGAACGTGCCTATGGTCCAAGGGGTAACGGCTTTATCGAGTGCCACCATACCAAGCCGGTGCACACACTTGACGCTGGTGCCAAGACCAAGCTCGATGACCTCGTGCTGCTGTGCGCCAACTGCCACAGGATGGTGCACGCCAAGGCACCGTGGCTTTCGATGGTGGAATTACAGCGCCTGCTCACTGGAGGCGTTTAGTCGATGGTCGATCGGACCGAGCGGTTGGGAGAGGTTTTGAGATGCCAGTTTCAAACACATATGGAAGTTCACCTCACGGCGATCAGCACACCGTCCAAGCACATGTGCAAAAGACAAATGCCGATTGCAGGGTAATTTTTGAGGAACTCAGACGGCAAATCCTCGCACTGCATCCACACATTGAGGAGAAGGCCGTCAAGCTGCTGGTCAGATACCGAGCGTCCAGAAACTTCGCGGAAGTTCATATCTTAACCGACCGCTTGAAAATCCATTTGCGGCCAAAGCATTATTTGGACCCTGAGGGCGTGGTTGAACATGTTTCAAACGCTGGCTTCACTATGGACCGCCGTGTGTACGTCTCCACCGCTACGGACATCAACTATGTGATGGGCCTAATCAAGCAATCGTATAACGATGTGCCGCTTCAGTAGGATTTCCGGTCACGTTCGGCATTTTGTTGTGGGTGCTTTTGATGTGGGCATGGTGATGTGAAGAAGGAACAACCCAAGTACACTGCTGACAATTTGATGCCGATGTTTAGGAAGGCAGCAGCATTCCGGAATGAAATTGTCGCGGATGGCTTCACGGACAACGGCGGTGCTATTCATAGCGCTGAGCGTATCTTGGACATATTGGGCCAGCGTCTCAACTATCCGGGCCTCAGTCACATCAATAATTTCAGGCACCATCCAAGCGCAGAGTTCTCTCCTGCTGCACTGGAAGCGCATCGAAAGGGCGAGAGCGTGCAAATCGAGCACGTGTCCCCAGTCAGAGATTTCACCCGCAATGCGATAGCGCTGCTCGACAACGGGGCAAGCGATGCTGAGTTACTGAATTATGTCAGGGCAAATTTCCGGCTCGTGCTACTGACACCAGAGGAGACGAGACGCCTCAACAAAATCAATCGGTCAACGATGGAACCGGATCGGCTTG
>JAJCYS010000029.1 GCA_029262815.1 Deltaproteobacteria bacterium | reverse complement strand
CCCAGCACGCATCCCATTTTGTTGATTGCCTCCTTGAATCAACCCCTGTAAATGTAAGTTGCTAGGCTTTATGAGCAACCCATGGCCGCCGATACCCCGATATTTATGGCCCGAAAAAGAAAAGGTCGCATGGGGTAGTTCAGTTGGATGTACGGGTACTTTTCCAAAAGCTTGAACCGCATCGATGTGGAAGTAACTTTCGTACTTACGGGCTAGCTCATATAATGCATGCACATCTTGTATGACACCGTATTCACCATTCACCCATTCCAGTGCAACCAAAATAGGTGGAATTTTACTAAAGGACTCCACCATCCAATCGATATCCAAGAGCGGTTTTTTAGTACTTTGTACGGGGATAGATAGTACCCGATACCCCTGCGTTTCTAATAGACCTGAAAGCTGTGTGACTGAGGGGTGTGCGGTAGCAGAAAGATAAACGGCACCAGTGTCTGGTGGCTGCTTCAGGACTGAACCTAATATTCCTAAATTATTGGCCTCAGTGGCACCACTTGTAAAAACTAAATCAAGCGGATGTACTTGAAACAGATCCGCAATTTGGGTACTTAATATCCGCACATGTCGACGCGCATCTTGCCCAAAGGTATGAACACTCGATGGATTCATCGGATGATGGGCATATTGTGCCATAAAGTCAAAAATACCCGGATGTACCAGATGGGTTGCATTAAAATCTAAAAAAACATGATTTTCAGGCATAATGCCCTATTTCATAGCACACTTTGACTCTGAGAGCCATCAGGATGCTCTGGCTTTTGTTTTGGCTCCAAAGCTGCCAAAAGGCCTCTGGAGACCCTGCAATCAAGTCAAAAACCATGTTAGCCCATAAGAATCCTTCATATTTCCCACGAGCTGGCCGAATAGAGGGACGTGAAGAAAAAAACCACAATTTTGATCTGTCTTTGCATGGCTTTTGTTGGATGTGGATCAAAACGATCCAAACCTCGAGGCGACACTATACAACTTCCTCAAATCAACCCTCATAAAGACCCTAAATTTTTACAGAGGGTCAAAGATTTGGGGGATCAACTACTTGGTGTTCAATTTCAAGGTGAGGCACGCATTATTTTTGTGCCTCTAACATTCGTTCAGGGTATTCGGTTCGATGACATCACTGAAGGGGCAGCTAAAGGATTGAAAGCCAGCCAAAATATTTTTGAAAGTTTCCCCTTTTTCTATGAGGTTAACAGACGGATTTCGCCCCCAGCCAGTCGAGCAACACCCTCAACTTTCCGTGAAACTTTTGTGTTGTTGGCTGAAGAGCATCCGTTGAAAGCACTTGATCAATACGTGTTTACATTTACCGCCAGCGGCCGAAAAGACACGGCATTTGTCATCGGCGTGAGTGCAGAACATATCAGGCCCATCCTATCAGACCCATCCTTTTTGGATGATTTAAAATTACCTCACTCACCTAACCAAACTTTAAGACCCATGATTTTGATTAAACAAAGCCAACCCATTCCAACGACATGGAGAACCCCATGAATCGACTCACTATGTTATTTGTGTCAAGCTTGTGTGTCATGACAGCGTGTGGCGGCGGAGGGGGCGGAGGCAGCCTCAAAGGCATTGTGATACGAGAAAAAAAACCCGACGACGTCAAAAAAATATTCTTTGGCCATCAAAGTTCAAGTTTCGGAAAAGCCGTCGCATTCAGGCGAACAAAAACAGACACAGGTATAGATGAGATGGTCATTTTCTATTTTGGAAAAGTCATCCGTCATGATGGCACTGCAAAAGTGAGAATGTCTTCAGATGATCTCAAAAATCAATTTGAAACAAATATCGGCAATACATCCTGCAGCTCTACTCGCTCAAGTTCAAATATTCCTACGTCTCTCAATGACCTACAAACCCAACTTGATACAAAAGGATATGTCCCAGGCATACCCGGATGCATTTTCAGCAAAGGTCCATTTACCTTCATATGTGATGAATGGAGCTACTTCCAAGTCACAGAAGCAACAAAGAAGATTGGTCGCGCATCCGTATTCCCTTTGAATGAACCCCCACCTAAGGTTAATGTTTCGCTTAGGAGGCTCAGCGTTGGCGCTTTTCCTAAAGGCAGATTACGAGAACGGGTTTTAATGCCTTGTCGAGGGGCTCGTTTTCCAATCATAAGAGAAAATATGTCTTTCGTGATGGTTGAGGCTACGGATTTACACGGGTTATGTCCCGTCCGAAAATCCAAGCAAGTGAGTCCTCCCTTCGATGCCTTCTTGATGCAAAATAGCGAGATCAATAATTTGTTACAAGATGGCGAAGATACACGAAAAAGATTGCAGGGTAGCCTGCGATACCCAGCTGAGCAACTGTCAAACGATACACGAATAGCTCTCAGACAGGAGCCTTTCACCCTTCGGGCCTTTTTTAGTCAAAAAGGGATTTGGGCTTCAGAACCCGCTTTTGTTGATTTCCATACTGAGCATGGCATACTATCCGCCACAAGCGCATTCTCTCAGTTTACACCTAAGAGTGTAGCAGACAGGCCACTAGACATATCTCAATTAAACTTTCCGAAATTACATATGTTTCACCCACGGGCTAAAAATTTCTTTCGAAATAATGTTTGGGATCCCAAATATGATCGGTTATTAATAGATCCGTCTAAACGTCAAGAAAGTATACATCCTTCGACTTGGATGAGTCAGCTCAATAAAGGGCCTGAGGACATCGATTTACTGCAATTATGCGAGAACATTTATTTAAAAACGACCTTTATTAATTTAGATGAGAGAAGCTTGCCCCCCACCACACAAATCAGCGATGCACCACCCGCTCCCTAAAATTCATTCCCTCCTAAAACAACTTCAAGCCAATTCGAACGAGCCCACACCACCCATTTCACCATACCGTTTCAAAAAATCACAAATTACGACGCCTTTTTTTCAGTTTTGCTATAACCAACAGTCCATCCCCACAAACGCATTAAATATTCTTTTGAAACTAACAACCCCCGTCGCACATACAACTCATTCCACTTTTTATAATTCGAGTGGATCCATCCGGCATCATTCACAATTTGACACTCTCGGTGACTCGAAAGAGTCTAAGCGACTCCAACAATTTCTCAATAGTCCGCAAATAGATCAGTTTGAATCTCTTGTCTTAGCAGGCTCCGGAGGACTTGAAGCCAGTAGTAGATATCTGGTATCTGCCTTAGGAAACACCTTCAAAAAACCCGTGGTTGTGCTCGATGAAAATATGTACAAACAAACAGCTCTATTCAATTCTCGGAAAACTCTCTTTGTGATACTTTCAAAAAGTGGACTGACATTAGAAACGCGGACACTTGAGCAACACATATGTTCAACCTTCCTCAAGCCATTGAACCTCTTGCCTCAAAAACACATCATGACACTCACGACGCGCGGGAGCCCCCTTGATAATCCAGATCACTATCTCGCTTGTTTTTATCTACCCAAAAAACTACCCGGACGTCTTGGGTGTTCCTCACTTTTGGGAACATTGATATTTGGTTTTGCCAGGACACATCGTACGTTCACACGATTTTTGAACGGAGCTCGAAGCTATGACTCTTTTTTGTACACAACGCCTGCGAGACAAAACCCCGCTCTACTTCACGCTTTGACAACATTCTGGTGGCGATCTCTAAAGGCATACGAAGCATGGGGAATTCTCCCTTACACAACACAACTGTACGAATTTCCAAACCTTGCGCAACACCTTTTGATGGAGGGCTTGGGTCGTTCTTCAGAAGCAGGTATCCAAACCTGTCCCTTTGTGTTTGGGCATAGGGGTCCTAAATCATTTCATTGGCTTTATGAATGGATTTCAGAAACCAAACGAGCTTTTTTAGATGTCATTGGGGTTCAATCAGCTATCAAAGATGAGCCTATAAATATGAACATATGCCAACATCATATCGACTTACTCTTGCCTACACCCATGACCCTACTCTTACTGAATAAATTAACCCCTGAAGCGTTTGGGGCGCTCATTGCCCATTATGAATGGCTTACAACATACTTGAGCACTTTGTGGCAATGTGACGCATTCTCCCAGCCTCACACGGATGCCAGTAAAAGAGTGCACACATAAAACCCTAGCCCTCTTCTGAAGTTAGAACCGGTCTCATAAATAACTTCTATTCCGATCAGCTGCAATCTGCCCAGCCTCGTCGTTCTCGGTAAAAAATGTTCTCGGGTGGCCAATGAGGCCACCTCCGAGCATTTTTCACCTGCGGCCTTGAGGCTACAGATTTCGCTCGATCTCATTACGAAGTTATTTATGAGACCGGTTCTAGTGTCATCATTTGATGTAGTAAATGTTCTAAATCATTTTTTACATCAAGAGGCGTGTGCACATTCGGTTTATATGCACGGCTCCCTAGAAAATCATATGCCCTGAGAACTGCCCCGCAGGCCAACGATAATGCATTACATCGCTCAAAAAACCATGCCACTTCCATATCGACTATATACTCAATATCGATAACCGGAGATAAATCCAACTGAGATTCATAAGGTGAAAAGGTTGAGACGCATGAGACTTCAGCACGACCCAAAGGATGTTTTGTAACAGGCGTTTGAGGTTTGACTGCATCGGATGAAATTTCTGTGTTTGAAATTTGTTTATAAGCCTTTGAAATCCAATATCCTTGACCCTTAGGCGCCTTGAATGTGTGCCCTCCAAACCCTGTCAGAACAACCGACCGTATGCCCCAAGCCTGAAACTCAGACAATAAGACCCAAAGCGTTTGAAACCCGAATCCATGCATGAATCCGACTAGAAGTGGAGCGTACTCATCCGTATTGGGTCGAACATGGTAGAGACTTACGGGGCGACGGTAGGCAATTGGGTCCACCTGCCCCCACTTTTTGAGGCTGTTCAACGCCTTTGATTGCTCATAGCTAAACCCCAATACCAGGCGATCCGTGGGCGAAGTCCGTAAAGAAGGTAAATAGTGTGGTAGCAACAATTCAGGAGATAACATGCCCCAAACCTAACAAGGCCCTGATTCAAAAACCAGTACTCTTTTCAAAAGTTTGAGTATCTACCCCCTCTTTTTTAGGACGTGTCCTCATAAGGGATTCGTTGCGAGGAAATTGAGATTTTGAGCCGAAACGAGGAGATTGAGTGGAGAAACCGCAGGTGTAGTAGCGCTACATCGAGGATTTTTTCATGAAAATCGACGAAGTCGTTGGCCAAAAGATCTATTCCGCAGTAGAATCCCTCGTGAGAACTCGTCTTAGTATCCTCCCATGTAAAAGCAAAAAAGTTCTTTAAACACGTAAAAAAATGTCGTAATTTAATCCTAATAAAAGCCGTCCCTGTTACGTACTAATTTGATGAGAAACGAAACACAAAAAATTAATGAACCGAACCCACGAATTGTGGCTTTAGCGGGCAGACCAAATGCTGGCAAAAGCACCTTATTTAACGCGCTCACGGGAGCTAGGCAAAAAGCCACTAATTTCCCAGGTGTAACCGTAGAAAAATTCGAGGGGCATCTCAAAACACCAGACGGCCATTTCGTCATTGTCGATTTACCTGGGCTTCGCAGTTTTTCACCCAGCAGTGTAGACGAAATGATCGCAACGAATTATCTGTTTGGCATGTCTCAGTGCGGCACACCCGAGACCGTATTACTCATACTCGATGGCAGCTGCTTAGAAGACGGACTGTACTTACTATCACAATTTCGTGACATCCACATGCCTGTCATTGTTGTTGTCAATATGTTAGATACAGTTCACGCATCAGGACAGAGCGTCGATCTTGAGCATCTTGCTTCTCATTTAGGCGTACCCGTTGTGGGTACCGTGGCTACGAAAAAACATGGACTTAGTGATTTACTTAAAAATCTAGTTGATGAAAAAGGATACTACTTAAAGCCTTGTTATAATCCTAACTTCGAACCCACTCTCCAAAACCTCATTCAAAAAACGGCTCAAGCCATAGCGCGCCAAACCCCCGAAACAGTTGCACAACATGCGACCTACTGGGCCAAACGTGTCATTGAAGAGTTGGGTCAGTGTGGGACGCTCAATGCAAGTCGGTTTCCCTTTTCTTTAAAAGTACTTAACCTGGATGCGCTTGAAGATGAAGTCAAAAAAGTACAGTGGCAAGATATCAATGCGGCACACGTTCATTGGGCCGAGCAAACAAAAACAAAAGTCTTAAAACAGACCCAGAGCAATACACGTTCAGCACATGATCGAACGGCTGCGATTGACCGATGGTTGATGCATCCTATTTATGGCACTCTAGTGTTTCTAGGCATCATGGCGTTCATGTTTCAGTCTGTTTATACGTGGGCAGCACCTCTCATGGAAGGCGTTGAGTTTCTCATGGGTCATGTACAGGCTGCTGTCACGTACCTAATCCCAGAGGGACTGCTCAGAAGTTTTATCCACTCTGGAGTCATAGGGGGTATTGGCAATTTTCTTGTCTTCTTGCCCCAAATCCTAATCTTGTTTGCTTTCATCACCGTGTTAGAAGACTCAGGTTATTTACCCAGGGCATCAGCACTTGTGAATCGATTTTTTCAGCGTGTTGGGCTGTCCGGCCAATCCTTTATTCCATTACTTTCATCGTTTGCATGTGCGATACCAGGCATCATGGCTACACGGCACATTTCTAATAACAGAGTCCGACTCATCACGATGATCTTATCCCCGATGATGACCTGCAGTGCACGACTCCCCGTGTATGCACTTCTGATTGCAACTTTTATTCCGGGTATCACTGTGTTTGGGTTTTTGAATCTTCAGGGCCTTTTGTTCTTCAGTCTTTATGTACTGGGCATTGTCGGCGCGCTGGCACTTTCATTTTGCCTGAAACATATTTTACCGAATCCAACCTACCCAAAACCACCGGCTGTGCCTATGCCATTATACCGACGTCCCAGTTTAAAAACTTTGGGTATGGTTTTAAAACTCCGATCCAAAGTATTTATATTCAAAGCGGGGAAAGTCATTCTTGTCTGCTCAATGGTGCTTTGGTTTTTAGGTACATTCCCACGCAACGAACCACTGAAGCACACACTCATTACGCAAGGTGCGTCTGAGGCAACTATCCAAGGCACTTTGTTAAAGAGCAGTTATCTAGGACAACTCGGTACTGTGATTGAGCCTGTAATCAAGCCCCTGGGGTTTGATTGGAAAATTGGAATAGGCCTCATCAGTGCTTTCGCAGCACGTGAAGTGATCATCGGGACACTTGGCACGATTTACAGCTTAGGAGATGTAGATGAAGAATCGCACTCCCTGCGATCGGCCATGCATTCAGATACCTGGGCTGACGGCAATCCAATTTACACCATCCCCACGGTGTTAAGCCTGCTTGTGTTTTTTGCATTTGCTATGCAGTGCATGTCTACATTAGCCGTGCTTCGACGTGAAGCCAATTCCTGGGTATTACCTGTGAGCGTCTTTAGCGGCATGACCCTTCTTGCTTACGTCAGTGCATGGGCAACCTTCTCACTAGCCAGTCTGTGGCTCTAAGATTATCACTCTGGCCCGTAGCCTGAATACTGAATATCTACTTGCTTATACAACGTTTCAATATCCACATCATGCCAAGCTTCGTTTATAAACTCTTCAATTTGATGTGTTTTCACATACGGAAAAAGTACCGATTCATATTCCTGTTCAGAAATATTACCTAATCTATGACTGAGCGTATCTGAAGGATCTACCTTGTTAACACCCAAAATGTACATCACATCCTCATAAGATGCTGTAGACAACATCAAGCTGTAATTATTTTTCATCGCGTTTCGTGTATAAAAAAGGTCACGATGCAGAAGTGAATACCGCATAACACCCAAAGTTGGAATGTTCACAGAATAAATTGTTAAATCACTTCGCGTTCGATTTTGGATCCGCCAATCAAAATAACTTAAATCTTGAGGTATATCCTGATCAGTCAGTGTGTAGAACGATTTTACGAAAAATCCAAGAATCACCCGCTTCACAAACCCCAACCCACCCTTCTGGGATTTAGCACGTTGATATTTTGGACTATTAGATAAAAGAGTAGGCTCACCCTCAACCCACAATTGGCGCACAACAGTTGGGTCGTTTTTCGAAACGGCAGACACCGGCACAAAATCAAGCTCCCAAAGTTGACTCAGTTTAAAGGCAGCTGCTTCACCCAATTGCCCACCCGTGTAAGAAAGAATTCTGACGCCATCGACCGTCGTCTCAATTGGAACTCGTGTATCCCCAATTTTTACAACTTCTGCGGGAAGGCTCTCCATTTCTGCACGGCTAAGATACTCTTCCAAGAAATTTTCAAGTGCGCGTGCCGCTTTTCGGTCGCGGGAATACAAAAGCCAAATAGCTTCTTGAAATCGCTTGGCATTAATTAAATGCTCTACGCCATTTATTTGTACAGCGTTACCTACATGAGCTAAAACACGGGTTTGAAGTTCACATGCGGCTATTGAGAAAGTCGACCATCCAAAAATATACAAACATAGATAAAGGTTAAGTAACCTTCCCACATCTCTTTTTATCACAAATACTTTGTAAGTACAAAGTACGAGCAAGGACGTATCCTAATAGTATTTAAGGTAGTACTTTCTATATCCAGGACCATAGACTTGTTTCAAAGATTTAAAAATATGGGCTAAGGGGAAAGGACGCAATGCATATAACCAATACGCATCAACCTGGCTTCCGTACTGGGACTGTTGTAACAAATGGGATTTTAAGGTGATCCCTTGGACACTATTAAAGTTATTCAATGCACGATCAGCTATCACTTTGACAGCTTTGTCATTCTTTGCTCGATTTTGAACTTCCTCTCTTGAAGTCGACCATAATACAATGCTGGATTTGGTTTTTCCTTCAACGTGCATCATCATAAATGTTTGAACTTTCATAGCCATATACACATGCCACAAACATGCCTGCTCAAAAAGCTCAGCC
Organism: Deltaproteobacteria bacterium; assembly: GCA_029262815.1. Lineage (GTDB taxonomy): Bacteria > Bdellovibrionota > JAJCYS01 > JAJCYS01 > JAJCYS01 > JAJCYS01. The sequence goes on along the minus strand of JAJCYS010000029.1, from coordinate 68,818 downwards.
GTTGGATAATAGGATACGTCTTTCACGTACTGGTCCAATATGGTCATCCAAAGCAAACTGCCCAGTACATAGACCGATACATGGTTAGGCCATCCTGTACGTGGTGTAAACACAAACGTACCTTGATGTGTTTGACCCAGAACAGAGACCCTTGCATGAGAGTTGGGGTGCACCTCTCCTTCAATGCCTTTTTTAATGACTAAGGTTTTGATAGGCGACTTGACCCCATGGGTAGCTAGCACGTACAGCTCACACATCATGGGATATGTGAATGCTTTGTTAAGAAACTGCTCTGAATCTTTTAACTGTTTTTCTTCTGAAACAAACAATCCAGGTTCACCCAAACATGTTGCAATTCGTTTTTTAACATCAGATTTTTGTAGATAAGAAAACAAACGCCCTCGGATCAATAAGTTAGGCATACGAATAATGGGATCGATTTCTTTTAAAAAGTGAACTAGCGGTAAATCAGAAAGTGTTTTATCGGTGTATACAGCATCCAACCGTTTGATAAATACATCGTACTCCGTCTCTCGTCCTAATAAACGGGCCTCTTGCGCCCAAAATGTACTTAAATTCGTATGCGTTAAGATATCCTCAAGGGTTGTTGCCGCGTAGTAAGTTCCCCCAAATGTAGCCAGTGCCGTACTTGAGCTGACCCATCCCATTCGGGTTTGTAGTTTGGCAAAAGCTTGCGCTTTTGATGCTACAACCGTACTTAAAATAATTTTCCCAATCCGTACTAAAGATTGTCTACTTTTACTCTTTTCAAATAAATCCTGATCCTCCATCATTGCAAGATACACGACATTAAATACGGGTTGATTCGTGACTTCGGCATACCTTGAATACAGAAGGTTGAATAATTCCTGCGCTTTTGCGTCTCCACTGCGAACTAAAGACTGCAACTTCTCAAGATTCTGTTTAGCCTCGCCTTTCATAAACGAAGGAATGTAAGCCACATCCTGTTTCTCTATCAATTTTTTAAATTTCTCAGGCGTCCATTTGTGAAGCATGAAATTTGTAAAACTCAATCCGTATTCCCGTAGCTTTGGGTCAAAGAGCATCCAGAGAAACTGTTTGCCTAATTTAAAACTCAAGGTTCGATTGTGCGCAGCACGAGCATAACGTTCAAAGACTGTTTCGCCACGGAATCTGACCTGTAATACTTTCGCAACATAAACCGTATATCGATTTAGGTTGGTTTGATTGACTGTTAGATAGTCACCCGCCGTGTCATATGTTCCAATTTGAATCTTTAAAAGCTCATCTTGAGATAATTTCACATCAACAATCACAGCTTTTTGAGGATGATCCTGGAACGTTTCATCTTGTTCTTCTATTTCTGCTGCATGATAGATGGATCCATCACCCACATTTCCAAAATCGGTGGGATCTTCATCTTCTATCGGTACTGCATAAAATAACGTCCAAAGTATTAAAGACGCCCAATGCGTTTTACCATAGTTCGCCCAATGTTGACCTTTTATCGCAGATTCAAAAAAACCAGGAAGTTTTATCATCTGATTATTCATAAGGGAATCTAACTGGCTGGGTTTGATCACTTGTCCACCCAGGATGTTCTCTAAGGGTGCCGTAGGCGTTTCAGGCCAAATGCGCTTGGGCGCCGAAATCTTTGCCGCTGCAAAAAATATTAACAACTCCACATCACGAACCATATAGCGCTTCTCCATGTACTCAATGTCACGTCGTACTTTTTCAGCTTCCTTAACAAAGAAGAATGGGATGAACGTTTTTTTTAACGGCTCTCGCATCAGTTGAATTTTTCGTTCGCGTGCTAATTCCGTCAAACGGATGAGCACCTCTGCAAGATGTTTTTTATTTTGAATCTTTTGAGGTAGCACAATCAGCCGGTCCCCTAAAAAAAATCGACCCAACCATCCTCTGCCCACATGGGTTTTGATACGACTTTTGATCCTACGGATTTTTTTTGACCCACAAATTTCGTCAATTAAATCAGCTAACTCGGTCGTGCTGCTTTTGAGAAAGTGATACCAATCCTGCGAATTAATTTTCTTTAGACTCAATAGTTCATTGACTTTAGTCGATTTTTCTTCGGCCCATTTAGAATCAAGCTGCCACTCTAAATGGTCTGAAGTCCATGTTTCAACGTTTTCAGGGTTCTTACATTCTGAACCCCAGGTTACGCACCCCCACAGGCAAACTAGAGTAGTCAAAATCCCCCGCATCGGACCTATTATAAGCGATGATCCTAAAAAAATAAAAAAGGACTCCCCTGATCCAGCCCTTCTTTGATAGGCTGGATATCATTATGAAGAACGCCGATGCATTATGGCGTGATCTGGTACATCGGTTTGCAAAACAATCCCGTTGTCAATCCAGGCAAGTAGGCGCCATCTTAGTAAAAGACTCGAGACTCCTCGCGGAGGGCTGGAACAGTCCCCCTCGTGGCAGCAAAGCACAGGACTGCCCAAGATGCTTATCTGGGCCCAAACCTGGTAAAGGGTTAGAGTTTGCTATCTGTTGCCACGCTGAAGCCAATGCCATTGCAAACGCAGCTTACTCAGGAGTCGATCTCAAAGAGGCTACGATTTATTGCACAACCTACCCTTGTGCTGAGTGTGCCAAGCTCATTTGTGGTGCCGGCATTATTGAGGTCGTGTATGATCATACCTACCCTTCACATCTTACTGATCTTATTTTTGAATCAGCTAATATAACGAGCAGGCGATTTAAGGACGTCGATCATGACCAAACCCAAAATCAACGTTGCAATTGATGGCCCTGCAGGTGCAGGCAAAAGCACGCTCGCAAAGTGGATCGCCAGACACTATCAGTATCAGCTGATTGACACGGGGGCGATGTATCGAACGATTGCATTTTATACCGATAATTTAAACCTGTCGGATGAAGCAGATATAGAAGAGCTATGTTTGGAAAGCCACTTTAAATTTAAACTCATGCCCGATTTGAGTAACCTCGTTTGGATGAATGACAGGGAGATGTCACATAACATACGTTCAGCGCGCGTTTCTCAATTAGCATCTCAAATTTCAAAAATTCGAAAAGTTCGCGTGGCCTTAGTTGCACAACAACGGATACTTGCTGATGCCAAAGGATGTGTGATGGAAGGTCGCGATATCGGCACCATTGTATTACCCGATGCAGACATAAAATTCTTTATGACCGGCACCGTTGAAGTTCGTGCAAAGCGTCGGCTCAAGGATCTTCACGAATTAGGTGAAACCTCTACACTTGATGAGGTGATGGAAAGCATCAAACACCGTGACCATCAAGATGAAACACGTAAGATTTCGCCGCTCAAACAGGCCCACGATGCCATTTTAGTTGATACGACCTTACTCAATATTAAAGATGTATTCTGCATTTTGAGAGAGAAAATTGATCAGGTTATTTCTCAACTGAACTAACGCATCGAGGAATACAAAATTTTCTGCCCTTCATGTTGTCTGATCCATGCTAACGCGGACTGAATCCCACTCCTACTAGCCTCTTCTGGATAATCCCGAATCAGGAGATCCTCAAAATATGGCAAAAAATCAGGCTTGTCCAAAAAAGTGAGCATGCATAGTACTTAGAAGAGCTGGAATCATGGGCACAGGAAACTGTAAAGGCACCCTTAGGGTTGAGTAATGCCATGGATTGCCCATGTGAGCACGATAAAAAGGTGCTTACCAAAAATCAAAATTATACCTTGAATGAATGGTTTATCCAGCTTTCGCAGGAGGCCACGGAGGTTACTCCGTGGATGAAGGCAAAAAAATAGTATTGAATTATAAAAAACATATTAGCGACAATGCTTCGGCGGATTTCGCCTCATGGCCAGATACCACTAACGTGAGTCCGTGGAGTAGCTTTATTTTAACATGTAGAGTTAGTTGCACCGAGTATGACTCAAGAGCCAGAGATTCGCCAAATGCCAAATGTATACGTGGCAGACATCCGCAGAAGGCGAAATGCATCTCCTTTACTGATCCCCCGATTATTTAGATGTAGTTTGGGAAATCCTTTAAGAATTCGCATGTTCACAGCTGTCATATCAAGATAAGGTACATTATTGATATGGAGCACCAGTGTCCCACTTTGCTCGATTGCTTTAAGCTCTTGTCCGTCAACTCCATATTCGATAGAGACCAAATCACCTGTTGCGCCCATCAGTTGCACTAGAAACACATGGGGCGTTTTGCCTTTCATAGTCCGGGGTAAGAGCATTTGAGTTGTGCCACCAATTCGAACCCCCACACCTAAAATTTGAATGATTTCAAGCTCTAGCGAACGTTGAGATTTAGTATGGCCCTCAGTTGTACAAAGAAGAAGGCCTATCCCTACCAAAATTCTCAAATTGTACCCAAAATACCTCATCTGCTCTTCCTATCGAAAATATGGGCATTCAACATTACATCAAACAAAAAAGAACAACTACATCAAGGGTTTAGAGGCAATTTTTGGAAGAAATATGGTAAATTGAGTCTTAAGCAAAAACCTAATCTTATCTGTGAGGAAACGGGCATGAAACAGTTTGACTGCGTGGTCTGTGGGTCGGGCGTATTGGGTACATCAACAGCTTATCATTTGGCACATCAAAAACCTGAGGCACATATTGCGATGTTCGATGTAGATACGGCTGGAACTTTTGCAAGCTCTGAGCGAAATGGAGGAGCGGTTCGTGCTTTTTGGCAGCATTCATTAAATAGGCGTTTGAGTTTAGAAAGTATTCATTTTTTAAGGCAGCATCAAGCAGAGGTTGGATACCATCCGTGCGGTTATCTTTGGTTTCATAAAACACATCCTGAGCTGAATGAAGATTTAATCTCAGATCTTTCTGAATTTCCGATCAAACATTTTTCACCTCATGACCCTATTCCATATTTGCCTTGGTCATTTAACAAGGATACTGCGGCGCACGTTACTTTTCATCCAGAAGCAGGACTCGTAAATAGCAACCGACTCCGAAATTGGTTTATAGAACAAATTCCAAGCACTTTAACTTCTGGATCATGGACCTTACAATCAGAGCGCGCTCTGATTGATTTAGAACCGCACCAAGACGGCTGGCGATTAACGTTTGCACATGTCACATCAGAAAACGTGCAGGAGTTTTTAGAGACAGGTACCTATCCTAAAGCATCAACAGAAACTGTCGAAGCAAGACAGGTTGTGATAGCCATGGGTGCATGGAGCCATCAGGTGCTCAAGCCTTTTATAAATGTGACATACGCATGTCGACCCATTGCCAGACACATTGCAATGATAGATGCCCCACAGGCTTATAATCCCAAGTTGCCCATGACCATAACACCAGAAGGGACCTATTTTCATCCTGAGGGTGGATTATTGCTTACGGGATTTGGCTTGCAAGATCAACCTGAGGGGATTGATTTTACATATAGTGAATGTGATTTTTTTGAGAATATCTTATGGCCAAAGTTATATGAATTTAGTGAAGTCTTTGGGTCATGCAAACATATGCGCGGATGGGCTGGGATATATAGTTACTCACCAGACCAAGATGGTATTTTGGGCCGTGTTGGATCCTATGATTCTTTGTTTCAAATCCACAGCTTTACGGGCCGTGGCGTGATGATCAGCCCTGCTGCAGGACGTGGCCTCGCTCAATTGATGACGAAGGGACAATTTGAAGGGTTAGATTTGTCACCTTTAAGTGAGTCTCGCTTTAAGCACCCTGTGGCCGAAGTCGAAAAATTACACCTCTAGCGATTCATTCCTGACACAAGCAGCGTGAGCGGGAATTCATACTGGTGAAACCATATTTTTTCTAGCTACAGAGTCACAGTGGATCCCTGCCTTCGAAGGCACAAGAGATGACAGAGGAAGGGCAGAGATGAAAAAAAGTGATCTGGAATGACGGGGTATTGATGGCGTGCTTGGTGCACGTCGCAGTGAGAAGTTGTTTGGGGGTAACGCAGAACCTACTTACTCAGCAAGCGTCTTGTGGCGTTTGAGGTTTTTTTTGTGCAATCGCATATGCCCCTCCATGATGCCTTCAAAAGCTAGGGCACGTAAGGCGCTAAAATTTTGAGCTAAACCGACGGCTCCTACGAGCTCTGCTAGTTCTTTGCCATGCTCAATGCCTAAGATGTCTAGGCTGAGTTTGGCGGTGGGGTGAATTCGGGTGACCCCACCTACAATTCCGAGTTGGATGGGAAGTTGGAGCTCTCCAAATAAGTAGGGTTTTTCAGCACGCCAATGAGAAAGGGGTTTTATGCGACCGGATAGGCTTGCGTATCCAAACGCACCTGCTTCGTTCGCCCGCCAATCGTTTCCTGTGGCCAAGAGCACAGCATCAATGCCGTTCATGATTCCTTTGTTGTGGGTGACTGCACGAAAAGGGTCCACTTCAGCAAATCCTTGGACCAATTCAAAACGACGGATTGCATCATCCCATTCGTGCTCAGGCACTATTTCTGATAAATGTACACGGCAGGTCGTATGCACGAGTCGCTTGGTTGCGAGGTTGCTAAGAATACATGTGTTGGTTTGCCCGGGTACCATACGGTTTAATAATTTTCCTAAGCGTTCACACACATGGTTGGTGACATTGGCGCCCATGGCATCTTGCACCGATACATCGACTTGGATCACCAAAAAAGTATGACTTTGATAGGTAAAAGGCCCACGTGCATAGATTGCACGAACCCCACCGCCTCGATGAACCATCCCTGGAATGACTTCATTTAAATCACTTAGCAACGATTCTTCATAAGACGCAATTTTATCTCGTACGGTGTCAGCATCTTTTTCATCTCGAATTGAAAACTGAACTTGCCCGATCATCATGTTGTCTAAAAGTTCACTCGCGAACCCGCCTGATTCATATGTGACCCTAGCCCCTTTTGAGGCAGCCGCAATCACGGAGCTCTCTTCTACAGCCATTGGCACAAGATAGTCTTTTCCATTTATTTTGAAATTTGGCGCAATACCCAACGGTACTGAGAGCGCACCAATACAGTTTTCGACCAACTCATCGATGCCTGTTTGAGCCATGTGCAGGGATTGGAATGCTCCGTTTAACCGTTCTAGGGAGATACCTGTTAATTCAGAAATGTGAGTCAATTTCTGATTAAACTTTAATTTATAAAAGCCGGGGATACGGCTGGACTCTCCTAAGGCCATGTTACTTCTCCCATGTCCGCTTGATGATTCAAATATCGTGCTATAGCAAAAAAATAGTCACTCAAACGATTCACATATTGCAGTCCCAAATCAAATGGTGTGTTGGTTTCTCGGCAGAGGGTAACCAGAGAGCGTTCCATTGTCCGCACCTGGACACGACACAGATGGGCTTGACACGAAGATGGTGTGCCACCTGGTAAAACAAACTTTGTGAGCGGCGGACAAGTATCCCAATATTGATCGATTTGAGATTCTAAAAATGTTACGTCTGATTCATTTAACATATGGTCTTGTTGACGTCCACCCGTTACCTCAAGTCCAAGGCTAAATAAGCCACGTTGAATGCGGTGAAGATTGTCAGTCAGTGGGTCATCACTGGGCAATAGTGAGCACAAAAATCCGACAGTTGAATTACACGTATCGATGAGGCCCCCCACATGAAGTCTTTGATCATCCTTAGGCACACGCCCACTCCCCAAGGTTTGTGTCTGGCCAAGGTCACCTTTTTTGGTATAGATTTTCATTTTCCTAAAAAAGCACGGGGTAATGACCCATGCATTCCACCATGTTATATCATAAATGCGTATTTAGAGTTATGGGTCCTATAGAAACTTTAATACAATAGACACAGGTTTATGAGCATTACTATGGTTAGAAAAGGGAAAATCAGTAGATATATTCAGTGCTTAGCGGTTTCGTTTTTATTGGCAGGCTGCACAAATGGTGCGTCACTTATTCAAATACCTGGATTGGTAGTGATGTATACCCAAGTGAGCGACACAACTGTCAACCATATCAGATCGGGTGGTATAGATAAATCAAGCTTCCTGGGGTCACTTTTTACCATCACAGGTGCCCCTCTTAATCTTGTTTCTGGACAATTAGATGTCTTACTGACAAGTAACTCTGCCTTCGCCGTCACACAACTGACAGGGCTCCCAACAGCTTGGACACAAATTCAGCTGACACGAACTAATATCCAAAGCCCATTGTCAACCATCGGCACTGTATCAGGGGTTGCTGTTGATCTCATTTTAAACCCTAGGGCAAACCCTCGATTATCAACCCAATGGGGTGGCATAGCGCGCGTCGCTGGCTCACTCAACCAAATCCCATTTATTGTAACTCCACCTGGGCCACCGACTAGCGTTGCCCCCGCTTCAGCTGATCTATTCACTACAGTGATCCCTATTCAGATTTCAGGAAAAACAGAAATTTTCTATGATCAAACAAGTGGCGGTCAGACACGTATTTTTCAAAGTACTGAAGGATTGACACCGTTACAAATTTCACCTGAAGGGGATTCAGAAAGCCGTACTTTGCAAGATGTGAGCCAAGATGGACAGCTTGTACTTTATCTTGAAAGTGATGAATGCTATGTACGAGACGCACGTACGACCACAGTTCTGTTTACCCAACTCACAAGCGACGGGGCCGCACCCTTGATGGCCTGCCGGTTTTCATCCATTGACACAGGAGAATTATCAATTATCGCGCTTCGAACTGTTACCGATTCCGGCAAGAACGAGGTCATTGGATTTAATGCATTTAGTGCCCTAGACGGAGGTTCAACTATAGATACCGAAACGTACGTCATCATCGCAGAGGAAATCATTGCCGATGGTGTGAATTTCCCAGGTGTATTCAACGTACGAATGCGGCCTACTGCCGTAGCTATCCGTCACAAAAATGACTTGGTTAATCCGCTTGTCGTAGAAACAGAAGAAACAACAGAAGGTTCTGAAGAATAATGGATAAAGACTGGGGTAACCGATACGAAGTCACATCTTAAAAATTGTATGTTTTATTTTTTGTTTTGGAACAGTTGGATTCCTATCTTGTAACATCAAACTACAGAAAGACAACCCAAACCTCATTCCCATTCTGATTAGATATACACAAAAAGGAGATCCAACTAAAAGTCACTTAGGGTTAGGCACATTCGATATTGCTCTATTCAAATTACCGAATGCTCCGAGAATATTTACTGGATCGCCCTTGAATCTTGCACCTGGTATGAGTTTTTCTGAGGGTGACAATACACTTCTACTTGCAATCGTAAAGGATAATAGTGCAACTGCTCTACGGTCGTTTACTTCGATCCAAAGCAACGATGATGCGAATTTTGGAAATACTGAAACATTCTTCACCAGCCCCGATCAAATCGAGAGTAGCGTCATCACTGAGATTAGCAGTCCGTTTGTCGATGCAGATGATCGCATTTCAGGTATTGCCAGAGAGAAAACTACAAACAATACTTTTTTATTTACTTCTCTAGATAATACAACTGAGAAAATTCAATCAACCGCAGGGGGATTTTCTCGTGTTTTTTCAATAGATGATGTTTTCTTTTTTGACAAAAAAGCCACCAATGGAAATCATCAAATTTTTCGCCAATCAGGGATTCAGACCCCATCGGAAGAACTCACCAATGATGAAGAAGATCGATTACTTCAGGACGTAAACGACATAACAGGAACCGTTTTGGTCTTTATTCGCTCTGATGACAATCAAATTTACGTACAGGATTCACGCAGTGGGGCGACGATCAATCAACAAATCACGGACGATGAAGATGCTGTTTTCTCAAGCGTACGGATTGCACAAACCAACGACACAACACTAACTCTATTGGCCATTCGTGAAAAAGATGATGAGAAAGACCTCGTGTTTATGAACGCACAACTTGCACTGAATCTAAAGGAACACTTAATCGTCGATACAGAAAAAATAATCGAATCTGAGCGTACAGATACGATCAATTTTCCTGATATTGCATTGGGCGAAATACTACAACCTGCTGAGATTACATTGTCTCGTTAGGCCTATAAACAAAGCATAATCTTCCTTTCATTTCAAAAATATGATTGAATACTGGGTTATGTTTTTAGGGTCTGAATTTTTGGCTGTTCTATTTGCTCATGCAATAGGCATGATTTCACCTGGACCCGATTTTGCGTTGGTCACCAAAAATACGCTTGTATACGACAGATCTACTGGCATGTATTCTGCGTTGGGTATTGCACTGGGTATTTCAATACATATGATGTACTGTGTTGCAGGACTTGGGTTAGTCATTTCACAATCCCACTTTGCTTTAGTGTTGATGAAATACCTGGGGGCATGCTATCTCACTTTTATTGGTTTACAGTCGATACGATCATCTTTTCGTTTGAAAACAGTCCTCAAATCAATGGATATGAACAAACCGGATCCCGTGACTCGAATCCAAAACATGTCTTCACTGGCCGCTTTTAGAATGGGATTTCTAACGAATATTTTGAATCCCAAATGTTCGTTATTTTTCATCAGCATCTTTTCCCAAGTTGTGAGTCCCAACACGCCAAAAATGACTTTGATTACTTACTGCGCTGCTATTTTAGTCATTTCGGTTGCATGGTTTTGTTTTTTAGCGTACGCTTTTTCACAAAAAATTGTGAGATCCCGGATTAACACAGTGGAGTATTACATTGAACGGGGGATGGGTGTTTTCTTTGTCTTGCTAGGTTTAAAACTCGCCTTTTCACCTATTATTTAAATAAGTGATATCATTTTTTATGTACGTAAAAAATAGAAACCTGTTCAGCAGTATCAGGACCATACTGTATGGGATTTCCATAGGGTCCCCGACTGTATCCTAAGTAGATACGATTAAGCCATTTTTCCTTCGGCAACCGAATTCTTAGATCGTAAGTGTAGCCGTCGACAACAACCAGATAAAACGATTTTTTCTGTCCAAGTTTTTGTAATTCATCAATTACAAAATCTCGTGTATTAATTCCAAACGAATCATAGATAAAATAAATATTACCATCTTCAGGCAAAGATCCTGTTCGATTTAAATTCCGCTCTTCATAGTGTACGTTCGTTAGTTCTAAATTACGCACAACTTGCTGACTGACTTGAACACGTTCAGGTGCGATCTCATATCCATTGTATTCGAGATTAGGATAACTAAGCCCTAAGAAAACACCCATTCTGGGGTATCCAGATCCTAATCCAACAAGGGTGGATCCTTCAAACCCTTGGCCATCGAATAGAGGGCCATCAAACGGTTGATCCATCGATTTTTGATTGTTGATCATATGTGCACGAATAACATCCATAACCATCACAATATCTAGATAAAAGGTTGTCATCCCCTCAAAGGTTGGCGTCCCCTTGATTGCAATCTTATCCCCCATCCGCAAATTCGTATGTTCTTGTTTACTGCGAGGTTCAGGAACATCATATTTTGCTTGGGTTTCACCATGCACTGCCTCGACTTGGTCACGCATCATAAGTAATCGATCCAGTGTGACATCGAGATGAGCATTTTGTGCAATACGATTCATGAGTTCGCGTGAAAAACCGTTGCCATTTCTGAAAAAATCTTTTACAACTTGAGATGAAAATCTATTTTGCATGACTTGGTCATATGCCGCCCATCGTTTTTTTAACATCTTAATTTCGTCCTGAATTGCATAAAAAGTTTTACTTGAGAATGCGTCTTGTGATTCATGAAAGAATGCACGCGTAAATGGATCTTGTGTCATCAGCATTTCTAACTGCATATCATATCTAAAACCAGACATTCTTAGAGTTTCTTCATAAGCAGCAACCCTGAGTCCCCACTGTTCAATATTTGTTTGATCTGCAGTCACAATCCGTTTTTTTAACGTTTGTTCCCCACTTGCTTGGATTAATTTTTGTTTAAGATCCTCGACAGAGCAGCTTTGAGCATATTCAGCGGTACCTAAGGTTAACACCGAGATATAAAATAAATAACATTTAAATTGTCCCATGGGGCTTGTTTGTAGCATACACAGAAGTAGCATGTCAATCATACGACCCTAAAGATCTGGCCCAAAGTGACGAAACAGGTATAAACGCATATACTTATGACCACAGATGGAATTATAGGGAAGATCATATGAAATTATTGGTTACAGGCGGCGCAGGCTACATTGGCAGTCATGTCACACGACAGTTGTCCGAAGCAGGACATACGGTTGTCGTACTCGATAACCTGAAGGCCGGCTACGGAGACGCCCTTATTTATGACGAGAAATTGGTTTCAATTGATTTAGCAGATCTAGAAAAACTTGATGCATTATTTCAAGCGGAGCAGTTTGATGCTGTACTTCATTTCGCTGCCTTTCAAACCGTTAGTGAATCTGTCACCCACCCCATAAAATATTTTAGAAACAATACCTGTAATACGTTGGGATTGGTTGAGACGTGCCTTGCAAACAATGTTCATCGATTTATTTTTTCAAGTACAGCAGCAATTTATGGATCACCCGTAAGTGGTCAAGCTGATGAGTTGTCTTCACCTGCCCCCTTGAACCCTTACGGACAATCGAAATTGCTAACTGAAATGATGTTAGAAGATATCGTAAAAGCACATCCCCTAAAATATGTTGCCCTGAGATATTTTAATGTAGCAGGGGCTGATCCAGAGTGTCGCATGGGCCAACGCACCCGAAATGCCACCCATCTCATCAAAGTTGCATGCGAAACTGCTACGGGACAGCGGTCTCACATGGAAATTTATGGAACGGATTACAATACGCCTGATCGAACAGCAATTCGAGACTATATCCATATTGAAGATTTATCTCGGGCACATCTTGATGCACTCACGTATCTGGAAAATGGCGGTGAATCCACGCTGCTTAATGTTGGGTACGGTCATGGATATAGTGTCAAAGAAGTTATTGAGGAAGTACAGCGTGCTTCGGGTGTAGCCTTTACGGTCAAAGAAGCTGGCCGACGTGCTGGTGACGCAGAGCAGTTGATTGCAGTATGCGACAAAATTAAAGCCGTTCTCGGTTGGAAGCCCCAGTTCGACAACTTAAGTGAGATCGTTAGCCACGCGTATCGTTGGGAAATGAAGCTCAAAGAACTTAAACCGGACTCATAAATAACCTCTATTCCGATCAGCTGCAATCTGCCCAGCCTCGTCGTTCTCGGTAAAAAATGTTCTCGATGGCCAATGTGGCCACCTCCGAGCATTTTTCACCTGCGGCCTTGAGGCTACAGATTTCGCTTGATCTCTTTACGAAGTTATTTACGAGTCCGGTTCTAAAAAAAAGAGTCCTGAAAAAGAGGTCGCTTAAGAGTTTGTTTCTCGCAAGACTTGCTCGTACAATTTCACTCGAATTTTTACATTCTCAGCCCACGTATAATGTTTAATGTGATTCAACACTTGTTGCTTCATAGCCACATGTGCCGCATGGGATTGACCAAGGAGACGGATCAAGGCGTCTGAGAGCGCACCGGGATCTTCGGGTGGTACGGTTTCTCCGATAATATGATCTTCCAATTTACAAATCCTGCTGGCAACAATCGGTACCCCACATCCCATCGCTTCTAATACAGACAATGGAAATCCTTCGTTTCGAGAGGGTAACACACTGACTTCGGCACAGTTGTAAAACTGTGCAAGCACCGAACCCGGTTGATGTCCCATGAACACAACTCGATTGGTCTCTTCATCTGTGGGACACCGCTCTAGTGCGTCGTTCAATTCCCCAGTACCAAATACAATCATAACGCATGGCGTCGTTTTTTGAAGCTGAGCATTCGCTTCAAGCAAGACGTCAATGCCTTTAATTTTTGATAATTTTCCACCAAACACAACAACGGGTAAATCTAACGGGTATTGAATATCGTAGGCATCAAAAAGTTCCGCTTTATTAATATGCATGGGTTTGAACGTCTCGCTGTCGTATCCATTTACTAAAATAGGCGTTTTTTCAGGCGCGACATCATAGAGAGATACGATTTGCGCTTTGTTTGACTCAGAGAGTGCAAATATTTTTTGCGCTTGTTGGGCACACGTTTTGGCGTACGGCTGCATTCGCTCATCAAATTCAAATCCCAGTTGATCTGAGTTATGGGCACAACAGACGTATGGGATATTGAGTTGACTCAACACGTAGCCTGTTAGCCAAACATGATGTGTTTCGACCAGATCAGGTTTGAATTCTTGGATAACAGAAGCTAACTCAGATTTTAAGTAACCCTGATAGGCTTCAAAAGCAGCCTGAGGCATTTCTTTAAAGGTCCAAGCACCCCTGAGGTTACGAGGATTTGGGTCAGAGATCATGAGCGGAAAGGTATAGAATGCTTCACCTTGATAGCTGGTTGGAAACGTCATGACATGATAGTGATCAGGGTTCAAGTTCATGCCTGCGATGTTCTCTTGGCGATCAGGCAAGATCACCTTGACCTGATGGCCCAACCGAAGCAGTTCAGATTTAACACCTTCGATGACAGCAGAGCTGCCCGTTCCCCATGGTCCTGTGTTTGTTAATAAAATACGCATCTCGGCCCCTCCACTTATTATAAAAGCTGTATCGTCTTTAGTATCGTGATGCTAAAGCGGAGATCACACTTGGCATCTATAATAATGCCTTAACGTGCTCGGGTAATGCGACGCTTTCAGCCAATTTTGGATCCGGTGAGGGTTGACCAAAGCGCTGCTGCATGGGAACTACCCCTGCCCACACAGGCAACGCATAGTCATCAAAATCGTCAGCCGGAGGACCGGTTCGAATCTTTGCTGAAGCCTCATTTAAGTCAAATTGAACTACGGCTGTGGCCTTCAACTCGTTGGCATTGGGTTTTCTGACGTGATCCCATCGATTCGGAACCATGTGGTCTGAGATGGCTTTAAGAGCGTTCAATTTTTCAGTTTCATCTTCAATGAGTGTGCCTCGGCTTAGGATGACCACAGACCGGTAATTCATGGAGTGGTGAAAAGTCGAGCGGGCCAGTACCAACCCATCGATTAAGGTGACGGTAATGCAGGTTCGCTCATTCTCGATGGCACATCGAATCAACCGGCTTGCCTTTGAGCCATGTATATACAGGTTAGCGCCGATTCGTGCATGAATGGTGGGTATCACAAAAGGTCCCCCGTGATCATTGAACCCCACATGACATATGAGTGCTTCATCTAAGATTTGATTGATGGTATCAGCGTCATACTGTCCCCGTTTTGGGGCTCGCCTCACCCGTATTCGCTCTGAAGATGCGTCCATTTTTACCCTCCCATTTTCGTAACTTATTGAATACCATAGCTTTTGGATAAATTAAGATCATTTTAATTGCAATTATCCCTTGCTTTTCCCCCTAATTATTGATACATTTTGTTTAATTATAAACATTTTTAGTGGAGGAATGTATGAAAAAAATAATTAAAGGAATTGGTTTATTGGGTCTAGTGGCTGTGTTAGGCACAGTTTCATTGACAAGCAAAGACAGCCTTGCTGCAGATTATGCGTTTATTAGTGGTGGTAAAGCAGAAATTGAAATTGACGTAAAATTTAATAGTTGGTTAGGCGTCACCGTAGAGCCAAGCCTGGGTTTGGTCACTGACTTTAGTCGTGTTGGACCCGTTGTTAACCTACCTATTGCACTCAAGGCGTTTTGGAGCTTAGAAAAAATTACCCCTTACATTAAAGTGGGCGGCACACCTATATACAAAAACAACGCATTTAGCTTTGTGGGTCAAACCCTCATTGGTGTTTCTTGGGATATCAACAGTCACTTTGGTCTTAAAGCTGAGACAGGGCTTTGGTATGTCGGGATTTTGGACTCTGTTGCGGTACTCTTTCCTGGATTATCTCTGGATGTATATTATAAACTCACAGAGGAATTAAGAGTCGGTGTTGATGCGCAAATTGGACCTAGAGGAACTTTGGCTATGGTTGCATTTACCTGGGCACCACAGATTTAAGTTCTCAACCAGATCTAGTCATTCAAAAAAAGCCATTGGTGACAATTGTCATCAATGGCTTTTTTACTTTCGGGAACAGTGCTTGTGTTTTTTGACATCTTGAACTACAACAATTTGAGGGAGCACATCAATGAAAAATTTTTTCTTTTTATCCATCTTACTTTTAGGGTTCACAACAGCTCAGCTGGCCACTGCTGAAGAGCCCTCTTTTAGTGTCCTTGGCATGGTCAATCCCGAAATTGAAATTGTCGTGCCCATTCAAAAATGGTTATCTTTTTCAGCAAAGCCAGAGCTTTTCATAGCTACTAATTTCGAAGCAGTTGATCTCTATGGAGGTACCGTCCCCCTTTCGTTAAAATTCCATACAACGGGCCGTATGTTTCAGGGATTCGTCGCATCGGGGGCGAGTATCTTTGGTAACGCTAGTCAGTATCTTTTCTCAATACACACCCTTATCGGATTTGATTGGTTTTTACTCCGTTATTTAATCCTAACCGCCCAGACTGGCCTCACGTATGTCTTTAGCCAAGGGTTCAACCTCGCATCGACTGAACTCTGCTTGTACTACCATATTGAAAATGGATTTCGTTTGGGGCTTGGGGCACAAGTCTTTAATAATGCTGTACTCATCGGGATGACTTTGTCTTTCAAACCCAAATTCAGCTAGGGCGTGTCCTCATTAGAGATTCTACTGTGGAATAGATCTTTTGGCCTACAACTTCGTCGATTTTCATGAAAGAATCCTCGATGTAGCGCTACTACACCTGCGGTTTTTTCACTCAACCTCCTCGTTTCGAATCAAAATCTCCATTTCCTCATAACGAATCCCTAATGAGGACACGCCCTAAATAACTTCAAATTCAAAAAGTCAAGATTGTAAATTGAACCCCTGTTCGATTTAATGATCTAGAACCGGGGGGAAGATATGAGAAGGAATCTCGTTGTTAGTTTGTTTTTGACGTTTGTGATGGGTGTTGCCACGACTTTTTATGCCTGTAACAATAAAGATGATGAGGCCGTTGTCGCGGCCATCTTGGCTTCTTTAAGCAGCACTATACAAATTTCAAATGACAACACACGAATCTACGTGATCAACAAGATTTCCTCCACTGAAGCAGCTAAAACCGCAACCCCTTATGTTCATAAAGGATCCTTAACGGTCGTACAGGTTCTAAACGGTGAGTCTGACAGCAAAACAAAACTAGCTGAGATAGAAGTTGGACGAGACCCTTACAGTGTTTCAGTTAACGCTGCAGGAACCCGAGCCTACGTCAGTAATGGAGCCGACAACACTGTTTCCGTGATTGATCTATCAAACAATACAGTCCTGACAACCATCATGGTGGGATCTGAACCTCGGGGTACCGCCCTTTCCCCATCTGGCAATCTGCTGTTTGTCGCTAATTTTTCGGACGGCACGGTATCGATCATCGACACGGTGAACAATATTTTAATTAAAACTTGTGAGCTCATCTTTCAAGATCCAACCCATGGCCCCACGCGCATTTACAATCCATACAGCCTCGCCCTCACCAATAATGGCAATGACGAAGATTTTGATGAATCCCTATATGTGACGGACTTTTTCGCGCGTCCTCGACCCGGATTAGGTGTTGATGCGATTGAAGGGTTTGATAACGGCAAAGAAGGTCGTGTTGGTATTGTGTCCTTAGAGACAACTGCTATTTCGAGTATCGTGCGCCTAGCTCCCATCGATAATGTGGGATTTAATGGAGACCGCTCAGCCTTTGGGAGCACAGTTTTTGAAGCACCGAGTGGCACAGACCCTGCCGCTGTACCACAAGGGGCTTACTTCAACCAATTGGGACATCTGGGATATTACAATGGGCGGCTCTACGTGCCCTCAATCGGCGCGGGACCTTCACCGCCCGTCAAGTTTAATGTGAATATTCAGGCACTACTGGCTACCTTATTCAATGGCGAAGTGGTTTCACGCGCAAACCTAAATGAGTCCGTCAAAACAGAACCCAATCGCACTGTGCTAGGTGGATTAGAGAAAGCCTTCTTTGGTGATTTTGTGGCAATTGCAGTCCGGAATGATGTCGCAATTGCTGTATCTCGATCCGGTAGTTTCGTTGCCAAAGGTGCCATCACAGATGGTGAACTTGATTTTGAAGTCACCAACACTATTATTACGAAATTCACAGTTGGGAGTATTCCAAACGGGGTCGTTTTAAACTCAGGCGGTACACGTGCTTATGTGAACAACAAAGTCTCCCAAAATGTCACGTGTATAAATTTAGAAACTAATTCGGTTATTGGTTCGAACTTTGCAACCGCAGACCTACCTGCGCCTGGCACCGAAGCACACATGATTCTCATTGGAGAACTTGCGTTCTTCACTGGATTTGGGATCCCAGCAGAAGTTGCCGACAACGCAGATGTACGAAATATCGTAACCGCAAACTTTCGAAACATGGCCTCAGATAACAACTGGAGCTCTTGTGCGTCTTGCCATCCCAATGGCTTGGCTGATGGCGTCACATGGTTGTTTCCCACTGGCCCCAGACAGACCATACCTTTGGACGGCTCTTTTTCTTCGTATGGCGGTGCAATTGACCAACGCGTGTTTAACTGGAATGCAGTTCGAAGTAGTGTGACCGATTTCAATAACAATGCACGCAACGTGCAAGGGGGCTTTGGATTCACAGCCGATGCTCAAGTTTTTGCACAGGATCCAGCCAATGATCCCAACGCTGGTCCATCGGATACGGGGTTAGTCGGCAACCATGGTGCGAATGAACAAACGGTTATCAATAATTTTCTGGGACGAAATCCAACGAGCGACTCAAATATTAAAGGCGTCTCTGAAGCATTAAACAAAATGACCCTGTGGGTTCAAAAAGGGGTTCGAACCTACAATCGGCCCTCGGGGTTAAAACCCCACCTGGTTGCCATGGGACGTAAAACATTTACCCGAACAACGGATATCAACGGAGCGAACGATAATTCGGCAGAGGCCTGTGTCGCCTGTCATGGCGGTGAACAATGGACAGATTCAAGGATTGACTATCCCCTGCCCTTATTCTTTGGAGGTTCATCTACTCCAGCGGCAAGTATCACAGGCGTTGTCTTTCTCGTTGCAGCCACCAATGGACCACTAGTTTCATTTAATGGAGATACGATCATTCACACCAATGTGGGAACTGCAACGTTAGATCTCACCAACCCCATCGAAATTCGAGGTGCGGGTGGTGCCATTGGAACAGCTTCCGTAGGTGCGGGTGGGTCTTTCAATAGCCCGAGCTTATTAGGGGCGGCTACCACAGGCCCCTACGGCCATCACGGTCGAGCTCAGATGCTTGAAGATGTGTTTAAACTCAAGACCGACGGTGGCCTAGAGCACCCACTTTTTAAAATGGATTTGAGTGAGGTTTCAGCTGTTGTGGAATTTCTGAAGTCTATAGACGCACATGAGCCTTTTTTAATCCCTTAACAACACACACCCGTAGGTTCGTTTTCAACGGACCTACGGGGCTATTCGTCAACTTTCAATTTAGATCATTTCATGCTATATATAGGCCCAATGGAAGACTCACCTTTATACATGACGGATGATGTTGCGTCCCTTTCGACATCTTTAGATTCTCGGAAAATTCTTTACACTGAAGATCTACGAGATGCCTGGCGCCAAGCATTACCCTCTCTCGAAACCACTGAAGATGGCGAACGTATCATGCATATTCTGGGTCACGAGGCAATGTCCAGCTACGCGGCACCTTACATGAAACGTTTGGGGGATATTGTTACCCGAAACGGTGGCCATATTTTAAATATTGGATACGGCCTAGGCATTTTAGATACAGTCATTGAAAGCTATCGCGCCAGCCGGAATATTCAAGATCACATCATCATTGAAATCAATACACATCTCGCAAAAGAGGCCCAAGCGATTCCACATGCTACTGTCCTTGAAGGGAGTTGGGAAGAAGCTCTTCACACCCTACCCCAAGAACATTTCAGTGGCATCGTTTATGATGGCTATCCTCTAGATCTAACAGAACTCCATCGAGATGGCATTTTGTTTATCGAAACGGTAGCCAAACTTAAGCTTCTAAAATCTACGGGTACACTTACCTTTTTTGTGGATGCACCAGATACATTGGGCACGCAATTTAGAGGATTTCTCAAAAATCTAGGTTTTGATTATTTGGCCCTTGAAACCCTACCTATCACCCCGCCCAAGCGACATCGAAAAAATTGGCAGTTTGATCATTTCCTTGCACCAATCGTGAAATATAGTTCTCCATCTTAAGCAGTAATCTGAAGTTAATCGCTTTTTTAATTGATGTTTGAACAAGAATGCACTAGATATACAAATACGCCAATATCCTTAGGAGCCAACCCCATGAATGGAAAACGCCTGGTAACCGGATTCATTACGATCGTTTTGTTTAGCCTGATCGGCTATGCCATCACATACACTCAAGTCAAAACAATCCCTACCTGTATTGCCAAACGTGCGGCATTTGACATCGGATCAGGTACCACTAAAATGACGGTTGCACTTGTGGATACCTGCCGACATACCATTCTGAAAGTGTTGGGCGAGGCAAAAGAAAAAGTACCCTATAAATCCGATTTGTCAGCTTCAAAAGACCGAAAGTTCAGCCAAGAAATAATAGATCGTGGGATGAAAGTGTTAACAACATTCAAAGCACAAGCCGTCTCACTTGGCGCAAAAACATTTGCTGCAGTTGCCACTTCGGCATTTCGACATGCTCGAAATCCAAAAATATTTTTAGAGCGAGCTTATCGTGAACTCGGATTACGTATTAAAATTATTTCTCAACAAGATGAAGGCGAAATTGGCTATTATGGTGCAGCCGGAAAAGTGAAAAACAATGGGAAGCCACTTGTAGTTTGGGATATCGGTGGTGGCAGTATGCAACTTTCTGCTTCAATCTCAGAAAAATTAAGTGTGCACAAAGGAAGTCTGGCATCAGTCACGTTCAAAGATTACATCCTAAAACATATTCAACGCAAAGAAACGCGAGCGACGCCCAATCCTATTTTTCAAAGCGACGCAGCAGCAGCCCTTGAACATGCCAAAGCACATGCATTAAAAACAACCTCACAAGATTTGAAAGCAAAACTTTCAAATTCAGAAATCCTAGGCATTGGCGGGGTTCATTATTACAGCATTCGAAACCAAGTAAACAGTGACTCAAAGTCATTCACCCAAAAGGAAGTCCGTGACACCTTACATCGACGTCTAGGGTTATCCGATGAAGCGATAGGATCCAAATATGCCAGCACGGAAATATCAAACCTGATTCTCGTATTAGGCTATATGGAAGCCCTCAATATTCAAAAGGTGAACGTGGCCAAAGTGAACATGACGGATGGTATTTTGGTCAACCCCACCTATTGGAAATCCAATTTGTAAATTTAAAGCGGTGGTTCTTTCTCGTCAATGGCCCTAATAAACTCCACAACAGCGGATAATTGATTCCCACTCAATCCAAAAGCTGGGTGACCCAATCCCCCTTGTGGCGTTCTCGCTCGAAATACATCAATCAACGATTTGGCTCGACCGTGATGACCATACGGGCCCGTGCTTGCCACACCCAAAAGGGACGGTGAGTTAAAAGATCCTGGCGGTGGCACAGATCGTTTTCCAATACCTTTCCCTGCACCTCTAAACTCGATTACATTAGTGAGATCCAATGTTCCAATGTTCATAATAATATCGGTTGATTGAACACCACCGACGAATTTCACAATGACCGGTAGCTCTGGTTTTATAAACTGAACCTTGTCAGCTTCAGGTGGTAGCGGCTGCCCACCCTTACGAATTGGATTGGTCCATTGAATTTGAGATGAAGTCCATTTAGCGCCTCCATGACAAGACGCACAATGTACTTTAAATAACCCGCGACCGGCGTTTACTAGTTGTGCATTTAGGGTTGAGGGACGATTAGGTGTCCGAATGCCTTTCTGGACCCAGAGGGTCATCAGGTTTAATGAATCAGAATAACCCGTTCGGTTTCCAAATTTTGTTTTATGGTCAGGGCCATGATTTTCAACAATCTTTGCATCTTCCACACTGCCTTTGTCGTTACCCGGTATTTGAACTTTCCGTGCGGCATCAATTGAAAATCCAAACCCACCTTGGATATTTCTGGCGTTGTTATTAAAATCCGTCACACTACCCCGTACTGCATTCCAATTGAGTACCCGTTGATCATTGGGATCCTTCAGGGCAAACGTGCCATCAAGCGCTGGCGTCTGACGAGGTCCCGTCGGAAACAACCAGGTCACACCGTCGGCTAACCCGCCAGGATGACAGGATGCGCAGGAACTCCAGTTATGGTTGGATGCTAAATTTCGAAACGTGTGGGTATCAATCTTTCTGACGTCAGCTTTCACTAAATTTTCGGGAGATAAGCCCATACCCGTAAAAAAGGCTAACTTTCCAATTAGGATCATATGCGCTTCCGATCCAGGTGGAGGTAAATCGGCACTCCTAAACGTACTCATGACATCATTTTTCTCAAGATCAAGTGTCGTAACGGTTTGTGACACTTCGGCGTTTATATAAGCCCGTGTTCCTGAGCTATTCATGACAATGCCGGTCGGAATATTGCCGACGGCTAATCGAATACCCGCACCTCGGCTATTTTGTTCTAATTTCATGCTGCCATCATTCCCGATAGCAGCTCGCAAGACATAACTCCCCCCACGACTGACAAATAGGGCTGTGCCTTTTCGGATAGCCAAGGCTATCGTATCAGCCATAAATGCGCGATCGAGTCGTGCAGCATTATCTGGAATAAACGGGGGTTCTGGATCTTTTTCAACTTTAATTAAATTATTGAGATTGCGATGCAGTGAGGTGATTTCTTGATCACTGGCAGTATCTACAACCCCCACAAGGGCCTGGATATTTACATTAAATTTTACGGGTGGCGCGGGTGCGGCTCCAATGGCTGGTACGTACATCATGTCTGACTCAGGATCGAGTGCAAAATGATACAGTTGGTTAAAAAACGCCCCTTGGAGTTCCTTAGTGGGGTCGGCCCCTTTTGCTTTAAAAATCGGGTGCTCTGACCCTTGTACAGAAAATTTTGACCGATCTCCTGGGAATCCAACCACATTACCAGGTAATGGGCTAAGCATGATAATACGGGCCATACTGTTTTGACTTGCCTCGATGACTGCAATACGCGCTTCTTTTCCATTGTCGGTTGCTTCTCGTTGATCGATGGGTACGGAAGCTCGGCCTCGAGCATAAAAATCAGCTACATATACTTTTTCATCTGCATCACTTTCGTCTTTATTATTTGTCACACTCAGGGCGTAGGGATTTTTGATTCTGACTTGATTTAGTTGAAGATCGATGGTTTTAATTACGCGCGTACTACCCGTGTCGATGACAGAAACGGTTCCATCCGAATGATTGGAAACATACAACATTTTTCCACTCGGAGACAACGCAGAACATCGAGGTTCAGAACCGACTGGAATTTTTTTGATTTCTTTAGAGGTTCTGAGATCAATCACACTGACATTGTTGTCGGCTCCGTTGGTAACGTACGCACGACTTTTGTTAGGTAAGACCGAAACACTGTACGGATCTTCACCGACACCGACTTCTTCTACAAGAGAGTTATCATCCTTTCCTTTTTCACTTACACGAAAAACAGACAAGGATCCAGGCGCGTCCTCTTTATACTCACCGCTTTTGGTTTTGTTAACGACAAAAAGATATTTGTCATCATCCGATATTTGGATATTGCCGCATTGACTGGGGTATCGGCCTTCTTTTATATCACCCTCTTCACCCGATTGAACAGGGATGCCGCCTCCCAATTTACCATTTTGGTTTTGGTTATTATTATTATCTGTAGAGGCAATATTCCGAACTGCTTTTCGCGAAGACGATTTACTGCCACAGGCAGAGATCCTCATGATGGCAATCATTAAAATAACGACGATGGAAACAAAAATACGACGAGGCATCCGATCCTCCTTGTGAGGGTTTGGGTAGGTATGATGAACAACATACCTACCCATTCACTGTATACTATTTACTATATAGAAGGCAGAAGAAGCATTCAATTGCAAATGTCTGAAACCGACCCCACATACGTGAAATCTTGCACATCTATCGAATATGATGTAATTTTTTTAATTCAACTCCTTCTAATCATTAATTAATTAATTAATTTGACAAATGAATTACAATGATTTAGTTTTAATGCTGCTGTATGAAACTCAATCAATTATTCATATTAATAGCTCTAGTCGGGCTTTCTCCTCATTCTCATGGCAGTGTTCAACAAGTCACGTGCGGGATGCATGATCCAGAAAAGTTGCTTCAATTAGAACAAGATCGAATGAGCACTATTGTAATTCCAGGTGCCAAATCTGAATTGGAACGACGATTGGTTGTCCGTGGGATTTTGTGGACATTTCAACAGCCATTGACAACAGATCCTGCAGTCACAAATAAAATGATTGAACTCTACACAGGCAGTACTTCCAATTTAGAGTCGAGTTACGCTAAATGGCTCATCAGTAATATGAATAGACTATCAACATGGAGCTCTCAAGGAGCTGGCTTAGTTACGTACCCCAAGAATTCGTTCATGCAAAAATTCTCTGAAAAACATCACCCTGTGAAGCAAGGATATTTAGAAGATGTGAATGCCTACCTCACACTCATGCTTTTTATAGTTCGAAACCCTGAACATGTGCCTGAATTTTTAACAACTGCTCAAACATTAACCCACAAGTATAAAGATACGATCCAAACTGAAATGAGATTCGCAGTTGGTGAACATAGCGTCGAGGTTGCATGGCATTCTTTAGTCGCTCTTGATTTATTTATGGCGCATCTCGCGACGGACGGGCCCGCTACGAAGAAAGCACCTTGGTATTTTTGGAAACAAGGCTGGCCTTTGTTTCGCTCTGAGTATGAACTTTGCAATAACGCATTGGACACACCAAACACGACACATACCTACGCACGATCGTTTGAGGCTTTTACGCAAGACGGTGAATTGGACGGGCCAAATAATTTCTATATGTTTTTCACTCGTGGCGACAAGATTAGCCCAAGCCATTTTGTGAATCCGGCTGCTCAACGCTTTTTTTATGAGCAACCCGAATTGACACAAAAGCTCACCCAAAAATTCGTCACGGGTGGACCCTATAACTCAAAGGAAGCGCTCGAATTACTTTTTGAGGCCTACAAAATCATGGTCACGTATACGGAGCTTTATCCTGAAATGGATGACTATTATTTCTTTCGATAAGATTCATTCTATTCTAAAATTTTAAATTGACCAGAATTTAGCAGGTGCTTCAAAACTAAGTGCTGATAAGCCAACTGATATAACTCTGGCTGGGTCATGTATGCCAGCAGGACTTGTCGCTGCCCGATATTAGAGGGGGACAAGTGCTCAATGGCCTTCACCATTTCGGATGTTACCTGGTCTGGCAAGTTGATAGCAGAAAACGCGTAGGCCATCAGATTAAACGACACGGGAAATGCTTCCCCGTAATCTACCCCTTTAACCATGCTAATATCACGAAGCACATTATGTTCTTTAAGATTCCAGTGTCCTACCAAAAAATGAAACACCATAAAATTCGAAAGAGATTTTTCATCAGCCACTGACGCAATCGAATGATCCATATTTAAAAGTCCTCGCAGTGGGCCTGTAATCTCTTTGGTGGCTGAAGCTTTGAGTTTCCTCACATCCCATTCACCTTTAACAACTGAGCCATCTTCCTTAATGATTTTGGAAATACGACCGGTTACAAAACTTAGAATCGTCTCAGATACCACGTTTATCGCTGTGATCTTACGTAGATTCTGTGCAGCTAGTATCTTACGAAATGAATCAAAGGATGATTTTTGAGCGTACATAGGTAAAAAAGGCCGAACATAATAATCGCCAATTTTGTAGACATTTTGAGTCCGACCCTTCAATTCCATATGTACTTCATCTGCGCCATATCCTAGTTCACCTAAAATTCGAATTGGACCCGACGGTTGAAGCACCTCCCATGCTTGAAGCTTTTGTGGGAGGTGTGTGGCTTGTTTTTTGGCATGACCTAATACGATATGACCGTCCTGAATCTGAACAATATCTTGAAAAATTTTTTGATATTCAATCGCAGCGGCAACTAAGGCATCTCTCAAACGAAGTACTTTTGGTGTTTCATGGAATTGTTTAAGCAGTGAATCCAACTGATTTTCGAACGCGGGTCCACAGGATAATGCCGGAAAAGCATAACTCAGCAAAAACATGAACCCTACTACACTTGCTCGAAAATACGCCATACATGACCTCACTTGCACTTGGAGCTCAGAACCATATCATTATCTGTGCCAAGGAAGCAAGAGCAGATTGCTTCGTCAGACCGGGGCACAAGTGCCCTCGGCCCTCCTCGCAATTGTAAAGGTTAGGTAATTCGTTGACAAGTATTGTTAAAAGCATGGGGATCGTACCAAAGCAATCCCTCCCAATTGTCATCGAATTATCTAACATGCACAAGGGATGACAAGGAAGAGTAGGGATGGCAAACGAATTATCGGGCAGATTGGAGTATGTACACCTCGAGCTCGCTTGGAAACACATCCATTGTTTCATTCAACCGATTGATTAAATTTACATAAAATCCCAATTGAAAGACAGGCACATCATTGTCTTTTCTCACGTCATGTAATAAATAAAAAGCTCTTCGCATAATGGGATCCACAAGTTGTCCCACTTTAATTGCAGCTTTCTTCACATCTTCAATAGCATCAGGATGAATATCCGTAAACGTTAAATGCACTGCGTAATTTTTGAATACGTGGTATGCCCTCACCAATGTCAACACCATTTCCGTATACCCAATTGCACGATCATAATCTTTGTTCTTTTGGGCTTGAGCCAAAGATTGATCAAATTTATCTAGTAATACAACACGAGCTTTACTATTGGACACGCTTCCCAAAGTCATCAACTCACTGTATCTAAGTAATACGTTCTGTCGAATGCTGATTGCTTTCTGGGCAAGCACATCATCGATGGGATCTTTTTTGGCATACCCAGTCTTACCTAATCCAAACCCTACTATCACAATTGAAAGACTCAAGATAATTTTTTTCATAAGACCTCTCCCTTATGCACGTGTCGGCATTGCGGGAGGAAAACTTTACTTGATTCATATTATGATTGGTTTTGGGGTCTTGAGGATGTATTAAAAGCGAAGCCGCATACCCAGTCCAACCTCTAGATCTTCATAACGTTCGTCAGATGATTGGAATTCAAAATTTTTCAAATGGTAGGCCGCCTTAAGATAAAAAACCTTTGATGTCATAAAAAATGCCATAGCCCAAACACCAAACCCGTATCCGAAGCTTAGTGATTTACTACCTGCTTGAACAAATCCCTCTACCCCCGTTTGAAATTCGAAGAGTGACAGACGGGCAACCAACGCTTGTAGAGAAAGTTCCAGCTGAGGCATCCAATTTAAATCAAATGATACCCGATTTTCCAAAGGTGACCCTACATAAAAAAACTGCTGAAAGAACGTGACTACAGCATTGACCTTTAGCCACTCAGTAGGAATACCAAATAACCCGATACCACCACTCAGAGCAACAGCGTCGTAGTTTTTTGCTAAAGTAGCTTGAGCACCATCATTTGAAAAATGTATGAACTTAAGATTTGACGCAAGTATCGCCCCAAAACGAGAGGCAAGACTCCGCTCATACCTTGCATGAAAAGAGGCCTGAATGTCCGAAACGACTTTTTTGCCCTTAATCTGCTTTCCTGCCAATGAAATATGAAACATGTTGGCATCAAAAAAGAGTCGATTTTGGGGGCTTCCTGAAGCGCTGTCATATAGAAAGGACTCTATCACCGCTTCTTCATGAAACGCATAACCCGTAGCAACAGTCCCTAAAGAAATCATGCAAACAAAAACTGTTTTTTGAATCATAACGCCTCCAGCAACTCAATAGCGGAAACGCCCCAAAATAACATCTGTTTAGGAAATTGGCTAGATATCAACGCGTGAAATGTAATACTGCCCATAATAACTCAACAGTATTATAGCTTGAACCGGTCTCATAAATAAACGAGGTTATATTTTGATAACTATGTGTGAATTAATTCCGAAGGTCAACCGATTTGAGCTTTCGTCTAAACTAAATTTAAATTCGATCATCGAAAAGGGAACGGCAATTAATTGGTCTAAAAAGTAGAAGATCTTGGTTGATATAAATCGTGGATTCATGAATGTTCGAATCAAATAAGACCCATTAATGCCGACATGAACCCCTAAAAATCGCTCTTTTTTTCGTGAAAAGGGAACTGGCGGATCCTCATCTGGCCATTGATATCCTTTGGTCACCCAGTGTAAACCAACCGTTAAAAAAGGAACAAAAGGCAGTATAAAGTCAAAATAATAGGTTAATCCTGCATAATCTTCAGGAAAATCAGACCATGATTTCGCATTGGCATGTAAAGCACGAATAAAATGGCGACTGGGAAAATACCCCATTCGAAATCTAAAATAGTTATCCAGCTCTGGAAAGATCTCTTTCATGACACCCAGCAGCATGCCAAAGTTGTTGAACAAAAAATCACCTGGATCAAACCCATGAGCGGTATATCCGTCTTGAATCTCAAGCAGCGTGTACCCTACAAAAACGGTCAAACCTGAGAAAATGATGGCTTCTTTACGGTCAGCACCCAAGAGGTACATAAGCCTGGACCCCAGTCGAGTAAGCACGTAATTCATCCACATGTGGCCAAATTTATCTGTGCCCCCCGAATCAGAACTTCTGCTTAGCATCGGATGGAATTCTTTAAAATGAAAAGATTCGGGCTCTTCATCCCACCAAATGTAGTGGGATGAAAGAATAAGCGTTAGAATGCCTCCGGAGACAAGATAAGGTAAAAAATTAAATCCCCCCTCGTCATTCAGCAGTTCATCCGCAGGCAGATTATTTGATTTTTCAATTTGATCTGCCGAACCTGGCTGCGAAGGCTCTGTTGGTAAGTTATTTGACAATCCATGGGAGCTAAAACACGCAAGTATCACCGTCAGTAGTATGTATCTCAGATCTAGTTTCATAGTGAATGGGAGTGGGATCTAAAAATTAAGATATAGACCACCTATAATAGAATTATATCATTTTGATTTAAAAGCGTAACTAAAAAATCTATGAGCACGTTGTTTCTTGAATGGGAGTCACATATGATATCTAGCTCAGATGCCTCTTTTGAGTCAAAGATTTTCTGTTTGGATACTTGCGCTATATTTTTTCTGTAACAGCGCATGGAGTCACGGATGTGAAATTCCATTCTACACTCTTTCAGATCTACTCTCTCAAAACAGACCTTTTGGGCATTACCTCATCACAGAAGAAGGTTTAACTACCTTTCTCAAATCAAATTTTAAATATAACAGACTAGAAAAAAACAAATTCGGAACAGATAATGGCAACATCACGCAACTACATTTCAGTCAAAACTCTAATCACAAAGCTTTGACGATCAATACACGAGTTCTGGCTGAGTTTTTTAAACTGGATCAACATTTACGAAATGCAAATTTTCAGCAACTCTGGGAGGATTTTCGATCGTCCAACCAAAACAGCCCTAGGCTACAAGCGAAATTTAATCGAAAAGAACTACATTCATTTTCGACACCCTATACCCGTTGGATTCAAAATCAAATCTCTAGAGAAATGAGTGGGAAATATTTTGTTCAAGGTTCCGTAATCACAGATCTCACTTTTTTACACAAAAATAAAAAATTTGATATGACTCGGATTCGAATCCCGCATGCCTTCAATAATTTACTGAGAATTTTCAACCGGACAAATAATAAGGATTATTTTATCGAAAACAACCTCATTTTTCCTCACGGTCAACAAGTCATCAATTTTAGAGAACCAAACCATATTTTTGTCACCCAACGCCAACAAGAGCTCATTCCTGAAATCAATTTTAAAGGCAAAAATACATTCCTGTCGCTCCATGAAACACAATCATTAAGCAGAATTGAGTTATATTTAAATAAAGATAGCGTATCTGGAGACCATCCTTCACTTGGATTTGAATCATATACCTATAACTTCCTCCCTCCTCTTTTTCCCAACGATGCGTTTCCGATTAAAAAGAAACTAGAAATCAAAATTGAACAAAAAAAAGGTTCGCTGGCCAAAAACAAACAGACAGTTGCACAAGTTACCTTTACATACAATATTTATCACAGGGGTATCCCTGTAGATACCTTCGAGGCATCTTCGAAATGGCTTTCAAAAGAAGAGTTGGACACCTATCTGAAAAAACCATATGACCAGATTTTATCAAACCAAAATACAGCCTGGAAGACTATGGACTCACTCTATTCCTACCTTGTGACTAACAAATTTCCATTTGCACAGATACAACTTACAAAACACAGTACAAATCATAATGGATTTGAAACAACATTACTTAGAAATCACGCCCGCGTAGCCGTCCAAACCGTTCAACAAAATCCCATGACTACAACATTCAACTTTAAGACCAAGACCTACACTGCTAAATATCATAGAAAATCTGAAGATTCCCATACATTTTTTATTCATTATTTTTCCCCATTTGGCATGACACCCATCAGCACGTACGCACTCACTGATCACCCTTCCAAAATTATTTCGTTATACGGCGATGATCATCTATCTAAAGTTCAAATGCTATCCTTAGTTAAACAAAATCTGTGGAAACATTTTCCCAGAAAAGATACGGCTTTTCGTTCAACAACGCTCGCTAATCAAATCGTTGGATCCGAATCATGGACTTACTCAGATTAAATTATGAATTTTACTTACGGTTCGTCCCTTTTAGACCTGCTTGAATAACGTTCCAAAGGGAATTATGTGGCTTGTATAGGCCTTTTTTGGCGCAAGAATAATTCCATGCACACGTCCAGTATGGATGATCTTTAGAAATACTTTTGAGACCTAACTCATAGTCCATAGGTGGATATCCATCATCTTCTCGAAATGCATAAAAAGCCCAATGCCAATTCAACGCATCAAACATTTGTATCGCATCTTTGAAATAAGAGACAATGCCCTCGGTAGTTCTATGCGCGCCAAATTCACTGACAAATATACGATTGGATGGAATATTGAATTTTTCGATCCATTTTAAAACCGGAGCATAAAATGATTTCATTGATGTTTTATCCCATACTACAAGGGGTGCATAAGGTGCATGCGATCCTTTTTCTCCCTTTACATCAAGTTCTCCGATAGGTATTTTATCTCCGTACGCATAGCCCGTATTTCCATTCCCGATATAACGGTACGGAATATAATGATGCATGGCATAGATAAGGTTGGGATCATTCAAAGTTTTAGGGTTTAAAATTTGAATACCATAGGGAGTCGCATAAAAACCTGTATCAACGATGATGGGAGTGTCTTGATCTTCTTTTCGTATTGCGGCGATGACCGTTTTATAGAAAACATTTAAATCCGCTGCCGTTCCCTTTATTTTTTTGTGCCAGGCTTTATAATCACCCGTGTACCAATCTCTGAGCTTTGGATGGACTAACTCAGGAACAGGCTCATTCAAAATATTGTAGCCTACAACAGCAGGATGATTGTTAAGTCTTTTCGCCAAATTCTGCCAGACATCAGCGGCTTGTTTGTGATATTTAAAATCTTTCCATAGATCCAGCTGTTGAACACGTTTGCCATTAATGATGTTGTGCTGTGACCACCGAGATCCGGGTAAACTCAGAAGTGTCAGGACTATCTTAATCCCTGCTTTATGCGCATCACCCAAAACTGTAACAAGATAATCTAGGTCTTTTTTGATCAATCCTACATAGGCATCCTTTGGCCCAATTAAAAAATTTCCCATTTTAGATTCATGCCGACCGTTTAGCCATTTGCTGGGTGTGATACGCATGACCGAAATTCCCATTTTTTTCGCATCCCGAAAACGCTCTGCCTTGGGCACATTAGAAAAACAATTGGCGCCCCTACGTTGGATTTTCCAGAAATCAATGTTGGCCGAGTAAACTTGAGAGATTAATGAAACAGCACCCAACACAAAGATCAATTTAATGGTATTCATGCGGACTGATTTTGACCACAAATTGACGGTTTTTCAAGCAAAAACGACTATTTTTACTTAATCGGCTGCCAGGAACTATTTAAGAAAATTAATAATTTGACCGTTAACGGCTTTGGGGCTCTCTGTAGGTAACCAATGCCCTGTATTGGGAACAGAGACAAAGGTTGAGTTTTTGAGCAGTTGGTGCAACTCGAGTGCATGTTGCGTACGAATCCACTCTTCGTCACGCCCATTCATAATCAAAATTTCTTTTTGAATGCCTCTCATTTGGTCAGCCGTGTACGTTGGGGATTCGGTCCATAATTTTTTTAATTTTCTAAAGACTATCG
The DNA here is from genome assembly GCA_029262815.1 of Deltaproteobacteria bacterium. Classification (GTDB taxonomy): domain Bacteria; phylum Bdellovibrionota; class JAJCYS01; order JAJCYS01; family JAJCYS01; genus JAJCYS01. The sequence goes on along the minus strand of JAJCYS010000029.1, from coordinate 36,512 downwards.
GCCATCGTTCGGGAGTCGGTGACAAAATCTGATAAAACCATTTTCCGTTCCAACTATCAGCCGTTGCATTTTTGAGTGTATTATTTAATATTTCTGTCCCACCCTTGTGCCTGTCATAAAATATACCGATCAAAATAAGTTTTTTGATCAACTCGGGATGCTTAAGTGCCAACTCAAGTCCCACAACTGCACCACTACTCCAACCTACGATATGAACACGATTTAAGTTTAGCTTTCTCAAAAATTCAACGTAATCCAAAGCATACTGTTCGTATGTTAAGGGCTTATCTGAATCTGAAGTACGACCATGTGCCCGTGTTTCGGGGACAATTACAGTAAAATGTTTAGATAGTTCTGTAATCTGAGCACACCAGGTTTCAATAAAAGCGCTTCCGCCATGAAGCAGTAATAGGGGTTCTCCAGAACCATAGACTTCGTAATACATTTTAATATCATCAATCTCAATGTACTGACCGTTCTTATCACCAAACAATTTATCTGGCATATATTGAAATAAACAACGATCAATCGCTTCAGGCGTTAAGTCACTCATCTCATATAGAGCATATACAAGTGTGCTCATAGAGAAACCGAGGATCAACACGAAACACAACGATTTAGAACGAAAACTCATATGCTCTCGTATCGACATATGAGTATTTAAACTTTACAAACGGGGATCAAAAGTCCATTTTTAGCGTCATCTGAGAATTTTTCATACCTGGGTATTGAATAAGCTTAGCATCAAGTGGCAAAGCGTAACCCTTAGATAAAGGGATAAAATGGAATAACCGATTGGATTCTGAGGATAGAACTTCAATCACTGAGTAACCTTTAGGAACTTCGACTTGAAATACATGCGTTTTTTTGTCTGCTTGTAGTACACCAACTTTTTTTAAATCAACGAAGTTTTTAATTAATTGGATACCTGTCAGGTCCATGTATGTCATATAAAGCGTTGAAGAACCCGCCGGTATAATATACACATAAGGGTCTTTGCCCACAGTTATTTTCTTTTTCTGCATAATAATGTCTGCAGATTCATTATCTGTATAGTGATAGAAGAATTCATCAGTATCTAATTTTCTAATATTAAAGTGATCAGGCAATCCTAAATATTTAAATTCAATCAAACCTGACTGATGTTGAATTTTTTCGACATGTTTTTTTTCTAATTGCAGGAGCCTTTGAATGGCGTTTTCAATTTGATCACAATGGTTATGAGCACCTAGCACTGAACTGTGGGCTAAGCAGAAAAACATTAGAAAATATTTCATAGGAAAAAAGGAGAGGCCCTCCTTCCCACATTATACTAGAACCGGTTCTAGAATTGATCACAAATAACTCGCACGATGTACCACACAAGTCAATAACAGTTTAAATTACAAACGGTTAGCAGACTTTGGACGATTTAAAATATGAGCTACTTTTTGATCATCCAGCGGGTCTTTGTTAAACAGATACATATTCAAAAATACTAAATCCCCTAACCCCCAAAACAACTTTTGATCAACCAAAATTGTGGGTACGCCAAACACATTATTTTGGATGGCTTCTTGGGTATTCATCTTAAGATGTTCTTTTATGTCCTCTGTTTTAATTTCAGAAAGATAAGATTTAGCATCTAACCCCGCACCATTTACCAAATCTTCAAGTGCAGACTCGTCGGCTGCATCAATGCCGAGACCCCAAATGCCCTGCCACAAAGCATCCACCAACTGCCACTGCTCAGCTGCGTCTGAGTTTAGGACTGACAGGCGTAATGCAGAAAGAGGGTTGAATGGATGCGTCTTAGGACCTTGGAAAGGAATATTCATCAATCGAGCATATCGGATACATTGTTCGAACATGTGTTTTCGCTTTGGGGGGATTTCAGCTGGTCCAAGTTGACCCCAGTGATTCAGTAAGCCGGCAAACAACACAGGCTTGAGTTTGATATCTAGAGTTTTCTCTTCTTTTAGTCGCTTAATCTTGCGCCACGCTAAATAAGAATAGGGTGAAACGTAATCAAAGTAAAAATATGCGATCTTATCCACCTCGTAAACCCTCACTCTCTCCCAATGAATCGAACTGATTTTGATATTGCACCATCATCCCTTAAGATTCGTCGGTGACCAAGTCCAGCTGTTTCGATAAACTTAGAATTTTTCCAAACTTTAGCTAATTGCCTACCTTCTTCGATGGGTATTTCTCGATCATCTCGGTCGTGAATGATTAAAGCGGGTATAGACAAATGCTTCGCGTATGTATCCCCCGAAGCACGATCCCAACAATCTTTCCCATAATTTTTTTCAAATAATTGACCCATCTCTAAAACAGCTGCTTTTGGAATTTGTAATGTTTCTGAAAAATACTGAACCATTGCCTCTAACCGACATGGGGTGTTGTAACAGACAATTCGTTTAGCTTTAAACCCTTGGTTTAAAGCAATGAGTGTAGAAATTGCCCCCACAGAATGCGTGCACACCCCTTCAAAAGGACCAAATAGTTTGCCCACTGTCTGAATCGCATCCCCATACTCAAATAATTCAGACTGCTTTCCTGGCGATTGTCCGTGTGCCGGGGCATCGAGTGCAATGACTTCATATCCAGCTTTTAAAAAAGGCGCAATGAAAAACCGCATATGGATTCCACGACCGAGCCAACCATGAGCCAAAAGCACTTTTTTGTGACTATTACCCCAAGAAAAGGCCGCAATCTCTTTACTCCCGAACGGCACCTTATAATGCCGGGCCTCTCTCAAATACTCTTTTTCTTTTTTTGTGAGTGGGTTACGATTTGTCCGAAACCATAACGTATAAGCAAACCGACCCATCAATTTGGGTGAAACACGGCCTAATTTAAACACATTTTGAAAAACTTTTACGCCTATTGGCGTCTTAGCTCGTCTCGCAGGTTTCTTGGGATTGGTTAATCGATTCGGTTCAGTTTGGTATGTTTCCACGCCCTACCCCCTAGAATTACTAGAGTACTCCTGATCTCGACTTAAAAACCAGAGAAAATTATCATCATTGTAATTTGAACTTTTTACTTTCTCTAAACACTCACCTCATAAGGTTTAATCAAATGATATGATACGCAGTATCAAGGAAGTTGTATGAAAAAAGTGTTAGTGGTTGGAGGAACTGGATATGCAGGCAAGTACGCCATCCAGGCATTTAAAAATGCAGGCTATTGGGTACGTGTTTTAGTTCGAAATCCAAAAAAACTCGAAGTGACGGGCCCTTTTCTTGAGCCTGCAGTGAAAGACTGTGTGGATGAAATTTTTGTGGGAGAAGTAACGAAGCCTGAAACCCTAACAAACGTTTGCGACGGAATTGACATCGTTTATTCGTCATTAGGCATCACACGCCAAAGAGGCAAAGCAAGCTTTTGGGATGTGGATTTCCAAGGCAACAAAAACGTTCTCGATCTAGCTGTTCAAGCACATGTAAAACAGTTCGTGTTTGTCTACGTATTCAATGCTCATTTACTCGGAGACTCTGTTGCAGCCCGTCGAGCATTTGTAGAAACACTTAAATGCTCGGGTTTAGATTATCGTATTCTTTGCCCCACTGGATATTTCTCGGATCTAAGTGAATATTTAAAAATGGCTCAACGTGGAAAAATCTATGTCATCGGGTGTGGGTCCTATACCATCAACCCTATACACGGTGCTGATCTAGCACAAGCCAGCGTCGATTCCTTAACGCACGCTGAAACAGAAATCCCTCTTGGGGGGCCTGATTTATTCACAACGAACAGCATCGCTGAATTGGCATTCGAAACATTAAATAAAAAATCAAAAGTTCGGCACATTCCTTTATGGATCATGAAAATACTTGCCTGGTTCGTTCGCTTGTGTAGTAAACACTATGGAACTCTTGTCACATTTTTTGTCAAAGGAAGCCAACTTAATTTTGATGCCCCGAAAACGGGGACCCGTCATCTCAAGGATTTTTATCGTGAGTTCGCAGCAAAGAAACCTAATTAATTCGTTTAGATGATGTACGTATATGAATCGGCTCTTTCTTGTAGTGCAACTAGTTCTTAAGTACCCGTTTTTCCAATTTTTATACTTTGTTTCTCTAAGATTAATATATTTTTATCAATTATACTTTGACAAAGACACAGCCAGTTGAATACGATGACAGCTCTTAAAATAAGCTGCTGGAGGTGTATCAATGACTAGATCTCATTTTCTCAAGACTATAATACTGGGTACCTGTTTAATTCTTGATGTAAATCAGGGTTTTGCCTCATCCTCTGAAAAATGTGCTTCTGCCTTAGATCAAGTCATCAATAATTTCCGTGCGATCACACAAATTTATCACCCATCCCGGGGTGAAGAGAGGCTCCGAAAGTACATCATTTCAATCGCAGAACAATCCAATTACGAATTCACCTTAGATAATGGAAACCTGTTTGTAGACATTCCAGCCCGGGGTGACGAGTTTCAAAACAAACCGACTGTGATTCTTCAATCTCACTTAGATATGGTGATCACCCAAGCGGATGTTAGTGAAGAATTTAAAATTGATCTAGTAGAGACTGACGGTTGGCTTCACTCTAGAAACCAACAAACAACCATCGGCGCAGATAACGGAATTGGCGTAGCTATGATGATGCGCTACATGAACCCCGAACCTAAGGCTTCTTTAAACCACCCACCGCTCCGGTTACTGTTTACATGGGGCGAAGAAATAGGCATGTTAGGTGTTGGGGAGATGACTTTACCCCTGAAGGCCAATGTGTTGATCAATCTTGATTATATTGGTTTCCCGAGAGTATGTGTAGGTTGTGTAGCCATCAAAACCCTGAATGCTGAAAAAACAAACATTCCCGTAGTCACCATTCCAAAACCGTATCATCAGGGCACACTAAAACTATCAGGACTGATCGGAGGACACGGAGGTGTCGAAGTGCCTTTTGATCGTGCTAATGCCGTAAAACTCTTGACAGAACTGTTAATTAAGTTACATAAGAACGTCCCTAACTTATACGTAGCTGATGCAATTGTGGGTGACGGTACACCCAACAGTAAAATCCCTACATATTTCAAAGCGGATATTGCTTATCCGAAGAACTCAAAATCAGCTGTTGAAACTACAGTTCAATCCTTCCTCGATGAGATCAAATCTAGGTTTCACAAGGAAGAGATTGTCGACGATAATCCACCGTCACGTGGTGAAAATCCAGGATTGATCAAGCTAAAATTTAAATCTCTTAAGAAAAAACAGCTTCATAAAAAAGCTTTCCCAAAAAAGAAGACAAGTAAGCTGCTTAAAATTATTAACAAATTACCTTATGGGATCGTAGCCACACACCCTCAATTTCCTGATGAACCCTATACCATTTCAAATATCAGCACCTTAGTCATGAGTGCTCAAGAAAGACGCATGTTCACTTCCTCAATGCCTCGATCGTTTGATGCGGAGGTGCTTGTGGATATGCAAACAGAGTTCAGTCAGTTATTTTCAAGATCAAAATTCACGCTTGACAATCCTATTACGTTACCGGGTTGGTTGCTCAAACAGGATGATTGGCTCCTACAGCTCTTTTTAGAAAAATACGGAAAAAACTCGACATATGGATTCGAAAGAGAAACTGTGTTGGGTGGACTTGAAGTCGCCTTTTTTGCAGAAAAATACTCGAATCAGAATTTAGCCATGTTGGCACTAGGACCTAACATAAAAGGTGAACATGAAGTCATCGAAAAAGTGGAATTAGCCTCAACCGAGAAACTAATAGGGATCCTTGACGATCTTTTAATTCAGATTGCTCATTCGCCTGAATTTCAATCTAATCAATAGGAGAAAATGTCGCTGCTGACACTCATATTGCTTCGTCGGGTTTACGACTCTCCTCGAGAGTGACCGAAATCAAAGCCAGTCAATTGCGAGGAGACGTAGCCCACGAAACAATCTAGACTTCAAGAACGGGTCAACCGTAATTTCATATACCCAAATAAACTGAACAATAACGGATCTCTAAGAAGCCATAACATGCCCACATAGGCTACACCCGAGACAATAATCACTAAAATAACGGTCATTAGAGAGTGAACTGAAATTAAGAATGAAATTGGAATAAACAGCAAACTTGCTAAAACAGGCCGGTAGTTTACCGAAAATAAATCAGAAAAATTTAACGGCATGACAGGACCTATTCGTAAATAGAGCAATAAACAATACACACAGGCATATAATGTAGTCCCGATGGCTATACCGATATATCCAATCCATCCGACAGAGAAATAACAGAAAATAATATGAATTATGGCACTCAAAACGCCAATTTTCATAGGTGTTTTGACTTGTTCAGCTGAAAAGTATATTCGGTTAAAAAAGACAATAAAACTTTGAGGTAAAATACCCAGGGCATACCACGTAAGTGCATGTGATGTTAATGCGGTAGCCTGAACATCAAAACTACCACGTTGAAAAAATAACTCAACCAAAATTGGTGCATAAAGCATGATAAATAGGGTCGCTGGTATCGCTAGAAAACCAATCGCTGAAAGGCCATTTAAGGCTTCAGACTTACTCTGATCCTTATCTTTGGAATGAATTGCTTTCACCAGACTTGGAAAATAAACAGTCGCAACAGCCATGGTAAATATCCCGATGGGTAAACCAGCGATTTTAGCACCATAGCTCAGCGCTGAAATGTATCCTGTACCGAGTCCCGAAACTAATCCTTTTTGAATTAATGCACTTAATTGATCAGCCGTTAGCAGACACAATAAAGGCCATAAATTAAGCATTACATTTTTTAGCTCTGCGATATTAGAACCTTTTGCACTTGATTTAGGGAGTACCTTGATGACAGGTGGAACTAACATAATCCACCACAAAAAAGAGCCTAAAATAAATCCTACAGCTAGCCCTGTTATTCCATACACGGGAACAAGAAATATAATAGACAGAATCAACACAACGTTTTTTAAAAAAGGGACTATAGCTGGCCAAAAGAAACGCTGGTGTGCATGTAAGACTGATTGGAGTAAGCTACATGTACCCAAAAATAAAATGATCGGTGTCAACCAAAGTAAGATTTGTGTTGTTAGCTCCCTTTTTTTGGGATCAAACCCAGGTACAACCCAATCGACAAGTGTGCTGCCTGAAAACTGAAGCACTATAATCACACCTATAAATAGTACACTTAGTATCAAAAATAGCTTTTTGAACAACAAAGACGCAGATTGCTCTTTTCGTTTGGCAATCAATTCTTGATACCGAGGCATGAAAGCAGGTTGGACCGTACCTGCCAGAAATATAAAGAAAAATGCTGAAGCTATTGTAAATGCGGTAATAAAAGCATCTGCAACATCGGTTGTTCCAAAGGCCCTCGCGAATAACACCTCCCGCACAAAACCCAATATATTGGTCAAAAATGTTAAACTTGCAATGAGTCCGATGGCTTTGAAGTTAATCTTCATTTTTTCTTCGCGATCACCATCAAATTGTTCCCTAATCCGAACCATCCACCGATGTGATCCAGTTGTTCGATAAAAATACTGTATGCTAATCTTAACCCCATTCGAATAGATGATCCGCGCTTACTCGACTGTGGAGAACTCCTTACTGCCTGGCTTGACTGTTCAACTTCTTTTGAAGGGTTTAACTTAGATCGAACCCATTGGATTTTTTGTTTTATGATGTCCCATTCTGTTCGATAATTTCCAGCTGACATATGAATCACTTCTAGACCATGGGACGCAAGGGCTATTTGTAAGGTTTTCTTATTATAATAAGACAAATGGTTTGAAATAATGGCAAGCCACTTTGATCTCATAACCAATGATTGAAGACTGTTACGGTTTGGAACCCGAATTAGAATCACACCACCTGGCAGCAAGTGGCGAGTGAGTAATGCTAGATCTTGCCCAGGTGTGGAAGTATGTTCTAAATAATCAAACAGCGTAATGGCATCAAATTTATCCCGATCGAATAGAGTCGATTGAATAGTACCAGCTCTGATGGGTACATTGAACTGTTTCTCTCCTTTTATTGCAGTATGAGGATCCAGTTCGATACCAAATCCTCGCCATCCATGACGTCGAGCTACACTCAGAAAAATACCACTCCCGCACCCCACATCAAGTAGATACCCAGGTTTTGGACAAACCCTGCTGAGTGCTTGAAAATGATACTGTTCGAATTCTTTTTTACGGGACTTCAAATGCCCTGAGTCATCAAATATGTGATGGTAAGTATATTGGTACCAGTACTTATAGATCGTACCCAAGCTCTTGGGAGACAGCCTAGGAGACAAGTAAATCAGCTTGCATGATTTGCACAAATTCCGACTATTTTGCAAGGTAGGCAGAGATGATACATCTTTGGGGACGTATCTGTTGATTTCTTGAGTTAAGGTGTCAGCCCCATGATCATAAACCTGACGACGTTTTGAGGCACATAAAGGACAACCGGATGTTTCTTCATATGTTAGATCCTGAAAGATAGCTCCCCCTCTTTCGGGATTGATTATATCACTGCTGATAACACTGTGAACCAATATAATATAGACCAACAAAAAAACCGTCTAGGTGGATATCACCCAGACGGTTTTCTTGACTGTTAATTAGATCAATAGGATCAATTATTCAGAATCTGAAGAATCATCTTTTTCTTTCTTTTCTTCAGGTTCTTTACCCTCAAGCTGTTTTTCAAGTTCTTTAATTCTATTTTTTAATCCAGGTACTGTTGTATTTTTGTATGTTGCTATTTTGTTTTCTAATCCAGGTACCGTTTTAGTCTTGTATGTTTCTATCGTATTTTCCAATCCGGGTACCGTCGTTTCTTTAAGCACTGTAACCTCTTGGCGCAATCCAGGGATTGTTGTTCCTTCAAGTTCTCTTACCTTGTTTTCTAATCCCGGCACTGTCGTATTCTTGTACATTGCGATTTTACTTTCTAATCCTGGCACTGTCTCTTCGTTCAATTTCTTTAACTGATTATTCAATTTCTTCGTTGCTATAACTTGTTTTTGATCTTTGATACCTTGCAATCTTGTTGTTTCTCCCGCTGCATTTTCTAGATTCTCTATTTGGGTGTTCAATCCAGGTACCGTCGTATCTCTATACACTGCAATTTTTTGCTGTAGTCCGGGGACTGTTGTTTTTTCGAGTGTTTTCAATTTGTTTTCTAATCCCGGCACTGTCGTGTTCTTGTACGTTGCTATTGCACTTTCTAGCACAGGGACTGTCTCTTCATTTAATTTCTTTAACTGAGTTTCTAATTTTGGAACTGTTGTATTTTGAAATTTGGCTAACTTTAACTTAAGATCACCAATTTCTTGATTTTTTACAGCTTCAAATCGACTATATTTTTCTTTTTCAGATCTCAAATCTTCATCTTGTTTTTTGATGACCTCATTTTTTTCAGCTACAATTGCATCTGGATCCTTGGCTTCGAAAAATACGGTTAGTCCGTTTTCGCCTTTACCCACCAAGTATGTGACATTTTTTTCATCTAAAAGACTCAATTCAAGTCTTGGACTTTCATACCTTAAAACTGATCCGGATTCCTTATTTTTAATTTTAAATACAAATTTCTTTAGAACAATTTTCCCATTTTCTTCCAATACAACACGTCCAGCATTAGGACCATCACCACTTGTATCATAAGTAAATTTTGATTTTGTACCATCTACAATGGCACTCACAATAAAACGTTCTGAATTGAAATTAAACTCAGGATCTTCTATCGGAGAATTTTGGGTCGTATCTTTAAAACGTCCAAGAAATTTTTCTGTAACATCGTTTTCCCCTTGGACGACTTTCGCTATTAAAACGGTTCGCCCGATCCAATATGAATTGATATCTTTCAGTTCTTTTGCCGCCAGTTCAGATTCAAGCTGTTTCTGCTTGGCCTGAATTGCAGCCATTTGATTATTTTTTTGCTTGTTCTCAATTGCACCTTTTTTTGCACAACCCCCTAAAGCCAGGGATAGCAGCAAAAATGCTGATACGGTATTGTAACTACGTTTCATTTGACACCACCTCTTTAGATAAACTAAACCTCTTTATTATTAAATAGAATTATAGATAATAGCTTTGGAATCTGGTATTGTCAACAATTAACATTTGAGATATTTACTATATAAATAACAGCAAGTTAGATTTGGAACAAAATTGTTTTTATTTATTCAAAAGGGGAACACCATTTCTTTCTCGAGCGTGGTGGTATCAAAACATCCTTTCCGATATACGGTGCAATTCATGAATGTATTCATTCGGTCTTCAATTCTTGGATCAAACGCCCGCTTCTCACCCTTACGGACAGTGGCAACACCCACTTCATTTAAACTATTAAGGTCCGGATCACTTATATACGATGACTCCGGATCTTTGATAAAAAGCAAGGTACCACCCTCATTAAGCAAGTTCGGAACTATAAATTCGAAATATGCTTCAGCAGACGTACGTTTAATCTTTTGAAAAATGTTGTGTGCGAAAATTATATCAACCCCCCCATAGGTTTGAAGCACCTTCAATAGACTCCTATCCTCTATTAAATCCCCTTTAAAGAGATCCATTCCAAAAACTGATATATTACTAAAGGCAGACAAAGATTCGTTTATGGATGTCCCAGATATGAATAATGAGATCGGAACGGACTTTTCATCCACCCCCACGATATGACCAGACAGGGCATATCGCAATATTGCTAAATTTGCAGGTGGCATATATCCAAGCTCTAATACACTTGAGCTTGATTTTAAATTACCGTATTGCAATACCGCATATGCGGTTTCGAAATATTCAGGTTCCATCGGAAAAACCGGCGCGTTCCCTCCGCCTTTACCAATAATCGTGTGATTTGATGCAAATGCTACATCTGCATGCAAATACAGAACCATCTCCAAAGGAGGCACCTGATAGACAATCTGTACGTAAGCAGTTTGCACGGCCCTACTGTTCGGAAGTGTCGTCAATACAAGTTCAATAACCTGCGATTTTAAATCTATCGGCAGTTGAGTTTCAATTTTTGACACTTCTAATTCGGCCGCCTCATCTAATCCTCGAATTTTATAACCCAAAGCAAGTCGCAATTCGATATGCGCTAAAAAAAGTTTATGTAATGATTCATTTGAAATTTCTTCTTGGATAATTTTCTTAAATCCATCTAACGTAATCATTTTTTCATCGAGGAATGACCGGTGATGAGATTTCAAAAATTTCGTGCTGTCTTTACATTCAAATCCAAAACATTGGGCAGCAAAACAAGAAATAAAAAACTTAGCAAATAATAATCGTATTTGAGTTCTGGATTTTGCATGCACAACAAGAGCAACCAATACCATCAGCCTCCGATGATTTTCACAAGTACCCGTTTTTTTCGGCGGCCATCAAATTCGCCATAAAAAATCTGCTCCCAAGGGCCAAGATCTAATACCCCTTTCGTGATGGCAACCACAACTTCTCGCCCCATAACTTGACGTTTCATATGGGCATCTGCATTATCTTCGCCAGTATCATTATGTTTATATTGTGATATCGGCGCATGGGGCGCTAGATGCTCTAGCCACACATCGTAGTCTTTTAATAATCCTTGTTCATCATCATTTATATAGACACTCGCCGTGATATGCATGGCATTCACCAAACACAATCCCTCTTGAATTCCGCTTTTTTTGACCAATGCCTCGATCTGATTTGTGATATTAAGAAAACCCCGTCGATTTGGGGTCTTGAACCATAAATACTCAGTCAGAGATTTCATGTGGTCCTATCCTACCAACACATTTTAAAACTCTCAACCTCCGTTCTAGAGTCGTTTGAAGTCTTCACCAATCTCAAATCGAAGGGGTGGTGGTTTGTAATTGGGATTCTTGGCGCTCTTCATCCTGAATTCATTGCTTAATTTTTCATATCTGAGTGCCTCATCGGCGTCACCTGCCAGCCGAACAGTTACTCTTGCCATTTGGAAATAGTGAGATTTCAAGTAACTATCAAAACGCTCTTTCCCCTTCGCATTTTCCACAAATTTTTGAGACCACTTTTTGGCCTTATCGTAGTAACCATTACGTCCTGCTGCATGAGAAATTCTGAGATACGTATGCGCAACTTGATCTTCTAGAGATTGCTTCTGCCGTTGGAGTGCTTCTTGAATAAGCCCTTGATGTTCTGTCCCTTGAATAGCAACATTGGGCCGACCTTTTTTGCCAGGAACCTGAACTCGAAGACGCTTCTTCTTGTGACCTGCCCAACTTCTGTTCGTCACCACACTTGCCCATTTTTGTCTGGTTTTAAACACCTCAATCATGCTCTTCTCCCAGGCTTCGAAATTATCAGTTAAATTACCTGAGAACTTATACACATAACAATTTGCAATATTCTTCTGTGTTCCAATAATATCTTTATATGCATAGGGATTTCTTTTCTGTAAATTAGCCAAGGATTTTTTACGGTCACTCACACATTTTGATGAATTTAGTTTTGACTCTCTGGATTTCAACTCTACAGGCAGCGCTAACCGTGCCATTTCACCAAAATCTTGAAACTCAACTGTAACGGTCTTTAAATTCTTCGCACCTCGAAAGATAAAGTCCCCTCCGAGACCCACCGAGTGAACCATCCAGTAGTTTGTCGATCCTGCACCGGTTATTTTAGCAACCCGTTTACCTTTCTGAATCCGATTTAACCTGACTTTTCCAACAACAATTCCAGAAGGCCAGACAGTCCCTTTCACATGACCCGAACGATCAAAGAACCCAATCCTAAATGTCTTTTTAAAAGGCAGCGTTGCCAAAGGGGTTTGTTGTTTGAGGACTTCAGGACGCCCTCCCTTTTCATACGCATACAACGTACCTTCAATCTGAAACAACCCGCCATGACTGACTGGATACTTAAACGGAATTACAAACCGATTCCCTAATGGACGAGGTTTTCCCCGTTCATAAGGGGGAAAAAACTCAGCTGATCGAATCGCTGTTAATTTTTTCGTTCCTTTCAGATACTCAGGCCGTCCCCCGGTGACTTCATACTCATAATAATATCGCTTTGATGGAGGTACATCAGGCCAATTGATCCAGAGCTGTGGCTTATGCCCTCGAATATAGTCTTCTCCCCACCGCCCGCGAAACGGTGAAGCCTTCTGATCATCCCAATCCAAGAAAGTCGGCTCATAAACCCAGTTTTTCATGTGGGCAGGTGCATTCTTTGGCGCTTTGGCTCGCCTGACGGTCTTGTCTCCAGGCTTTGGAGGTGTTTCAGGCCCCAGCTTTGAAACGCCCAATTTTAAGGTAACCTCTGTGTCGCCTCGATCATCCTGAATCGAAAATGTTTTTTCAAAATCGTAGGTCGCAAGTGCTGTCAGTTTTTTCCAATCCGACCCTCCCGGATATTTTTTAAAAGCGTGAAGCTTACCTGTCACATTAAATTGGCCCGCATACCCTCTAGGCCACGGCAATCTGATAACAAAAGCATTTTGCCTAGAGGGCTCACCTTCCTGAACTGGAAATCGTACCCCCGGAATAATGACGCCGTCATTTGAATACGTATATTTTGAATTATCACCGGTGACCGTATACTCATACGCAAAGCCACCTCCTAAAGGCGCATCCTTCCAACGGATCCAAAGCTGCGGAGATAAGTAAGTTACTTGTTCATTACCCCATGTCTTTCCCCATGATGAGGCTTTGCTCGGATCATAGGCTTCGACATGTTGAATAGTATTTCGTTCGGACTGTGAATCATCGGTTATCTTTTTTCCCATACCGATCATAAGATCAGAAGTTCCAGGTAAGGCTTTTTTGACACCCACTCGTCCGATTTTAAATTCTTTGGGCTCTTTGATAACGCGTTTGGTCTTCGGGTCATAGTATCCTATGAGGCCTTGTTTTTTCTTCCCCCTATAGACCCCCACTTTGGCAATGACCTCAACCTCTTCTTCACTAATCTCATTAAAAACGTAGTTCACATCCGTGTAAAAGGTAGGCACACCCTTTGACGCTTCTGCACCTTCATCAGGCGAGGAAATCACCGAAATCAAAAAATCTACACCATGTCCTTCTTGTCCATCTTTCCCTCGATTTACCACCACACGAGGTCGAATGTGGACTCGGGGTTCAGTGGGTTCTCGTTCCTCAAGTCGTTTCAAGGCATGTAACTCATGAAGTGCATGAACCATGTCTAACTCTGGATCGATGCCGAACGCCTCATGCAATGCCTGCATCAGTGCCAATAGTTCCTTATTTTTTTCCTGTTTACGAAATTCATCGATTTGATTTCCCGTACTTTCTTCGAGGTTGGTGATTGTTTGATAGCTACGGACCAAATCTCCTGCCGCACGAGCTGCAATTTTGTATCGCAAGGCCTCATCCTCAAACCGCTTCGAGATAATCAGGTTTTCATCGAATGAGGCAAACTCCCCTTTTGCATGAACCCAATCATTAATCCGAGATATAAAGAATTCCGCTATGATTGGCATTGCATCAGGATCGTCCACGCTGTATTGCTTTTTCTTTAAAGCGTTCATCATTTTTTGCCAGTCTTTAGCAAACACAGCCTTGGGATTTCTGTAGTAATGATACATCCCAATACGTTTCGAATTAAAATATGCTACGGGATTCTGAATCTCGTTACCCATGTCCTTAATGGTTTTTGACCAATTTTCATCACCCCCCACTAAACCCTTCTCGACAAATTCACTGTATTCATTGTCAAAAACCGTAAAATACTTTCGAGCTTCCTGTTTAGAGTACGTGTCGAAATATATGACCTGTGTGGTTTTGACTAGATTTCCCTTGTCGTCTTTGGTACCTTCAGGCGCTTTGACTGTCTTCTGTACATATCGCCTCGGTACAAAATGAAGTAAACTCACACGCTGAGAACGCTCTATTTCCTTAAACCCACTGCTCTGGTCTAAAAACCCTTGATACATTTTGTCTGCATCATCATTTTTTAGAGGTTGTAGGACATAGTTACCTAAGAGTTTGACGGAAGTTGTCCCTAGAGACACCATAATGTAAGCTTGGCCCAATGCGGGGACCATCATGGCAGACCCCATCATGATAACGCCTCTAGGCTGCTTGTTCACTACAAGGTCTTTGACTGCATTCAGCTGGGCCACCGGTGGAAAATTCATCATGATCTCATATCCAGCCGTCCATGCGGCCGCTTCGGAGCCCCCAGTTTGGTAGGCATACATGACCTGGATAACAGAATCAATGTTGCCAGCAGTAGCCATGTTACGAAATAGCTTTTTACCACTCCATTTATAAGTGGCTTTTTGGATTGGAATGTCTATGGGGCCTCTGACTGGAACCAACATGTTGGTTCTCACTTTTTCAAACCCAGCAAGATGGTGTCCGTGTGCCTTCAAAGACCCCCATCGATCTCCCATAGCACGGATGACCTTGTCAGCGACATATTCCGGGGTATAAAATCCTTTTTGATACTTCGCCTTGGCCTCTTTAAACGCTTCAGCAGTACCCGCCAAACGAAACTTTGTGTCGTTAAATTTCTCTTTGAGGCTGGTACGCATAAAGTCGAAGAATTCATGTCTAAAAGTGCGTGCGCCAGGCTCTGTCGCAATACGACGCTGGGCCGCTTGAAGGGCGATGGCTTTTACTTCCTTGCCCATCTTACTATTCTCACCACCGAGTGCTTTGAACAGTCGATCGACAAGACTCGTATGTCGGCTTTGGGTTGATTTTTTACCCGTGCGTGCTTCCTCAACTAGGGCTCTTGCATGTTCGATCGTAATCAGATCATGAATCCCATGATAGAGCTGCTTGCGAACCGCTAGTTCTAACTTTGCCTTCGACGCATGGGGGAATTTTTTTTGAATTTTCTTAAGATCAGCATCAGTCATGCCACCATTGAGCAAGTGCGCGGGACTACTGACCGTCCGAACGAGATTTTCGATCATTATTTCACGACCATCGGCCTCCCAATTTCTCACTGCACGTTCGTGGAGCATTTTTTCGAATGCTTCTTTTGGCATATCGGCGTACAGCTTACTTTCCGCTTCAGAAACTCTAGGCCAATACTCAGACCAGACTTCTTTTATGGTGTATTCTTTGCCGGTAGAGGGATTTTTTTCGCCTTTGTGTCTGAGTCTTTCCTTCGCTGCAACATCTAAACTTTTTCTAAACCGTTTGATCTTAGCTTCATCAACCCCTTTATATACATCAGTCAAAAATTTATTGAGTTGAGCCTTATCCCCACTGTTATAGACTTTTTCATATTCAAGTGTTGTCAGCGGTGTCCCGGTAGCACGGCTACGCAATAAACTGATGCCCTCCGCTATTGACCGTAATAAATATTTTCGTCTGTTATGTGGATGATTCTCATACATCAACCAGTTGTCCCATGCACCGTCGAACGCAAATCGTTTGGCTCGTGTCTCAGGCATATCCTTCAACACCTTATTTTTGGGATCTTGCATCTGAGAAGTTACAGGCTTTCCTTTTTCCCAACTCACCTCGGTCCATGGAGAGTCTTTTCGAAATCTTTGTTCAATGTCATCAATAGAAGATGCAGGGTAGTTTTTTTGATATTTTTTGAGCAGTTGCGAGGTGAGTGTTTTAATTTTTTTCGCTCGATCAGCTGGACTTAACGATTTGTCTTTTGTGTACGCTTCAATTTTATCTTTAGCAGTCTGTAGATCAGATACTCTTTGGTGATGTTGCTGTAAAGACTCATATCCACGTCCTTCGGCTTGACTCTTGAGTTGACCTTCAGATCGATACGCTTCTGGATTTTTGCGTTTTTCGCCTACCACACGATCGACCTCTTCGCCGTACATCATTCGATCAACTCGATCAGAAACGACACCTGTGTTTTGACGCTGTCGCCAATCCGGAAAAAAGTCAGCGCCATTCATGCTTTCGATACCCAATCGACCCGGATCCACTCCAAATTTTGATTTAAATTTTTTGTTGAAGGCTTCGATAATTTTGGCTTCTGTGATACCCAATTTTTTAGCCAAATCCTTTGGCATAATAAATACCGTTTGGTCCACGTCAGATGCAATGCCGCTATTCTTATTCCCTGAATCAAGCATCCCGATAGTGAGTTTTTTGCCTGGATCTACCTGCTTAATGGCCTCCGCCATGGCTTGATTGATCATCTCTCGACGCATGCGCGATAGTTCACCCGACTCCTTGGCGCTAAAGGTCATCGATTTTGCAATTTTCTCTACAGCCTCGAAGGAATATTTTTGAAATATTTCACCAATTTTAGTTAGATCAGTCCCTTGAGAAGCTTTTAGCTTGCCTAATATGTCTGATTTCGCATCTGATTGTGCTTTGGGATCGAGATGAGTTAGATTGGTAACATCTTTATAGATGTTTACAAATTTCCAATTTGGGATCTTATGTCGAACGGATTCTTTGTCTTCGTCTTTAGATGACGAAAACGCCTGACATGCAATCAGCAACGAAAGAACCACACCCCAACGCTTAAATACACGTACACTTGACATCAAAATCCCCCTTGATGATTGTGGTCTTGTTCACCGCTTTTACTTAAGGATTATAGCATTTTACAAAAGCGTGGTTTTGGAACTTTTCATCAATATTTTTAAATAGTTATACGATTTTCAGGTAGGTATGGTCACGCGCCCACCGATAACACACCTTGTGTTTAAACGCCCCGTTTGATAGATATGCTCAGTTCATGTGGTTGAAACTTTCATTCCCTTTTATAGTTGCCCTATTTGGGATTTTACAGAGTGTTTTTGCATGTATCCCCTCCTTGAATCAAGAGCAGTTGCACACCCTTGTAAGCACATCACTACGTGAGAACACTAAAATGAAAATCGTCTCCATTGGGCATGAGGGAATTCTGTATCACTTACCTCATAAAACCTATGGTGACTTGGTTGTAAAATTTCACTATCGGGACAACCAGTTCGGCGTATTTCTAGCAGTTAGTGGGTTTCACATGAATGTGGATACATTCATTGATGATATTTACAACGTGAGTTGGCTCATACAAAGTACAGATTTTTTGATTACTTCGGGTAGACCATACCCAGCTATGCACACGCAATTTAATCTACATATCCAGCACATGGCTTCTCTTCTTTTTCCAGAATATGTCGTGCCTATCTTGAATACAATCACGCCCTCACATTGGCCTAACACAAGATTGCCAACCTATCGCCTCAATGACTACAAGGCTAATTTAGGGGGTATTAGCTATCCTTCATTACATAGCTTATTAAATGATAAGCACAGTCTACCTGTCTCGGAAACAGATATTCATTCACATCTCATGAGTTTACCCATTCTGGTTTCTCGCTTTGTACCTCACACAACTCACATTGAAGGAACATATCCAGACGTTATGAATAACCCTGCTTTTGAGATAAATAAGCGTTATGCGTTTTATGGCAACCATGTCAGAACGTATGATGCGTTATTAACTCGCCTAAATATCGATCCAAAGGAGATCACTTCAGATATGAAGTTGGTCCTACTCGCACATTTAAAAGCAAGTGAGATTGTTGCTGACGCAGGTATCGTTACACTACAAATTGATCACAACCTTATATTGACCCAAGGTACTTTTTTATATCCTGAAGTCATGGTTGACAGCAACCTGGTCAAACTTTTTAATTATATAGAGAGTAAACGCTTTGAAAATCGATTTTTAGAGTTACCAAAACACGTCTTAGTGGCATACCAGAGTAACCATTTTCCAGACAGTGAGCTTGATCTATCAAAGGCTAGTGGCCGGAAACGCTTGTTTCGACTTGCTCAACTCAGACTCCGTTCATCAAAAGGGTCATTGCAGAATCTCGTAATGGATAAATTTATCAAAGAAGTAAAAAAGGAATTAGTCTTTGTATCTCATGAACATA
Organism: Deltaproteobacteria bacterium; assembly: GCA_029262815.1. Lineage (GTDB taxonomy): Bacteria > Bdellovibrionota > JAJCYS01 > JAJCYS01 > JAJCYS01 > JAJCYS01. Next base: position 17,712 of record JAJCYS010000029.1, on the reverse strand, counting down.
AAACAATTGAGCATATAGATGAAACTGTTTTGAGTAAAACGTTGTCGGATTATGCAAGTGCTTTAGGCATGCGTGACGTATTGCTGCTATCAGATGTATTATTGTCTGAAAATTCTTTCTTTAACGAAATGAATTTTTATGAAGGCAAAACACTGCTTCATGAATTATATGTATGTAATTTAAAAAAGAAAAATAACAGCAAAATAAAATCAAAAATATTAAGCTTGTTTCATACCATCCCTCTCAATAATAAAAAAATAAAATACAGCCCTGGAGATGGACACCACACAAAACTAAAATATTTCACTTTAGTAGCTGTTCAACGATTTTATAGCATGCACAATCGGTTACCGCGAACCGAAGTAGAGTTTCAATCTGTGGTTCCAGAAATCGTTTTTGATCGTGTTCTAGGGTTGAACGCTTTCAAAGATAAAGGCATTTTTTTGGGGTATGAAGATTTTGAAAAAACGTTTAATGATTTTTCTGACACCACCTGGCCAACCTTTCAGGGAATTGTGTTGGAAAATTTTAGGAGAATGGTTAAGAATTTACCCTAAAGTTGTTTTGGGAGTTCTTAGGGTCTCAGAGCACTTTTTGGCACCTTCTTAAGTGCCAAAAAGTGCTCTGAGACCCTAAGAACTCCTGCATCTTCTTTTTTATGGAAATAATTTTTTGTCAATCCAGTAGATACGGTACAAATGCTCAAACGTATGAGACCTTCGAGTCTTTGATTTTACAACAGCTTTTTCTTCATTCCGATAGATCGTTTCGAATTTTTCTATCGCTTCATTTACTTCTTTCAAACCTATATTAATCTGATCAATATCGTCCTTTTGGCTTTCAAAAGGAGATTCAAATATTTTTGCATTTAATGGCGGTACAAATGTGATCACCTGATTTTCAATAAGGTAATCCACAACCTCTTTTAATGATTCTAACTTCATAAGTATTTTTGTGACCTTTTCATGATCATATTTTGCTGTGTTAATAAAAAACTTTTTTGTAATTTTACCCAATAGAGTAACCTGCCAACCCTCCTTACCTAATTTCGATAAATCGACGGTATTTTTAATTGCACTGTACAGACTTATAATATATTTTAATTCACTGGCAGATACATAAACCTTATCCACATCCATTTCTGAATACAACGAAATTTGATCGGATTTTACCCACCCTAAGAGATTTGTTTTTAATCCCCGAGCATCTCCTCTTTGATCTCTCTTCTTAAGACTGGCAGTGTGACCCAATAAGAAATACCATTGCCCTTCTTTTTCGACAGCTTTGTACACAAAATAAATTTGATTTGGCAAAAGTAGATGAATCGTCTTCCCTTTCATTTTAATACCTGGTGAAGAAAAAACGGCAACTTCTTCTGACGAAGCGGAAAGAACACGCACAGGCAATTTTTGATACACCTTATTGACTGCTATAATTTTATTTATTTGTTTACCCAAATCGGAGGTATCTGTTTTTAACATCTCGAGCATAAGCGGCGTTTCTCGAACCAATAACGCGTCTACAGGTACCCAACCCAACCAGTTTCTTGGCGTATAGGTAGTCACATATTTTCCAGTATCCCAATCAATATCGAATTTTGTATTAGTATATGCCATCAAATAATGGTTGTTTTTATTCTCAAAAACGTGAGCTATCGTTCCAAGCGGTAATGTCCCAAAGGAATTCCCTGTATCAGCAGAGTCATAATACTGAGGTGATTCGCCGAACACCGTAGCCACAGTCAAAGCCACTACCTTATGCTCTGGCTCTAGAATAATTTTGGGTTTTTCAGAAATCACCATGTCTTTGTGGGGTGGAATTGGTTTTTCAATTTCTTTAATAATTTCTACAGTCGCCTCTAATTTCAATATTTTGCTTTTTACGTCATTCCACAATTCCTTTTGCGAATCTAAAATTCTGAATTTATGGTTAACTAAAGCAGTACCTAGATCGTTATTAATAAACCGGACGAACGATCTAATAGCTAATTTTTGCATTGGTTCGGTGTCAGAGTTTTTGTACGTTTGCATCAATATAGACCAATGTTTAAGCACTTCTTCTTCATTTTTAGCGGATTTTATATTCCCATATTTTTCTTCAAGACCAAACCAATCCTTGTGAGAATATAATTCAAGAGGCGTTGGATCAGAAATTGTTTTTTGATATCTAGTTAGTTTTTCTAGGTTACTTTTTCCGAATTCTATATTTTTTTTGGCATCGTAAATTGCACTACTCAAAGTCCTGGCAGTTGCCACATTAAGCACATTTGTATGTTTGGCTGCTTCTTTTGCAATTCTTAGTATAAATTTAGGATTCTTGACTTGTACAAGCACTGAAGCTAAATGTGCTATTGCTAATACATCTAATTTGGGACGATTCTGATAAAATCCTGTCCCAATCAAATGATGTAGAGATTCTTCTCTCTCTGGCTCAATTATTTTTATTTTTTCAACATCCAACTTGGATTCAGACTTAGCCATATCTCTACCGAGTGTCACTATAAACTTTGCGAAATTTAAAATTGCTTCATTGTTCCTTGACCAATACTCACTGGATGATTCAAAAATAGCCAAAAGTAATTTATGCCTTTCTTTTTTAGTAAGTGAAAAGAAATCCTTACCTTTGAACTGATCATAAGCGTTGATTGCTCTTTCATCAGTGAATCCAAATCCCTCTTCGGGTAACACAAGTTTTAGTTTTTGTTGAATAGAATCGTTTTTATTCTGATTATTTTTAATTTCAGAAGATTTGGGATTTGTATCAGCCCCTTTATTACATGAACTGAGAACTAAGCATAAAGTTATTAATAAAAAAATGTTTCCCGATTTGTGTGTATTAAGTATCATCCGAAACACTATCCCCTATTTCGGTATTTTTATAAAGTACAAACGACTTATTTGCCTTTTTTGCAACTTGCTTGATTACTCATGAGTTGTCTAATCTCGGCTGTGTGAGCTTTCTGGATTGAACCTGTAGTCATACCGCGCAATTTACGTTTGCTTGCAAGCAAATGTGTGTAGGTTGAACAGTCGGCTGCATTTTGATTGTTAGCCGTTTGCTGATCCTTCAAATCCGTTAGCTGAGAAGTACGATCTCTATAAAGCGCAAGTAGACACCGACTGTTACCTTGGCAATTGTCCTCACCCGCTTTAAAATCACTTTCAGCTGCAGTAACATTTCCCATTTGGAGATAGGTGGTTCCACGACTGTTCTTGTAATACCAGTCGTTCGGTCGATTGCTCACAGCTTTGTCCAATTTTTCAAGCGCTTTACTACTGTCAGGTGGTTTTTTAGCCATATCTTCCTGGGCCTTATCAACTAGCTCATCGGATTCTTTCACCCCTTTAATCACATACCCTGCTTGCAGCGCGGCGTCCACTTTTGGATCCCCTGATGTAGCCCAACCCGTGGCCACCAAGCCAGCTTTAATTGTCGGTTTGACTTCGCCCGTTTTTTTATCCTTATACATCATGCCTTTCTCAATCATCCAATCGTTGGCAAAGTCCATGACAAAATCCGTATCTTCTTTATCACAAGCAGTCAAAACGAATACGAAAGGTAAAATCAAACTAAACAATCGGAGTTTTTTCATTTCAATAACCCCTTTAATGCTTTTCTCTCTTTGGTAGATAATTTATTAAGCGTTTCATCTTTTGTTTTTGAATATTTTTTGAGTGTCTGGATCTGTTCATCAATCATCGCAGGTAGATTAATATCCCCATCAACTTTTTCCATGAACGTTTTCTTTGTCAATTTTCCATTGGCATACTGCAAAATATCAGACCGCGATGCACTCATAGTCATTAAATCTTTGCCATACTTCGAAAAGTACACCATCGACACACGTTCAATACCGAGTCCCTGCACCTCTGAACCGCTCGCTACTTGAACGAAGGTGTCCCCAATGGGTCCACGTTTGCTTTTTTTAGCGTTAAATTTGAATCCTTCACTTGCATCCAAATGCAGTAGAATGATGCTGGCATCGCCTTTTTTATAAGGTATGACATATAGATTCACCCCTTTTGCGGGCATGCCTCTTTTAATCGCTGCTTTGAGAATTCTCCTGGCCCCCTCACGATCTGGCGTCAAAACCATATGTTTTTTTGCTACATTGGGAATTAATCCCAACTTATGGGGCACACGAAAAATCAAGGCTGCTACTATGGCTATAAGCAGTATAAATAGAATAAAAAGCCAAAAACACCATTTCAAAAGTCTCCGAAAAAATCCTTTCTTTTTGGGCGGATCGGCTGTAATTGCTACATCACTCATAATTTCTCTTCATAAAACCCGCCAAGTGTTGGACACTATCGGGAATTGACAAATTCCTCAAAGTCCTAAGCATACTCAGGACTATCACTGGGTATCGGCATGATGGAGCAGAATATGAAGCGATTTTTTAAAGTTCTAGGCATGGGTTCTGGCCTTATACTCGCCATACTCCTTATATGTTCCGTTTTTCTTTATTTTTTCTTTCCGAAAGAAAAGCTGGGTAATTGGTTAACTCAAACCGCCAAACAATCTGGCATTGAGCTAACCTACAAAAACATCGAATTTGATTGGGGGTTCCCATCAAAAATAACCCTAACTGAACCCAAGTTTAACGCACCGAACATTAAAGTCTCCGGTGACGCCCAAACTGTTCAAATGTATATCAATTTGTGGGAATCGGTCATACATTTTTCAATGCGTACAACCGTGATCGCTACTCACCTGAATATCGATCACCCTAAATTGAAATTAATACAAGCTAATATTACATTGACTGTTTCAGATGTTTTCCAATATTCCAAATCCGTTTTAGATATCAAAGACAGTAAAATTCAATTTAAAGGCCGGGCAACGCAATTGCTATATCAAGGTGATTCAATACTTTCACTCGATCAAGTCAACCTGAAGTTCGAAGCACTGTTAGCCTTCAAATCATTTGAATCTTTCTCAGTGCAGCTCAAAAAAGTGAATAGCCGTTTTTCATCCCCTTCTATCATGCCCAAACAGACAAAACCCTTGCCCATTCAGATTGCACTAAGCTCTGCACTGGCAACGCCAGATCGAATGACTACTGAAGGGCTCATCATATCTATATACGGAGGCAGTCTCACTATCCCTACAAATATTCATGACTTTAAAACTGGCAAGAACGAAAGCAACTCCTTGCGATATGACCACCCCGAAATCAACACGCTAATCACAGTGTTCAGTCCGGTCCATAAAGACACATTGGGGGGATCTATTCATTTGGTTACGAACAACTTTAGTCAAATACTGAATAAGTCATATAACCCGATCCTGACATCCATATTTGGAAAAGGGAAAGTTGAATTTAAAGACGCCCTTCTCAAAAAGAAACACCTTCAAAACAAATTAGATGCTGCTATCCATAACACGAATGAGAAAATCAAGCCTCATTTGAGTTTGACGCATCAAAAAACGGCATTATTAAAAGCACCCAATTTACTCACCCTCAAAAGCCAAGGTCAAGCGAATTACTTAGCACAAGGTGGTGAAATAATACTCAACAACATCAAACTCACGAATGAAGAATCAGAAATCAGTGGACAAGGGAAAATCTACTTAGTGACTAAAATACTCGACATAAACCTAGAGCTCACTATTTATGGCATCAAACAAAAACCAGCTGAACCTATTTTAGAGCTCATAGGGGATAAAAATGGTGATCTTGTGGTCCCAATTCATATTCATGGGTCACTAGATAAACCGATATACACAGTCGAGACTGACGCTATTTATCAAAAAGCGAAAGCTAAAATCCTCAAACGAACCCTGACACCCGTGGGCATTATCGAGCAAACAGGTAAAGGCGTGGGTAAAGGAGTCGAAAACGTTTTTAAGGGCATCAAAGGGATATTTAAATAATTTTTCTCTCCCACTGTCATCCCAGCGAAGGCAGGGATCCACCTTTTTTTTCTTGCATGACGACCAAAACTCGCTAGAGTGTAGTTCTAATCTAAATTGGAGAGGTCACTATGAAAAAGTTTATCGTACTCATTTCTGCCATTCTATTCGCCACAGGCCCAGCCTTAGCTGACGAAAAACAAAATCAGGATACTCTACAACAACAATTTTCTGCACTTGCCAAAAGAGGAAACAGCTATTTCACGGGAGAAACAACTTTTCCTACAGCTTATGTACTCTATAGCCTGGGGCTCGAAGGGCTATTTGATAAGCAGAAAAATGAAAGCTTTAAAGGTCTGACCGATACGCTTGTATCAACTTACATTAGTCCTAGTTTTAAAAAAACTGATGAAAATTTCTCGAAAAAATTCACAGCACATTTCTTGGAGACCAAATTCGAATCCCTAAAAGATCGTCAAGTCTTAAGCTTAGGAGAAGGATTCAGCGGGTTTGTTCCATATTTACTTTCACGAGGTATACACGTTATTGGGTTAGACTTGTGGTACGCATTAAACTTTCCAATCGAGACACTTTCCCCCAGCTTAAGAGAAAAAGAGTTGATGAAAAATTATAGATCCGATTCACGGTTTAATGCCAACTTAATCTCAGGCAATGCACTTGATTTGAAAAAGAGTATTAAAGCTAAAAAGAAGTTCGCCTTTATTCACAAAAACGGTATCAAAGATAATTCGTTTCATTACGTATATGCGCACAGACTATTAGGATGCTTTGCCACTGAAGCAGAACAGATGAAAGCTATCTCTGAGGCGATCCGAGTAACTAAAAAAAGTGGGCAAATTCGATTTACTGATTTTTATTCTGAGATCAAAATCACCGAAGACTCTCTAAAAGATCTTGAGGCCAAACACAATATTACCGTTTACATTTATTATCATAGTTTTGTTCTTATTACGAGAAATGATGTATTCAAAATCAAAGAAGAAACAAAAGGAAACCAACAGTTCAAAGACGGCAAGTTCTATATACCTAAGATCACAGATGGAATCCCCGCAAAAATTATGGAGCAAGAAATATTAGCCCAATATAAAAAGAAAAAGCCTATTATAGTTTTTCCTTCTTTGGCTAGTACTGATATGTTACTGATTATTGAAAAAAAATAAAGGACCCCTTGCGATGAAATTTACTAAACAATTAGTAAGCCTGCTATTAATGCTTTGCCTTCCTGTTGTAGCTTATTCGGAGACACCAGACTACGATCAAATCATTTCATATTTGGCAAAAGGTGTCATGGGAACAACGAAGGTAAAAAAAATGTCCCGTGATGAATACAACAAGCTCATGGCAAACCTACCCAACCACTTAGATACGCTCATTTCACATCTGGGACAGCTATCTCGTTACTCTGAGTCTGAACAGACATTAACTGATGACCAGCTTGAGAAGCTATGCCTTGCGCTGGGTTTATATATAGCTGAAGCCCATAAGCTCTACTATACCGTCGTAAGCTACCCCGAAATTGCATGGCAAAAAGATGGAGAAATTATTTTTATTGCTCGAAATGGATTTCATCCTTTTCAGTATAGCGAGTTGATTGCCAAAAAGATGGAGAATCTCAGAGCGTCTTCGGCATCCATTGCCCCATTGATCCAGAAAGAACATCCTAAATTCAAAGAAATTTGTTTCACACTCCTTAAATCAAATCCAAGCATTTGGAAACATCATACAGCGTTTGCTCATTATGGTCATTTCATTCAAGATTTAAGAGCCCTACCCTTAGCAGTTCTTTATACATTAGCTGATGAGAGAGACCTCAAACCACTCATGCTCATTTTGAATCAACACTATAAAAGCATAAACAATGCAAAATTATACGATTCAATTGAAGCGTTTGAAATTGAACAAGTAAAGTTCTTTAATAAATTCGTAAATTCTAAAAAATATCTAAAAGGGGAAAAAACGGATTGGGAACAGTTTTTAGAAAGCACCGTAGATGGCATCCACATCAAGACATGGAAAAAGCAATTTTGGAACTATTCAGGATATGTAAGCCAAGTTGAACAACCTTATAGCCATCATACAGATTACTATACGACGTTTATTACTTCTGGTGATTATCTCGGAGTTTATATTGTCAAACTGATGAAAATGATTTTAAAACAAACAGATGTCGGACCAAGCTACTATGAATTTAACCTGCTCAACTTAGCTCAACTTGTGGCTGACAACCGTCCTTGTTATACCACTGAGCATATCCTAGGCTTACTCAAGCTTCATGCCAACAGTGCCACAATTCCAGGTCTTTATAAGATGGCAAATAAATTCATTTCGAAAAAATATACATTTTATGGTGAGTACGTTGCGGAAATCTTAACGGGTATGTACACCCGGGGATTAAAAGACAATTTTGAAAACAAACAGGCATTATCGACAGCCAAAAAGACATTTCTTGAAATTCTCATACAGCTAAAAACAATCGCACGTTCATCTACCATGAGAGAAGAAATCAAGACTGCCAAAAAAGTCATTCAGTCATTCTCGTTATTAAAAAAAAATGACTAACAGCTCTTTGAAGATGCCAGACGAGAAGAGAAAAACGCTCAGTAGATACCAAATCAGACCGAAGCTAATAAATAACGCGTGCCCCATAGGCCTAACCCAATACCTAATATAACGAGTACTACAGATCCAAATGCATAGCCTATGGCCATGCTCCAGTCACCACGCTCTATCATAAGTATGGTCTCAAGAGAGAACGCAGAGAACGTTGTATAGCTGCCTAAGAACCCTGTCACCCAAAACACCCGAGCTGGCATAGAGAGCTGCCACCTCAGCGCAAGTAACTCGGTTAGCACACCTAGTACGAGTGAACCTAGCACGTTGATACTCAAAATGGACCAAGGGAAATGAGCACTTTTGAATACAATGCATGTGATGTGTCGCAACACGGCACCCAGACAGCCTCCACTTGCGACAGCTAGTAATGTTTGTAATTGCACATGTCCTCTTAGAAGATGTTTGCTATTTAATTATTTTCGCTTTTTCTTCTTATTTTTACCAAACTGTTTTCGATTTTTTTTCCTTTTACTCGATTTATTTGAAGGTGTGGATAGTTCTATATCAACACTTGGAGCTGTTCGAGTGATATCTTGTTTTGATGAAGCACTGTCTGACAAATTATTAGAAACTGCGCCGCTAGGGCTGACGTAGAATATGGTCCGAGAGGTATCAGGTGATGCATTCTTTGGCATCATGATTTGAAATACACCTGATTCAACTTGATTGTCCGTATAGCCTACTAATAATTTTCGCTCAAAATGTGAAGGGATAAAATGCTCAGACTCTTGCCTTAGCACAACAAGCATATATCCATCATCAGTCAGATGATCGGGTGCCGTTTGAAAAAATCGGTTTAAGAGAACTCCGCCATGATCCCAACGGCTGCTATCTTCAAAAGGTGCATTCACCATATTTGTCTTTATTGGATCAAGCGCATGATAGGCGATGATATCGTATTTTTGCGTCACATTAGCAAAAAGGTCACTTTCCCAAAACAGTGGTGCTGGAGAGAAAGCTCTCGTCTGACGCCCAATAGCAATATCATTTATAATATGAGCACCTAATTGCGCGTTAGCAACTGCAACGGGATTGATATCAATACCATGCACTTGATTCTGTCTTGAGTTTAGATTTACATGAAGATGATGTTGAATCGCGTTGGCATAAAACCCAGATCCGATACCGAAATCTAGAACTTTAGAATCTGCATGCATCAGGCGAATTGTTTGTTGAATCAAATGTGCCAATGCATCACCATTGAAGCTGAACACGCCAGGCAAACGAACATGAACATATTTCCCTTCTTCGGATTCAATCATCGGAATTCGGTTGATTAACTCTGGAATCGTTACAGAATTATACACCAAGTCTTCAATTCGATATGCATGTATATCACTATGCTTATCCAGATAGTCTTCTAATAAATTTTTCATGAATTTTGAGATTTTACTTTCAGTGGTCAACGTCACATTTGATAGCAAATTTATATATACGGGCACATCATTGCTAGCAAATTCTAAACTGGTTTTATCCAATTCGTTTTTTTCATTTTTGAAATCGTTTTGATTGACCCACTCCAAATATTTTAAGACTTTCCTGCCGTCTTGTTTGAATCGTATTAATATGGGCAACGCTGGTATATTGGGTTGTTTATATAGCACAACCTCAAATTCCTTACCAAACCCTAAAGGATCAATCCACTTCGCTTTTTCAGCGGGAATTGAGACAGTCCGAAATCCATGAAAAAATGGAGACCGTACTATCGGAAATTCAATCCCCAATGCACGAAGGAGCGCCTCTGAAGGCCGAAAATGGTCCCAATGCGTCTGGTAATCTTTCATATAGTCAACAAACGCACCATTTGTGATAGCACACTCATCGTTTGCACGAAGAACTCCAGAATGACCGTTAAACACCAGGACTATGGCCAGAAAGGCCTGAGATATCATTTTTTGTTTCATGCAATGCGCATCCTCTCAAATTTACAAATAAATTGCAAATATTTATTTAGAGAGATTACTTCGTCGGCACTGCGACTTTATGGGCCTAAGATAACCTGCTTCCGTTTAAAGGCAATCTCTTTTAAAAACGAATAATCAAAATTGACATGATATCTTGAGTTCAAATAAGACCTTACCCATAAGATTTCAGCCTCTGAAGCGGTCAACTGATTTCCCGATAACGGCACTTGATTATTAAGTGCGTATGCTTTGAGCATATCGCCAAAGAACTTTCTAAATAACGGCTTCTGAAATAATTTGGGTGAATAAAACACAGGTGGATCATTAAGTAGTCTTAACCCTGGTGTTACAAATAACGCTACTTTGTTGTGTCCTTGGTTTCCAAATTTCCGCTTAATAAACATGTACCAATCATGAGGAGAGAGTACTTGTGAAGCACTGAAATCAAACACATGCCATTGCCCTTGTTTTGTCCCTTTTATGGCTGAGCCAACATGATGGTTCCACCCGTCTTCTAAATCACCTACAGCCCAAATTTTTACGACGCTTTGATCGAGTATGCCCATCATGACTGATTCATAATGTATAGCCATTGCCCTCAGGTAACAAAATCCATAATGACTACGTGGATCATAATGAATTAGATTTGAAATATTAAAAAATGGATAGTGATTTAATTGTTTATAAATATGCTGTGCAGTGACAGAGTCAATAGATAATACGCCAATTCGTGGAGGCGCAAGATGAACAATAGGATGCGCATCCGCCAAATCAGCATGGGATAACTTTTTAAGCCTCTGAAGCGTATTTAAATTCAATTGATCTAACGCCTCTATTGACCAGTACTTGAAATAGGGTTTGAATATTTCGTCATAGAATGAGGTGTTAGCTAACCGAGGATGCAAAACTGTTTTTAGTTCCCATGCGGTACTTAAGTCACACGTAGCCCTCGAGGTTGAGCAAAAAAGCAAAAATATCCAAAACAGGCGCACTCCCCGCATTATACTGATGTCAGGACGAAAATATACCCCATTTGGGTAAGTTACTGTTTTCAAAAGCGCAATTATTTTAATAAAGATTCTTATAGTAATTGCCGTCGGATTTCTTGTCAAAACCAAGACCGGTAGCGGTATAGTCATAAATTACAGCTGCCCGCTCTCGTGTAAGTCGTGGCCCATCAAATCCAAATCCCATAAAGGTCCAAACATTATTTATGCTACCTTGTACACCAATTTGTTTGAAGTTCAAACGTTCGGCAAACCTTTGGGCGATACTCACTAATAATTCCCACGGTTGAAAAGGAGCTAATCCTCTGGTTGGAAAAGTCGTTTCTTTCCCTTTTTCAATTTCTTGAATACTACGAATGCCCTGAAGCTGTACGATCATTAAAGCTTCGTCTTTTGGTGTAAAAGCGACAACCGCAATCGGTTTTTTTTTGTAAAGAAGTAATAATCCCGTTCTAGCATCGAGAAAAATCAAATAACCTTTTTGTGATCTGTTCTTTAGATAGCGTTGACTCCATTTAGCATCAACGCCAGATAACTCATTATTTATGGCTACCACTTGATCTAGCTCATAGAGTGGTACTCTTTTTTGACTTAAAGCGTTTGTAGCATACTCAGTTAATAAATCGTGAATTTCAAATCTGCCTAACCCTTGATCAAAGGCATTCAGTATCACATCGTAGCTCTTCAAATATGCCGATACGGAAAATTGGCCAAATATATTTGAAGGCTTGCACTCTGCCGCTGCACCCTCAAGTGAAAATATGGTCATGAGTATGATTATCAGTAACCGAATCAACTGTCCTATTTTACAACCGAATAACACTCGAATCGCGGTTAATCTCAGGGTCCACGCTTGAATATCAAATATTTTTTCTTGACAATATAAATCACTAAATATACATTTGTGGACCTATTCACGGCACTTATGAGTAGGAGCTCACATGCGCTTTCACTTAACTATCCTAACTTATGGAATCTTTTCAAGTTGTCTGGCTTTCGGGGGCTATGGTGAACCGCCTTACCCTGAAATGGCTCCTAAAGGCTTATGTGTCATCCGCACTGAACAAGGTCGGGGGTCAGGGATTATCATCGGAAGATATGTATTAACAGCAGCACATGTTGTAAACGCAAAAATCAAAACAATAACCACTCAGGACAAAACTCCGTTAGCCTTTTTTAAAAAGAACGTCATCATTCATCCGACTTACAACCCAAACAATACAAAACCCTACCCTTCAGATTTAGCATTAATTCCATTGAAAAAACACTATCCTACAGATGTTCGAATGCCACCAAATTCTGAGTTAACAGATTTAAATATTTATTCGAACGGGTACGCTTCAAACACCTACTGGTTTGGATTTGGGCACGACTCTATCGAGCCAATGGATATCCTTCAAGCGGCATCGTTAAATAATCGAAATATATTAACTTCAGGTCTTATAGGAGAACCATTCGATCATCCTGAAATTAGTACCGATCAATATTATGTGACAAAGGATAAGCGTAGTTTTTTGACGAATGGAGATAGTGGTGGCCCCCTATTACACAAACTTGCCGATGGCTTCATCTTAATTGGTTGGAATGTTGCAGGGAACGTGAATAAAGCTGAGTCCAATTTTGAAAAAATTGAACCTCATTTCACTTGGCTTACAGACAAACTCTCAAACCCCAAATTAACTCTATTACAAAAGCTAGTTAAGATAATCAGGGGCTGTTTCTAAATTATTTTATTACTCAAACATTACTTACTATTTCGAATTACATAAGTAACCATATATCCAAAGTTTTTTTGATGTCCGTCTTCTCGGGCAAATTTTTGTCGAATTTCTGGGGATAAATAACGAATTCGAGCCCATTGTTCTATCTCTAACCCGCTTTCAAGCACATCACGTCTATCAAATATGATAGGCACTAACCCATCATTTTGAACAATTAGGACACCTGACTCCGTAAGCATATCTTTTAAAAAACGCAGATATGAAGTCTGTCCCTTTTGGGGTAAAAACGGCTCACCAATGGTTATTTTTGATTTAAAAACATCACCAGCCACAATCACTTGATATTTTCCATACCTATTTAACAAGGCTAATGCATCTTGGTTTGACGGAACATTGCCTTCTATCAAGTGAAGACCAAACTGCTTCTGAGACTTTCTACTCAACGGCGAAGGAGACACGTCTAAGCCCACAATATTTCCACGGACCAACGAACGAACAGCCAATAGGATTGAGGGCGTACCGTAGCCAATCTCTAATATATTAGAATTTGAATTAATATTCCCATATCTAAACATGAATTTTGCCAAACTAGATTGCTGGTATCGAGCGGTAAATACAGGAGTCTCAATAGTGCGATTGCCATATTTCAATTTCATATTAAGCCCGTACTGAATAGACTTTAGATAATTCATGAGAAGAAAAATATCTAATAAACCCAGATCATATTTCTGTTGAAATTTACCAACTAACAACCCCTCTTGAAACAACTTTAATTGATGGGCAACATCATAACGATCAACATTCAGAAGTTTGGCAACTTCCCCCAAACCAACTTGTGTAAACACATCAATTTTCTGAGATTCTTGAAAGTCTGATATTAATACTTCAGCATTAACATTCCAACACTGACTACTGCTTAGATCCTGACGTGTTGAAGCAACACAATCGAATTGTGTCAAATTAACAAAGAAAATAATGAGCACGAACAGTTTTTTTAACATACCTGCGTATTCGTACTAGTTTACTATTTTTTTGTCATCCCTGCCTTCGTGTTATCTCCCGTGAGATTGTGTAATGAACTTACTACAGTTTAGTGGACATAAGGAAAGGAGCATGATTTAACAAGACTAAACTGTAGCAAGTTCATGATTTAAAAAAAGGTAGCGGAGTATACGTAAAATATGATGAGAGAGAGAATATTAAATTCCCCTCAGCACTAAAAGTATTTCCACGGTAGAGTAGAACCGGCCTAATAAAATTACTCTAATCTTCTTCTGAAAATTTCATTGGATTGATTTTAGGCAAATCCACAATCGTACTTTCTGAGGCAACAAATCCATCTTGCCCAAAAGTCACTGTATAATCACCATAGCCTGATGAAGGCCCCTTTCTCGTCAAAGACAACCGCCACGAATCCTCTAATGCGCCCGTTTCGCCTGATCGAAAAGTGCCAATTTTAAAAAATTTGGGAGACCTTGACTTCATATCCAAAAAATCTCCCGTAGCGGCATAGGTTCCTTGAATGTATTGATGTCGCTCTTGTGACGCTCGGATTGAGCTTAAGTATGTAAAAGCCTCTGCTGCCTTTGATCGCTCTACAGCATCTTTGAACTTCGGAAGTGCAATCGAAGTCAGCGTCCCAATGGTCACAAGAACAACGGACATCTCAGTAAGCGAGTATCCTGATTGCCTTCGTGGTTTTCGCCACATATACACCCCTCCGCTGAGAAATATCCCCTCAAATACTAGAATCGGAAATAAATTAATATACTTTAGTTTATTTGTCGCCATTTCTCCAAACATGGTTGGCATCTAACCATCTAATTTTTTTCCAGTTTTCAGATAGTGGTTCAGCGTCTTTTCCCACCCTGTCATCATGTTGGTGTAGTAAACCTCAGTGAACTGTTCTATAAATTCAATTCCCTTGTCTCCGATTGCCGTATGCATATAAGTCACTTGAGCCTGTGTCTCATTTTGTGTTTTTTCTGATAACTGGATGCTGAGCCTACAAACCGTCACGCCTGGAGTAATATAGATCATTTCCACATAAAGACGATCGGGATCATACTCATTGACAACCCATGTGGAACATCCTTTATCGCTTTGAGTAACAAAGACGCAATCTTGTTCTACAAGCCCAGATTCACTTGCAACAGAACGAAGTTGCCAACCATCAACCCAATCTAATTCCCGAACAGGACACAAAAGTGGGAAGACATCCTTAGGTGCAGCATGAAGCATCTGGGTATAGGTTCGCTTAATCCGTGTTGGTTTTTCAATTTTCAACTCATCTCCTTTAGAAAATGTTATTTATCTAATAATAACTGATACTTATATAGATTTATATGTATTTACTTTATATAATTAATTTATTATAATTTAATTTTAAAATTTCACTCAGATCAACATCGTATTGAATCACCCTTTATTTCGAGGAGTAGATATGAGATCAAATTATTTTTGTGCTGCAGTTATGTTTGCACTTATTTTCACCCTGTTTCAGGGCTGTGGCAAAGAAAATATAAACAATAATGTTAAAAATTTAAAACAAAATAACCCAGTCAAAGAAATAGTGATTGAGAATAAAGTGCTTCAACCTTTCGTTGGTGCCGAGAAAAAAGGATTCGAAGGCGTCATTAGACTCCAAGAAGAAAAATTGGTTGATCTATCGACTGGAGAAACTGAAAAAGCCGAGATGACAGTCAATATTGTTGTCCGATTTATAAGTGCCACACGAGTCATTGTCAATCGATTTTCCTATTCACTACTGAATAAAAGCTTTACTACCAGCACTTCCGGACACAATTGGAATTTAGACGACAAACAAATCCGAATTGAAAACGTTGGTTCTGCAACCATTGAAGAAAAAAATGGTGTTCACGAATTCGACATAGTGCTTTCCAAATCTATTTATAAACATTTGAAAGACAAAGAAGCCACGCTCAAGGTTACCACCCAGGTAATTCATGAAAATAAATTGGATAAGCTTGGAAAAACATTCCTAAAGAAAATGATCAAAGCGGATAAAGAGCTCAGAGAGACTGTATTAAAAGGAGACTTCTCTATTTTCAATTCGATAAAGAAAGACTAACAAGACTGAACAACATAGAAGTCGGCATAAGGTATATGACATCCTTATGCCGGCTTCTATGTTGTTGCCCCTAAAGTTCAATTGGCATCTCAAATATAAACGGCAATACAATATCTCATGTCAATGCTTCTTGTCATTCGCGACACATGCGTCGGCATGTGAGCGGGAATCCACACCTACAGCGTTTCGAGTATCATCAAATTAATTGCAAATTGTTGTTGTTTAATAATGATTTGCATTATAGAATTCACCTCCTTATGTTAGGAGCCAGACCCACTTTGATAATTCTCTGTATATTTTGCGTACAGATTCCAACAGAGGAAGCAAGGGGATGTTTTCGCAAAAAAATAAAATCTGTCATACAATCCCTTTTGAATAAGAAGAAAACAATTCTAGATCACACACCTGAACGAGAATTTATAGATAAACTGGATAAACGGTTTTATCAACTTTATAACCCGTTTGGCGAATTTGCGCATTATTCAGCTACTCCTGAGACTCGGCTATTTGGCGCTGGATTGAGCGGCATTGAACTAATATCGTTAGAAAACACCACGATCAATAGACTTAAACTTTTTTCTCAAGCCCTTACATACCTTCATATCATGAAAACTATATCCGATGATGTATCACAAAATAAAATCCCTGAACTTGCCTATAATGAAATTCCTGAATCTCACACTATTGATTTAGAGTTGTTAACAGAATTAATCAAAAAGCGTCTGGATGGATTGAGGTTTATCCTAAAACCCATAACAGATACTGAAATACAAGTTCTCAACATGCTTATGGATTCAACCAGTTCATCTAAAATAAAAAAAACAGCTGCACTAACACCTTTTACTTCCATCCCCATTGAACAGGCAATAGTTATTGCAATGAAAGGTTTCGACATTAAAGATAGCCGAGATAGTGATACGCTACGCTTCTATCTAGAACATTGGGACAGAGCTGATGTTTCAATGGTCAAAAAAGATCTGGAACCATTGATCCCCTTAAACAAACAACACTCAATTATTTATTTTGTATATGAAGTGATGGAAGCATATAGGGCTGCTGAAAAATATAGAGAAGATTATTTGGCTTATATTAAAAATCCTATTAGAGGAATGCCAACGGAACCCGTCCGACAAGATTTTCGTTTCTTGCTACAACCCAATGAATAAATTAATAATAATCGATCCTAATCAAGCTTGACGTCTTTGACGAGGGCTTTTATTTCGGCACAGCACGTATATTCAGATGACATAAATCGACAACTCTTCGGATCATTGGCACGTTTAACAGCGTTCTTTAAATGACGAAAGGCTGTGCCCTTCATCGGTTCGATTGGAACTTGCGTTCCAATCGCAAGCAAATACTGCGATGCATAGTAGGTTAAACAAAGACTATTTCGATCTAAATTGGGAATCAATCCGTATACATCAAGCCAATAAACACGCTTCGAATCTTCAACCTCTTCATTGAGCTGGAGTAAAATTGTGTTTAAAAGATCAGTC
>JAJCYS010000028.1 GCA_029262815.1 Deltaproteobacteria bacterium | reverse complement strand
CTACCTGCCCATCGCCATCGAGATCCCCTTGTGTAAAATAGACATTCGTAATTTTTGCTGTACCCCCTTCACAAAATCCACATTTTGCCTGGGTTAAAATGGGTTCGCCTAAACAGATCCGCTCACCACAATCTTTCCCTTTTGTCATCACCACCTGCTGAGCTAATGTAATACTTCGAGGCAAATGTATTTCATCAATTTTAAATTTTATACCGTATTCTTTAAAATCGAATTCTCTCTCAGCAATAATAGGTTTGCTCTTAAGCGTCTCTTTCGCACTATTAAAAGAATCCACGAGACATAAGGAGCTGCCTGGCCGAACCAGAGCATTAAAGAAGTGGCGCGTAAATTGACTCATTGATGCTGGAATGGGAAAGCCTCTGATCATCTCAATACAAGGAGCCGAAAATGAAGTCTGCCGTTTTGCTGAGGACGCAAAGCAACAATCGTTTGAATCACAAATCCCTTTTCGATCCAAAAATAGTTCAGAAAAACAAGAATCCACGAAGGTGATGACCTGCGTATTGGGATCTATAGAATCGTCAATCATCGCATCATAGTCTTGTCCAGATAGAAACCCATCGTTCTCTACCGATAGACTGCCGTTTTTACTTTCACCGTGCATGGCTAAATATACAAATAGTTGTGATTCTTCAGGCAACATGTCGCCATGCTGTTCAAGAATTATTTTTAGATTAGCTTTGGTCGCACGATGAACAACTACGTCCTCATACCCCGAGACAGCTTTTAAAATTTTTGGATTGGGAGCGACTTCAAAAACGGTTATATGATCTGAGGGAACACCTAGTTCTTTAAGACGTGCTAGAACAAAAGGGGCATCAAATTTAAATATCACATCATTACTGCCAGAGAACACGATGAAATACGTCTTAGAAAAATCATGTGGCCCTTCGGCTTGAAGTGGTATGGCCCCACATAAGCAGAACACCAATACATATATTTTCTTCACGAGTCCCCTCCTTGGTAACACGTTAACGTGTCTCTATTATAACCAGTCGGAGGGGATTGGATGATTGAATTTTTCCTCGAAATAATCTTGGAGGAGAAACAGTTATTTTTTATATAGCCCTACGGTCGCTAATGGATCCCTGCCTGCGCAGGGATGACAAAGTAAAGCGGCTTTGGTGGAATTAGTTAATCAAAAAGCGAGGCAGGAATAGTATAAGACGTTCTTTGATCAATAACAGCACCTGTAACTTGGCCGGACTCATCAACTTGAAGTTCTCCAGCCCATTTATCGCTATTCACTCGAGTGGCTACGACCATTAATGTGGTTTCATTGGCGGTTGTAATATCAAACGTATATCTACAATCCAAACATGAGGTTGGCATTGTCTCGGCAGAATCACTAGACAATAATCCCGAACTCAACAAATCCTGTACACTTGAAGCATAGGCCCTGGCACTTAACCAATAAACACGCTGCGCGGTCCAAATGGTTTTTAAACGCGCCACACTCATTTCAACGCGAGAGGATTCAATAGCACGACCAAAATGAGGCACGGTCATCGCAGCCAATACTCCGATCATCGTCACAACGATGCTAAGTTCAAGCAGTGAAAAACCAGCTTCTTTGCGAATTATCTTTTTGTTCAACCTTAGCCTCCACCCGAAGACATCTGAAACATCGGTAAGTAGACTGAACCCAGAAGGACAGAAACCGCAACCCCCATCCCAATCACAATCAGAGGCTCCAACGCACCCGTAATAGATAACAACTGGTTTTCAACCTTCGTCGCATAAAACAAAGATAGTTCATCCAGCACATCAGGTAATTTTCCTGTTTCCTCACCTACACGAATCATATTGCTAACTAAAGGCATAAACAGTGCCGTATCCTCAAGTCCATCCGCTAATGGTTTTCCTTGCGACACGCTTTCACACACATCACCAAACGTATTGAAATAAATCGGATTGTCAATAAACATCTCTTGAACGGTTTTTAATGCCTCGAGAAGTGGCGTACCACTTTTTAACAACAAACTTAAATTGGATCCGAGTTTTTCCATAACTGACAACACCAGGAACTCTCCGATACCAGGCATTGCGAACATAGCCCTGCAATATACATCTTTACCTTGAGGCGTCGATGTATATTTTTTAAATGCAAATACAAATGCGACGACTCCCGCTATGACATAAAGTCCTTTTTCTTGCACAAATGCAGAAAGAGCCAAAACATATAGGGTGATTTGGGGCATCTCACCCCCCATATCTTGAAAAAATGCAGCAAAAGTCGGAATCACCTTCCAAAGCATTACCGTTACGGAACCCAACGCAACACACGACAGAATCACAGGATAAGTCAATGCAGAAACAATTTTTGCACGCATAGCTTTCTTCTTTTCGAGATAGATTTTTAATTGCGCAATAATCATGCCTAGCTGACCCGTCAATTCACCAATTCGAACCATCTGCACACAATGACTATCATATATCTTTGGATGTTTCTCCATTGCAGAATAGAGCGTATTTCCTTTTGAAACTTCATCGGCTAAAATTTTTCCAGCAGCGGCTAATTTTTCACTTTCATTTTGATTGGCTGAAAGTTGTATCGACTGCAAGATAGGTGTACCCGAATTAATGAGCGTCGCTAATTGTTGAAAAAACTGAATGATGTCATCAATTTTCATACCCGGATGACGTTTTAGTTTCATCCGAACAAAATATTTTGCTTTACCTGCCATATGATTAATGTCCTGATAATATTTCGTCTAAACTGGTGAGTCCTTCCTGAACTTTTTCAATGCCACATGCAGTCAAATCCTTCATACCCAATTTCGCTGCCTCAGCTTTGAGCTCAGGCAGCGGCGCTGCACGTTGTATTAAATCTGCAAGGCTTGGCGTAATACGAACCACTTCAAAGATCCCAACTCGGCCCTTATAACCTAAATCATTACAAGCCTCACAACCCACTCCCTTATAAAGAGTTTGTTTGGGTTCAAATCCATATTTTTCTGCTGTTTGATCATCAACTTCATAAGGCTCCTTGCATTCTTTGCATAAGCGTCGTATCAATCGCTGAGCCTCCACGAGCCGTAATGTCGATGCAATCAAAAAAGGCTCAACCCCCATATCCGTCAATCGACTAATGGACGCAAGTGCATCATTGGTATGTAGTGTTGAAAGCACTAAGTGGCCTGTCAATGCTGCCTTCATACATATTTCAGCAGTCTCTTGGTCACGAACTTCACCAACCAGCAGAATATCAGGGTCTTGACGCAAGAATGATCTCAAAGCAGCTGGGAAATTTAGTCCCACCTGATGTTTGACTTGCACTTGATTTATACCATTTAATTTATATTCCACTGGATCTTCAACCGTAGAAATATTTATTGCTGGAGATTTAAGTAAATTTAGAGTGGCATAAAGGGTTGTACTTTTACCACTTCCTGTAGGACCTGTTACAAAGATGAGTCCGTTTTCACTTTCGGCACCTTCTAAAAAATTTTTGTACTGTTCTTCACCAAATCCAAGATCACTTAGCGGAATCGTAATTGAAGATTTGTTTAAGAGCCGCATTACGATTTTCTCACCCCATACTACAGGCAAACAAGACACACGCATGTCAATCTCTTTTCCATCAAGCTTGAGCGTAAAGGCACCATCCTGCGGGATTCTTTTTTCGGCAATATCCATTTTACTTAAAATTTTAAGACGAGAAATTACAGCTGAGAATAGATTAAGGGGTGGTGGTGTAATCTCTCTCAGTACACCATCAATTCGGAACCGAATCTTAGCTTCGTCTGAGAAAGGTTCCATGTGAATATCACTGGTCCCAGTTTCAGCTGCATTTCTTAAAATATAGTTCACAATTCGAAGCACTTTTGTATCTTTACCCTCAGGAATCAATCGGTTTAAATCAAGCACCTCACCTTCTTCTTCTTCGTCACCAGGTGCTACCTCTACTTCGATATCATCAGCAGATTCTTGAGAAATTTCTTTCACATAATCTCGTTCGCCAAACATGTCAGACAGATGTTGATCAACTTCATTTGAAGGGGCCACCAACAGTCGGACTTTTCGCGCCAAATAAAGACGGATTTCTTGATTTAAATCAATATTACTAGGATCAACAAGAGCAACCTTGACAATATGACCATCAAGCCCTACAGGTAGAACACGATGATCACGCATGAGTTTCTGAGGTAGCAAACTTGAAGATTCTTTGATCACAGTCGGATCGATGTCTTTTAAATGAATCACGTCAAGATGAAAAGCTTTAGCAT
Source organism: Deltaproteobacteria bacterium (assembly GCA_029262815.1). Lineage (GTDB taxonomy): Bacteria > Bdellovibrionota > JAJCYS01 > JAJCYS01 > JAJCYS01 > JAJCYS01. Next base: position 10,164 of record JAJCYS010000028.1, on the reverse strand, counting down.
AGGTTTCAGTAATGAATTCAGCATCGACAAATCCTGATTCAATTAATGCGGCCTCTATACTCACGCTATACTTCTTCTTAATGGTAATTATCTTTTCTACATCTTTTTCTTTGATCTTATTTGCTGTGAGTAGCAATTCGATTATAGCTGGACGCTGCTCTACCGCTACTGTTGTTTCATGACTCATGTGTTTTTAAGACCTTTGGAATAATGAATATCGTGAGTTCCTTAGATTTCTTAACCTTTTTTTTCACCGAAAACATTGGGCCTAACAGGGGTAGCGCACCGATCACAGGAATTTCCTTTTCAACTTCTGTTTCATCTTCGGAGATCAGCCCTCCGATAAACACCGCATGCCCATCTTTGACAGTAATAGCTGTCCGTACTGCACGTGTTTGTGCATCAACAAATTTGTCTGGAAAAAACTCAGAATTCCGTGGCTGACTTACTGAAGCATCAATCAATAACATGACCATATTGTCAATATTGACTTGCGGAGTGACAGAAAGAAATATACCGGTCGGTTTTCGCTCTGCCGTTTCAACGAGTAATCCGTTCTGTTTAATGATTGAGGCACTCTGAATTCCGACTGCAGTATCTGAGAGAATTCTAATTTCAGCACGTTTGTTGTTCAACGTTAATATACTGGGCCGCGCAAGAAATTTTCCCACACCTTTTGTTTGAACCATTTTTAAAATGGCTCGAAGGTTTTGAAGGTTCAATATTCCATAGGATACCCCCTTGTTCCCTTGAAGACCAAAATCTCCTTGCTGTGCGACTGTCCCGCCCTCAAGATCAGCATCACTAGGGAAAAAATCTCCTTCAAACCCACGAATGGGGAAATGAGTAACCCGGGTGGGGCCGATAACTTGCGCCAACGCACCTTCAGCTCCACCCCAATCGATTCCTTTGTTCGAAGTATCGCTTATTTCAGTTTCTACAACTTTTACATCAATTAATATTTGGGGGGGTAGTACATCCAATTCAGCTATAGTATTTCGCAACCTCGGAAAGGTGCTTGGGACATCTGTTATAACCATGCTGTTTGTATGCATATCTACTTGAAGAGATCCATAAGGTGACAACATTGATCGAATAATCGATACCATGCCTGATGCCTTTGATTCATCTTCACTTTTACTTTCACCGCCCCCCCCGCCTCCGGTGTCAATAAAATCGAACCCACTTTGACGATCCGTAGCATCTGAACTGGAATCATCGACAGCAAGCTGAACGTACTTCAATTTAAATACCTGTGTTAACATCCTGGGTCTTGAATCTTTTCTTTGTTTCACGATGACAATATTACTTTGCGCAACTTGTTCATACACAAGACCTTGTGCTTCAAGTAACGCCTCTAAAGCATTTAGAACAGTGACATCTTTCAAATATGTCGTGAATTTAATTTCACCTAAGTCCCCTTTAGTTACAAAGTTTATGTCCGTTTGAGCTGATATTGCGCGAAGAACATTGTTTAATGTCATATCTTTAATATTAACGGTGATTCGTTTTCCAGATGTAAGCGGATCTTTTTTCTGTATTGGATTGCTTTTTTTCAAGTCAGATTTTTTTTGTATTGATTCTGATTCTTGATTTTCAGTCCCAACATCTAGTTGGGCATATGCAATCATCGAAGCGCTTAAAAATATGATTACAGTGTAAAGACTGATAATCTGTTTTTTCATCGTTGTTTCCTTTTCCTATAACTTAGGCACTTCTAATGTTTTTTCAAATCGCCTTCCATCGTATTCAAAGACAACTTTTTGAGTTTCAATGTGCACAATTTTTGATTCTTTAATAACGTCACCCACTTTAAAGGCTTCATTCTCTATGAAAACGATTCGTTTTAACGCGTCTCCCAAAATAGCTTTTATCTCAATAGGAGGAATATAATCGATTGGTTTTTTTCCTTTTCCCTTTTTCTTCCCTTTGCGTTGGGAATGTTTGGCGGCCATAACACTGACGCCTAAACCAAATGGGTCTGATAATTCTGGTTTAGGTTCTTCACCTTCAATAATTTTCAGTTTTGAAATTGAAAACGCATCACCATCCCGCTCTATGCCGGGCAATTCCTCAGCTGACATGATTCCCCATGTAAAATAGACCAGCACAAATAAGACAGCAATAAATGCTATTTTATTTTTTTCGAGTTCCACGTTTTTCCTTCCAATTTGCAAATACTGATATTTGAGTCTTTGCAAGAATACTTTCTTTTGCCCTAGACAAATTGACCGAACTTACAAGCACGGCTGGTCTTTGAAATTCTAACCAATGAAAAAATTCATATAGTGTTTGAAATGTGCCTTCGACTTCCAACTTTAGAAATAGCACTTGGTATTTATCAATTTTTCTTTTTAAGGTCCGGTGTTCAAACGAACGTAATTTAATAGAAAATTTTCTTAATCCTTCCAAAATATGTTCTGACCATTGATTTTTATCAAACTCTTTTGAAACCACTTTATCTTGTGCGCTGTAGTACCTTCTCATATTGGTAATATCTTCAGCAAGATGAAGATGAGTTCTTTGTTTTGTATATTTGGCCCTCACTTCATCATATTTAGATTTAACGGGATAATATAAACCACCAATCATAACCACAGCAAAAATCACAAATAAAGATATTTCAAATTTTGACCGATCTATTAAAATCGCTGAAATTTTTTGTTTCAGTTCTTTTATAGCTGGATTTTCTTCTCGTTTTTTTGCCATGATTATTTCTTTTTCTTACTCCCGCCAGTTTCTTTTGGCATACATTCAATTCGAAAATAGGCAATGTCCGTAGCACCATCTCTTTTCCAGATCACACTATCTAGAGTAATATTTGAAAATATATCTTTAATAACTTTAGTATTTTTAAAAGCAGCTAATGTTAATTCAATTTCTTCAGGTGCTCTAATTCCATCCGGAAATATAGTTGCACCTCTAATGACTAAATATTTAGTTCCTTTCTTCTTCGACACACCTTTGACAAAATGCTTGTTAGAGAACTCAATTCTTTCAACCCATGTATTGTCAGGCAACACTTCAGAAATACTTTTCAGAAAGGGTGAAAACACAATTCTGTTATTTAAAAACCCATCAACTTCTGTAGTAAATGCCGATAACTTTTTCCTGTTTCCAACTAATGTTCCATTTCCAATGCTATGTGCCCATTTAATAGCGCGATTTCGTACATTTACCAATTCCAATTTATTTTTTCCATCTAAATACTGGTTTGCTATTACATAAGCCAAAAAATTCCCAATTAATGCCAAAAGTATAATTTTCTCTTTAGGAAATAAACGTGTCCAAGCAACAGGTCTCTGAAATTTTTTAGCGAAATTTATAATGTCTTCTGGTTTATCAGATTTCCCTAATGCTGTACAAAATGCAAGAAACGATCCCGTGATTTCATCAAACTTACTTGTCGTAATTTTAAATTCAGTTTCATCTTCAAGCTTCTCAACTAATTTTTTATCAATATTTTTTGAAAAGTATATTAATTTCGAAATGTTCATATCATCTATTCGAGATTTTGCATAACTCAACACTTGCTTAACGGCTACTTTAATAAGTTCTATATCGTCTTTACCTACACGTTCTTCCATCACCCATGCTATAGTTGCAGAACCGTAACATAAGACAACAATGTATTTTTCACTGTCTTCAAACAATCGTATTTCTGGTTCAGGCTTAAGTGGATTAGGTCGTTTTTTGGAATAAGAATATTTTGCTAGAGACCAAAATGCAGGCTCAATTCGAATCAATTTATCTGGGTCGTCTTCCCACACTGACATGATTCGTGTAATTATTTTTTTGAGACAAGCTCCTGAATGAACTATTCTAATAGAATTTTGGACTTTTGTTTCACACCAATCGATTGCCAAGTCTTCTCTTAATGATGCCCCAGCTTTGAATACAGACATTGAAACAGACTCAGAAGCTTTTGGATCTTTTTTATTTTGTGTAGATAGGAAAAACGAACAATCCGGAGAAATACCTATCAATACGTAATATTTTTCATATTTCTTCTGTATAGAAGAAAGTTTCTCTTTAAGAGCATCAAAATTACCTTCTTCATATTCTAACTCTTCATGTTTTTTAATTTTTTTGTTTACAATTCCTTTTTCAGTTAAAGATACATATATTTTTCTATCCGAAATATATATACCCAGAACTTTATTACTGGGCATAAACGGTTTTTTCTTGGTCTTTTTAGAAGGCTCATTAGATTTTTTACTCTTATTCGTTTTATTCTTAAGCAATGGACCTAGTAGTCCACCGAATTTATTTTTGAGAGCTGATAACTTATCGGCCTTCAGTCCAAGTTTTAAAAATAACTTTGACATTTCTCTAATTCGCCTAGTCCTTCACCTGTGTCCGTGACATCCACCTGCCACTGATTGCCTACCAATTTTTTTAAAACAATATAATAATCACTCTCTTTCTTATTTCCTTCTGTCTCTATATAACAGGAAACATCCTCTTCTGTTGTCTCATGACATGTAAGCATTTTTCGTGTATGGGATAATCCAACGAGCAGATTATTTTCACTATTCAATTTAGTTATTCGAAGTTGCTCAACGTCAAGAATCTGTCCCAATTTATACTGCGCAACGCCAAGCCCAGACAATGCAACACTCAACAAAATAGAAACAGCTACAAATGCATATCCTCCCTGTGACTGACTCGAATTAGTATTTCTTAGATATGTTTTTCTCATTAACTAATCTATTCCTCAGGCTCTTCTTCAGGTTCGTCTTCAGTAACATCTTCAGTAGTAATACCGTATACTTTAAAATTTGCTTCTTGCACCTGATCACTACTTCGAAACCGAACAGTAATGGTTCTTTCCAATCCGTTGCATGTATCTGATATTTCTTCTGCCCCGGTAGCAACCAATACATCTCCATCTACCCCCGTATCATTTCTATAAAGGATGTTATTTTGAATAAAATAACTGATAGTTTGAGTTTGCCCTTCATCTGTTGAAGGTGTCATCTCAAGTTCAATTCGATCGCTTTCGATACTTTTAAATCCAAAAGCCATTGAAAAATCTCGAGCAAAAAAACTATGCAACACCCTGATTTCACGGATTAAACGTATTTTTTTGGTTAGGAATGAGAGATGGCTTCGATAACTAGACGTAGTCCCTGCAATAAACCCACTCAATATTATAAATACCTGCATCGCGACAATGACTTCTAGCAGTGAAAAACCTGAAGCATTCTTTAATTTATTATTAGCTAAATAAGTCATAGTCTAGTTGCCCTCTGACTTTTCAATTAAAGCTTCCAATTTATTTAGATCAAAATCAAAACTTGCGATTTGTGAAGTCGGACTACAATCAGGCTGATCACCTGTAGCACATGGATCAAATGGCACAATCAGGTCTAGGGTATTTTCTTGCGTGTTTTTAAGATGAAAAACTTGTTTTGTAAGAGATTGAAGGTGGCTACCTAGTCCAATTATCACGAACCCAAGAATAAGGAGGGCAATTTGGATCTCGATGAAACTTGACCCAGCAAGTTGCTTTTCTCTGAAGGACATCATGTTGTAGTTCCTAAGGTGTAACCATTAAGTCACGAGTTGGTCGAAACCAGCTCGTGACTTAACTAATTTGCAAGTGTACTACTGTGACATTGGGTTAATAGCTGGAATGTCTTTGATGGTACTTTCATCTTCAACGAATCCATCTTGACTAAATGTAATGGTATATTCACCATACCCAGCTGATGGCCCCTTACGTGATAATGTAAGCTTCCATGAATCTTCCATTGAGCCGGATACCCCTGCAGCAATTTCACCAACGGTAAAATATTTAGGTGCAGGAATTTGAATATCTAATGTTGTAGAGTCAGTAGCATACGTCCCTTCTTTGGATTGATATCTTTCTTGTGATGTTCTAACTGCACTCAAGTAGTTATAAGCTTCTGAAGCTTTTGAACGCTCGACTGAGTCACGAAATTTTGGCACAGCAAAAGCGGCCAAAACCCCAATAATCACAATAACAACGGACAACTCAACCAGTGAGAACCCGCTTTGCCTTTTCAAAGCATTATGTTTCATGTATTCCTCCATATAATTAATTAACCTTCCACGCTTTGTATCGGCCAATACTTGGAAACTTTAACAATTTTTTTAATACAAACAGGCAGTTACACGACTTTAGACGTCAATGTTTTGACAATATGTAATCAAATAAAATGAAAGCCACGGCCTGTATTGATGTTGAAGCGATCGCCAAATTAATGACAGGGAGAGTTGCACGTAATAATTTGTTGAAATCTTTCAGGGTCACAATAAATTGTGACTCCATTTTCCTCAACGTTCTTTGAGGAGTCGTTGCACGACTCTGGCAAATCCAAGAAAATACCTTTAGAAATTACATACCAATCCGATCTCTTTAAGTATAGAGACGTCATTATTGTCATCATGAGAACAAAAACACAACACGCCATTCTTATCGTCCTAGTATTATTCATTTTTTCATCATGTACACAAATAAAGTCCTTCACTGAACCCATTTTGCAGCTCATCGGATTAGGTGATACACTTTCCTCAGGCGGATCAGAAGTTGAAAAAGCTCTAGTAAGCTTAAAATTGGCCAATAATCGAGGAGACACGCTTACTAAAATTGACGGATTCCCGCTGAAAGAGATTTCTCCCCATGCCACAAAATTTCTTCGATCTCTAATAGACTATGGATTTACTGATAAAAACACGAATATGAAAGACAAGAGTAAACTACTTGTTATAAAGTTTGTTCGTAAATCTGACGAAAAGAGCCTAGAAAGCATTTTTCCTATTCTAATTAAGGGATTGAATCATAAAAATAATGACGCGAAGATTACAACAGCTGCCATTTTTTTAGGACTCAAAAAGAACCTGAAACAAATTAGTATTACTGAAGATACTCTAGCCTTAATCACTCAAATCATTCAAAAACAGACCCACAAGCAAATATTTGAAGCCCTTTCACTTATATTCGAAAAAAGCATCTTTGGCTTTGAAACCCTAAAGCCAAAAACTTTAAATAAGCTCATGGGGTTACTCACAGAAACTCTAGAAGAGAAAAAACCACTTATTCAGTCGTTGTGGACCAAGATCCTCAATGAAAAAGCTCATATTTCTAAAACTGAAGTGCAAAAAATCGCTATTGCTCTTGTAGATCCAAAATCACAGGTGTTAGCCTCTCAAATACTGGAAAAAATCGATTTGCCAAAAAAAGAATTTGAGATACCTAAAAAGAATTTAAACGCCCTATATATCAAAAGCTTAAAACAACCAGAGGTAATCCAAAATACATCTGCTTTGGTGATTTCTGCCTCACTAAACAAACAACCTAAAATGGCCAAAGAAGCGTATATTTGGATTACTCGATCATTAAAAAAACAAAAACCATCATTAGGGTATTTAGACATACTCACGAATACGGAGTGGATGAGCCATGTAACTCAAGTTGGATTGCTAGAAGGATCCTATCTTACGCTCATTCAACGATTACATGACTGGGAAAAAGAGTATGCAATGCCTCTGACCCGATTAATCAAAAAAATCGAAATCAATGAACATCTCAACAACAAAACAGTACAAAAGGGATTGAAAACATGGATTTCTATTATTAAAAAAAGAGCAAATCATGAAATTCAAACCCTCAGCGCTAAACATACCGCACTTTTGATTAACACATTTCCTGCAGCTACCTTTCCCCTAATGCCAGAAGTGTTTTCTCTGCTGCTATCAAAAAATTTACATATTCAAAAAACAGGCGCCCTGATTGTCAAACAGGTCTTACCTGAACACCTGAATATTCCGCTTGCTCCATCGAATCAAAAGAAAATTTTATCTGCCATCTATACAGATCATGCTGGTATTCAAAGAAGTATCGTAAAACTCCTCTCACAACAATTAAAGAGCACAGGGGATGACAGAGCCTTAACCAGTGAAAGTTCTCCCATTTTTATCCAAACGGAGCTTATAAACTGTATTACACAAGAGGATTTTCGCGCTAAAGTTCCATGTTCAAAACTTATTATTCTACTGAAAGAACCTAAATCGACTCAGTCTCCTGAACTGTTCACTCTCTTATCCAAGCTTTCACACAGCCAGATTGACCCTATTAATAAGGCAAGTGCACTAATTCTTAACCATGCAACCCTGACTCAATCACTTTCTAAAAGCCAAAAATCAAAATGCTCAAAAAACCTTCTCTTAGCTCTTAAAAGCACGACGCCAGAGGTTCACGCGGCAGCTTCAAAATGGCTATATGAATTTCATGAATTGGAGTCTAAAAAAGAAATAGCTTCGTTTTTGTCACTCGTGACAACTCATTCAAAACATAGCTTGGATCCACAATCACCGATTCGTTTTTCTGATCTTCTAGATAAGCTCGCAAAAACAACAGATAAAATGAACGGAGCATTGATTGAACAAGCTTTAGTGCTTTCAAACACTGCAAATTTTCAAGAAAAAGAACTGCTTATTTTATTTATCTCCAAATCTGATACCAGTCAATTATCTATACAAGATAAGAAAATTACTTTTTCTCTGTTGATCGAAGGACTTAATTCTGAACGGCTTGAAGATACTCAACTCCATGCTTTAGCACATCTAAAAACACTTAGTCAGAAATCAGTCCTGGCATACTCTCGTCTCTTAGTGCAAGGCATTTTACATAATGATCCGTTAGTGCAATCTCATAGTACTCGCCTAGCACTCCATTGGATAAAGCATAATCCGAAAATATTTGAAGACAGTTTATTCATGACTCACTTGATTCACCTTATCGTTTCTGACCGACCTTACATTCGAGACATGATGACTGACTCATTATTAAATTCAATAAAATCATCGCCACAGTTAGCACTCAAACTGACTTACTGGCTTACAAATCATTATGTAAGCGGTCTTTTATTTCAACCGCCACATAAAGTACCTGAAACAGTGTTCAATTTAGTTGAAACCGCTCTTTCTGAAATACAAAATCCAGCAGAGCTTAAAGAACTTCTAGATCAATTAGCATCAACTCACTTGAGTACCCGAAAACTTGGATATGATACATTAGCTGGGCTGACACCCGAACCTACAGCCATCACAAAATTCAATGAAGCTCTCCTGGAGAAGAGAAAGGATCTCTCTTCACTCATTGTCGCCTTAACTGAAGAGTTGATGCACGATGAAATTGAAGATATTTGGCTCAAACGTGAATGTGAACAACAGCTCAAAATCATTGCTGAACGCTGCACAAATGCATTATCTAATACGTTTGATAATTATTATGGCAAAACTCATCCTCACAGAAATGATCAAAATACAGAGCTTCAGTTCTGTTTAATTGATAATCAAAATTTTTTAAACTATCACAGTTGTCCTAAGAAAATGAAAACGTTAAAAAGCATCAAACGATTTCACACTCATCTTATCTCCTCATTTAAACTATCAGACGTACCTTTGGACACAGAGACTCTGAAAACCATTCAACATGCTCTGAATGCTGGATTGTTTCTCAAAACAGATTTAGATAAACTTAAAAGTTTTATCAAAAATGCTGTCACACTTAATTCAGACTTATTAAATGATTCATCATTTAAGCGGATCAAAAAATCAATCTCCGCTTATGAAGAAGCTGAAAAAAACATCCCTACCCTTTCTGGATTGTATCGTGCACACCAGAATTACATTCAATTTATACATGAGGGCCGCACAAAGGGGCTTTTAAGCAACCAAATTTGGCATGCAAAACATGAACTCGGCAAAATCTTTGCTCTGGATCGGCAATTTCATCCTAAATGGACTTATTTGAGCTGGGGGTATTTTGATTCAGTTGAGCCTGAACAACAACACAACCTACGCGCATCAGTTATTTCTGGGATGCGCCTCTGGTATGGAAACAATTCAGACAATGTATTTTCTCGATTTAAATCGATTGGTTTTTCAAGCCTAGATGATAGATTTATGTCTCAGAAAGAACCTGAGTGTTTACGAAGCACGTTTAACAAAAACACTTGTACACGACGCGATATTTATCGTACGCCACATCAGGATCAGGCATCATACGAATATACGCTGAAAAATAAAGAAAAACCAAAATTAGTTAAGACCAAACGCAAAAAAATAGAAAAAACAGCTTCTACTCAACTCAACTCAACTCAACTCAACTCAACTCAACTCAACTCAACTCAA
>JAJCYS010000027.1 GCA_029262815.1 Deltaproteobacteria bacterium | reverse complement strand
CAAAAGACGAGACATTAAAGAAGAATTACATACAAAAATATCAATTTCTCATAAAGGAATAAAAAAGAAAGGGAAAAAGGTGCCCGCCTACTTTCTAAAGGGAAAAAGGTGCCCGCCTACTTTCTAAGGGAAAAAGGTGCCCGCCTACTTTCTAAGGGAAAAAGGTGCCCGCCTACTTTCTAGGTAGTTTACAAACTCCCTGTGCCCCTTAAGGTGCCAACGAAGACCCTTTTTTGATTGGCGTAGTTATGCACTATTAGTGCCAAAAGGTAGCCGGGGAACCTACGCACACTATTAGTGCCAAAAGGTAGCCGGGGAACCTACGCACAAATTCAGTCTTGAACTCAGGATAAGCTAAAAATAAGTGTTTAATATCATAGACGAAATCCGACAAGATTCACGAAGACCTTTTAAATAAAATAAACTTGATTTATATTTATAATTATAATTATATTACAGTAGTTAATCTAATCATTAGATAAGGAGTTATGTATGAGATCACTTTATTCAAGAATTTCAATAATAAAAATGTGGATGATTATAGGTGTGATAACGATTTCCGTACATGCTCATGCTGCTGATCCGCTTTCCAAAACAGTCACCCTTCCTTGGACAACTATGCAGTTTGATTTAACGCATCTGAAAAAGTTAAGATTTGATTCATCCGGCAGTCATCGAGATGTAAAAGCCATGCTGAATTACGCAGTAAACACCTTAGGTATTAAAGTCATTGTCATGAATGACGTAGCAAAAGGTCAAACTTCAAATGTATTAATCGATTCTTTTGAATCAGGCTATTTAGCAAAATTGAGTGCTCCTGAGAAGAATAAGTATATGCAGGCTAAAGAATACTATTACAGAACGCATTTTAGTACACCACAAAAGTCTAATTTAGCCGGACTAAATGCCTCTAAGGGCGGCACTTTCCTACCCCCTTTTGCATATTCGAAACTATTTGTCGAAAAGATGAAACAAATACCTAATTCAAAGTTTTATAACCCAACAATAGTTGAAAATTTACGCCCATTTGAATCTGAACCTGTTTTGCTTGTGTCAAGAAAACATAAATCAAAATTGGAATATATTATAATTCATGAAATGATGCATGCGCTCATTTACCATTCAATAAAAAAACATAATCAAAGCTATAAACCTAAGTTAATTTATGTGTCGGAATTATTGAAATTTAAAAAACTGAATTACTCATATTATCTTCAATTCAAATCATTTCGAATGAAACGTGAAATCATAAAACTTGGAGCTCAATTTAACAAGAATTCAAATACAAAATTGGCATCTCGTTTAACTCGAAAACTACTTAACTATACTCAATTACTACAAGAATTAGCTGAATTATATTCTGGTGAAGAACTTGATATTGAACATCTTCTATATACTCACCGCCTTGAGCTTAAAATAGATGATGAGATTGACATCGCTTACTTCGCTTCTCATATGGTAACAATGATCAATGACCAAAAACAAATAAAGCAGGTGATATCACAAGCAATAACCTTGATTGAGCACTTTAATCTAAGTTCAAGCCTGAAACGAAAAGCAAAAATAGTATTGACCAAATTAAACAAAATGAAAAGCAAACTAAAAAATTCTTACCTTTGGTATCAAAAACAATAAGTAATTACGAAAGTTTCTAAAAATATATTTAAAAGGTAAAAGGTCATCGGCTACTTTTTGGCACTTTAATAAAATCTAAATTAAGTAGGCGGGCACCTTTTTATACTTTTAAATTAAGTAGGCGGGCACCTTTTTATACTCCTAATGGTCGTCTTCGGATACTACACTTTTTTCACTTAATTTCCAAATACAATTCAAAGCTCCTACCGTTGACCCATCTTCAAAGAGAAAAATGGGTTCCAAAAACCCGCGATCTTTCCCAAGTTGAATAGAGTCTGATTTTCGCACTCCAATATATTTAGCAAACCTATAGTTTTTGCCTTTTTCCTTATCAGTAAAAGTTTTAAAAATCTTTATAGAATCGCCTGCCAACAGTCCATTAGGTGAGGAATCATTTACTTGAAGTTCTGAAACTCTCTTGAATTTTCCAGAAATTAAAAAGGTAGATTTATTGTTTCGCCATATCCAAACTATTTTATAGTGATCTTTTTCAAAAACACTGAGTGCTTCAAATACTGAAGCTTTCCGATATAAAACTCCTTTCCCAATTTGGGTAACAAGATGCTCATCTCTTGCAGTCTTCCCGTCTTTATTTATCGAAAAAATCATTTTTGCCTGTTTTTCGTTCAATTGTTCAGATTCAGCAAAATTAATATTTACTCGCTGGCGAAATATTCCATTCGGTAATCTAATTACCTCTGCAAGTTTAATTTTAAATCTTCCCTGTTCATCAAAAGAAAAATTATGCGCATAGGTTTTTGCTGTAAATTGTGGAGGAGTTTTATAGTTCTTAATATCAAATAATTTTTCAAATAATAATCGATCCGATTTACTAAATTCTCGCTCATAATCGATGCTTAGTTCTTTTGCGTTTTGAAACAGTTTCTGAACATATATTGGTTCATTGAGCGACAATCCTGGAGAATCAAACAGGTAAGCACTCCACTCCCCTTCCCATTCGCCTAATAGAGAAGAAAACAGATGGTGATCTTTCGAGACTGCATTAAAGTGAGGCAACATTAAAACTAGAAGGCTAATAAAAAATGTTATCAACTGTTTATAATTCATCATATTTTATAGCTTATAGCTTATAGCTTTATAGCATAGTTTACTAGATTAACAGTTTCTCATAATCATATTGCTTAGAGCGCATAGAAGGTTAGAATCATCGGCAACTTTTGGCACATTAAAAAAGTCTAAATTAAGTAGGCGGGCACCCTCTTGTACTCTTCTAAATTAAGTAGGCGGGCACCCTCTTGTACTCTTCTCTTTTTGTGCAGCAAGTATGTAAGCGAAATAAGGGATTTGCCTGCCAAAAAGTAGCCGGGGAACTTAAATGTTTTATACGGTCAACCATATTGAGTACAGTGCCTAGAAGTTTGAGCTTTGAATTGTATCTTTGCTCTTCTTCAAATACTTCGTGATTTTGTAAAATCCCTCGAAGTGAGGATAGCTCTGGCTCAATGACTAGAAGCGTATAATCAGATACCGCATAGGCTGAACGTAACAACAGACTTCGATGACTAGGAGGTGTATCAATAAGTACAAAATGAATATCACCTGAAATATCTTTTTTAATTCGATTTAGTCCTTCTGTAAGTTGCCTTAATCCGGTACATCTGCGATTTACTTTTGTAATGACGTCAGAAAGATCATTTTTTCCTGAAGGTAGTACAAATAATGACTCGTACTTGGTTGGATAAACCGTGCTCGAAATAGATCTCTTAGGATCATCTAGTACATTTGCTAAAGACTCTTCAATATCCTCATTTAGTAAACGATCTGAGACATTTCCTTGAGTGTCAGTATCGATAATTAGTGTTTCATATCCTTGCTTAGCTAATTGTTCTGCGAGATTAATCGTGACAGTTGTTTTGCCAACACCACCTTTTTGATTCGTGATGGTGATGAGTATAGGCTCATTAAAGTCTGACTTGATCATAGTATCCTCCCTGCAAAAAGTTGCACGTATCCTGTTTGGGCGCAAACGTGCCCATGAACTAGAAAACGTTTTTCAATTTTGTATTGGAATTTTTGGCGGGATACCCTACAATCAATAATAGTCAGTTAGAGATTGTTGGGTACCCCGTAGGCCTCGCCTGCGGGGTTTCTTTTTGGAAGATTTCTCATCTCCACAACCTCCTTTTTGAATCTCGAAAAACAAATTTTTTTGAATTTATTTCACTTTCTATGATTTTATACATCAGAACTAAAATCGTCAATAACTTTAATAATTATAGATACTTACGATATACCATAAATTATTTATAGACGTGTTCTGTTTGTTTAAACTCACATAAATTAATTTCATAGTATATTGAACACTTTACGTAACTATTAAAAGCATATTTGCAAAGATATTTTTATGGGGTTTTAGAAGTTGTAGCTCAATTTTTGAGGGTAGCAGGGGGTTTTCGAAACTGTTTGAAAATACTTGAAATGGATTGAAGAAGCTTTAAAATGATTTTATACTTTTTAGCAAAGCTTGGTTTTAAGTCCTACTCTTCTTTTCAAAAGGTGTATGCTTTATAGATTTTCATGAGTTGGTGGAGCCGAGGAGAGTCGAACTCCCGACCTACGCATTGCGAACGCGTCACTCTACCAACTGAGCTACGGCCCCATGTTCTGAACTGTTATCTTAATTCCTTAGGTAAAACGTCTTCAATCTCTAAAACTTCCTGGAATGGATGGCTCTCCTGAATATACAAAATCGCATCTATCGCTTGCCTAATAGCTCCATTGCCGCCGTTGGCTTCAGTCACCCAATCCGCCAATCGCTTCAGAGTCGGATGCCCATTCGCTACCGAAATCGCAAGCCCTACACGCTCAAACACTGGTATATCAAACAAATCATCCGCAATATAACAAACCTCTTCTTCAGACAATCCAGTTTTATTCAAAAAATGCTCATATCCCGATATCTTCTCTTCACTCGCCATATATATATGATTGATCCCCAACATCTGCGCACGCTTTTTAATCACACTCGATCGCGCACCCGATAACAACACACCCTCATACCCCACTTTGAGCCACATGCGCATGCCATACCCATCTTGTACATCAAAACACCGAACCAAATCATCTCCCTCAGGAATATATAACTTTCGGTCCGTCAACACCCCATCCACATCGCAAATTAATGCTCGGATTTTTTTACATTTCTCTCTTAACATACAGTCATCATTGCTGAGTTTTAACCTAAAATCAATAGGGACAGGTGTGGATTCCTGCCTTCGCAGGAATGACAAAATAAAAAACAGGGAAGACAAGGAGATTGCTTCGTCGGTCTACGACTTCCTCGTAATGACTGGTTAGAAGCGAGTTGGAAACTGAGTCACCCCTTGAACCAAATTCCCTGTAAACTGCACACGAAAACTACCATCTTCAGCCTTGAACTGATCCAAAAAGGGCAACAACAACTCAATAGAAGGCTGCTTCAGCATCTGCTGAGAAAACGTAATGACACTCTTGAGAGAAAACTCACTCAACTGAGGCGTCTTAGCATTCAACATCAACTGCCCTTCAGATGTAAATGTCAATGGATCTTCCGGTGACCCCACCGATATGTTCAATTTAAATACCTTACCCTTTTTTGAATCACACAAAACCTTTACCGGACTCTTAAACTCCATCCTCGGAATACTGAATCCCCCCGCCTCAAAATTTCCAAGTATGAAATTTTGTATTTCCAACTTCGCACTTGTCTTTCCTAACTGATTCTTTTTTGTATTCAATTTTGCCTTCAAATCAGCATCCAACCTACCAACTATATCTAGCCCCGAAAATCCCAACTTCTCCAAATAGGGCTCAAATGCAAATCGTAATAACTTCATATTCAGATCGACAATGGCCCCAGATTTTTTCACCTTCGCTTTCAATGGACTTTTTTTATCAATCACTCCCGCCACATCTAGATACGGACTGAAGGATACTAATGACATCCAGGGCACATATACTTTAAGCCAGGACATCTCCACTCCCAGCAATCCCTTTGGAGACAACTTTCCCAAGTACTGAACAGAAACCCCTTTAAAATGTAAGCCAGCACCTTTAATTGTAGGCAAAATTCGTTGAATCACAATGTTTACATTGGTCTCCTTTGCAACATCTCGCAAGGCACGCTCTTTGATTGTTTCATAGGGGAAAAATATGACAAACGTTACGAAAAAACATAGAATCCCTAAGGCAATTTTACTTTTCATAACACCAGCTCCTATTGAACATCCTCAAATACGGGCTCAACGACAGAAAGTTTAACATTCATCTGATAATACCCATTCGCATCTGCACGCTTCATAATTTTTAAATTAGCCACATGTATGTTCTTACCCGAAGTCTCAATAAAATACATAAACTGTGCCAACTGAGGATACGTCATCTTATTGACTATAACCTCAAACCCCTTATTCAAAATCCCCTCTTGAGACTCAGGCGGCAATGCAGTTACCCTCATCTGTCCAGCAGGTAATCCTATCTGACCCGAAATTTGATTAATACGCGGTTCTCCAAACCCTTTAGCTATCCCACCTCGTCCAGCCTGCAAACTCGCAATCTGTTCGTCAGTAATCGCTTTATTTAAACCATACTTCTGGAGCAACCGGTAAATGCTGTCATAGGAATGTATCTTTTGATGCTGGTCGAATGTCGTCAAATACACCAGTGCAACTACAGACACAAAAATAAGTGAAATAAAAACAAGCGAAAATCGCCGAAACATCCGCTGAGATTCTGTAGTCCAGTTAACATACCGCTCAAGAAAAAATTCAACTACCCGATTGTTTACGAGCCCATCTACACTAATCCCAAGTTTCTGGAGCAGTCCTTTAGATTCGTTTTCTTCCATCACTCTGTCCTCAAATTATTTTTTTAACTTCAAATCCAGATTCACTTCAGTCAAAGTTTCACTCAAATTCTGCTGATTAATCTTCGCTACCATCGATATGTTTTTAATATTTTCAATCAAAGGCTGTATATTCCCTTTAATTACCTTAAAAACAATTCTGGCTTTGTTCTGATTAAACTCAAATACATCAACATCCACTTGGATGTTTTTTGAAAGCTGCTGTGTAATCCGATATAACAACTCAGTAAATAAAATATGATCTTTTTGAAAAATTGATACTTGCATTTGCCCCGCACGCTGCTCTTTATCCAAAAATCGAATCAACTTGTCAGGCTGATTGATATATAGTCGTCTTTTTTTCTTTGATAAATTAGCGCTCACAGCTTTCTTAACAAACCGATCAGCCTGTTTCGTACTCTTCTCATAATGAATATTCACAATAATCGACTTGGCAATCAAATATGGAATAAATACCGCCAACAATATCATGGCCGCTCGCCACGCTTTTTGTGTTTCAGGCTTATCAAAATATTTTTTGAGCCCTTCAATGATTTTACTGGCTTTGGTTTCCTTCCGTCTAAAATTCAAATAAACTCTAGGATCCTCAGCTTGATATCGAGAAGCATATCCAATCGCAACCACATACTCATGAAGATCAATAGGCGAATTACTGGTAACCACATTTGATAAAATATTCATCGATTGCACTGGGTGTGGGAATTCCCCAGACAATGTAGGAATAATATACTTAAACCCGCCAAATCCTCCTGAAATATACACATTACCAATTTGCTCTTTTGTCTTGGCCTTATAGGCCACTAGAGTTTGATTTGCCTCAACCACAAGTTGCGTCAAAGCATCATCTAAAATTGGTTCGTACTGTTTTTGATCTCCAGCAGCCATATCATCATATTGTGAGATCAAGTTATGCACTTCCTCAGGTGTATAATTTGTTTTTTCCTGGATGTGCCGCGAAAAGGAAGTATACCCAAATGGTACGGATCTGAGATACACCATTTTTTTCTCTCGAATAAACGCCATCGTGCTATGGCGGTATCCGATGTCGATCGCAACTTCAGTTTGATGTGTTTCCGGCAAGTAATGCTCAAGAAACAAAGACAACCCAACTGCATCAGGCATCACAACATCACTCTCTACATCCAGGTCAGAAAAAGCTGTTAAATAATTTTCATAATGTACCGACGGCACCATAACGGCCAATAATTCCGTAATCTTTTTCTCAACTTGAATCACCTGATAGTCAATGATCATCTCATCCGAACTAAAAGGGACAAGGTCTTCCATCTCCATAGGCAATACTTCGTCAATACGTTTTTTTGATGTAAACGGCAACTCTGTAAATCGAAATGAGCACAGGGACGAACTGATTCCCAAAATCAACCGATCATACCGTGAATGATTCGATGCAAGGGACCTGGCCACTTGAGCAGCAACATCATCCATTTGAAATTCAATCGGTTTCTCCGGATTTGCTAAAGGCACTTTTGTAACTTTCAGAACTTCAAGATGCTTCTTACGAACCTCACATTCACAGAACTTAATACTATGTGCGCCAACATCAACGGATACCACTTTCATGCATCTGCCTCCTTAAATCGACCTTCCCCAGTGAACTATACTCATCTCACCAGGTGATTCTTTGAAAATTTGTGTACCAGATTTCTTTTTGGGTTGCTTCGGCTGTCCAGCCGTCTGACCCTGTCCAGTATTTGTCGTTTGCCCTTGAGCCGGCTGTTGCTGTCCAGACTGACTCTGATTCTTTTTTGGATCACTAAATACATTAAACGGGTCGTCTTTCCATGACACCAGTTGTGGATCATTTGGATCCATGCCCAATTGATCAATCTTCTTTTGCGTATCCACCACCAGTTTTCGAATTCGCTTTTCTTCTTGTTGCACCTTAGCCCTAGGTGGCTTAAGAATGACGATTGTTTTAAATTGTTGCTTAAAGTCGCCGATCAATCCCGTAGATTCAATCTCAAAGGCCGTTTGCTCTTTATAGAAAAATAGAGGTTTTAACTCTTGCCCCAGTTTCGTCATACTCAACTCTTGAACCTTTAAAAAATTTTCTAAGTCCTTAAACGATGTGAACCACTTAGTTCCTAGCCGTTCCGATAGCGCACTTAACTGATCATTAGTAGGTCGATCCAGTACCACTTTCCACAACTCACTCGGCATATCATTGACATGCATCATGGGGTAAAATCCATACAAATTAAATAAAGAGCCAAATTCTGTCGCCAAGGCTTGGTTCCAACCTTTAGGCAATGCCAAATCAACCAAAAATTTAAATCGCCTATGCCTCAAAAACTCTGGGGGATTCAACCCTTGATAAAAAGCATCCTCCAAGTTCCCTTCAGGCTGCTCTATTGTGTCCAAGTCTATATAATCTTTCAATCGATTGACTAAATCCTTTGGGAAAGCCCCTTCAGTTCGATCTTCCCAAGTTTCATCTTCCTCTGCCACTTGTTCAATAATCTGCGTCAAATAGTTTGCATAGATTTTTTGAATTTTTTGGGAACTGAATCGCTCGGGTTCCCCATCCAACGCATTGATAGGAATGCGACCCGAAAGGCCACGTACATTAGCAGAAAACTTCGACCCTTTGATCTTACCCATAATCGATTCTTTTTCAAATTTCTCTAATCCAATTCGCACAGCCACCGGAAACACCTGAGCAAACTCTTTATTAAATGGGAATGCCGGCATAGGAATTAAATATAGGTTAGCGAGATCTTGACTTGAAAAAGGTAGCTTCGTCTTACTCGACAAAGCCATGATGTTCATATACATATACATTCGAAGCAGAGCGATATTTAACGCACTTTTAGATAGATAACGTGCCTGACCCGTCATATGGAACGATCTTGAGAGCCTTGAGTGTACACCTGTCGAAAATGTCAAAGCAAAAACAATGACAGTGAGTATAGAAATACTCACCAAAACTAATAAAATGGCGACCCCAGACTGCCGGCCGTTTTTATTTCGACTCTCCATCACGGTGATACCCCACCCGAAGATTGTCCACTTGAGCTCGAACCAGAAGAAGTCGCACCTTGTTTACTGCCAGCTAGTTGTTGAAGCTGCTGTACATTCTTAGAGAGCTCAAATAATCGAGATCGCTCTATCACCGAATCGGCCAAAAACTTAGTTTGAAAAAATAATACTTTTGGCTTTTTGTCAGGATCATCCGGATCACGTTGGTATATTTCAAATGTAACCTCTACAGCCCTCGGAGCTATGTTTTTTGTATTCCCACGTCTGGAATCCCATTCCGTTAGCCATGTTCTATCTTTTTCAAAATAGTACCGAAATGAAAATGACTTTAAATCAGTTAACACAGCATATTCAATCCCTGGGCCGAACAGCTCTTCATCTAAAAATGAAGATTTTTTCTTCATTAATGAAAACGCAGGCTCGCCTTCGTTAGCTGTTTTGTCTTTTAGTACATAATATTCAATTTCACGAATATTTGTATCCCGTTGAGTAGCAACACGTTTTTGGTAATTCATCGTCACAGCACTGAATTTCTTCGGTGTGCCGATAAAGACTGCATCAAATATTTCTTGGCGGTTTTGAAAATCAAATCTTGGTTTCATAACAAATATCATCGATATATCGTTTTCTATAGATGTCATAGATGCGCGTATCTCGTGAAAAAGTGAAAGCTCTTCGTGTATGACCGCAGCAAGCCGTTGGTTTCGATTGACCATAGACATGGTGCCATAAATAATAAAACTCAGAATCACCATAGTGATCATCACTTCTACCAAGGAAAATCCCTGCTTCCATTTGTGTATCCCACTCATTTTTAGGGCCCGCCCCCACCGAGTCCCCCTCCTAAGGGAATATTGGGAATTTCAATAGGCTGAGAAAAATCCATCATCAGAGTCGTCTAAAATATTTTTTCTTCAGGTTTAAGCCCGTCCCACATCACTTCTACACTCAATTCACGCATGGCTTTTTTGAAATACTTATTAATACTTTTTAAGATCGGTATCAATAACGGATTTTCTTCCTCATCAGATTCTTTAGGCTGTCCCTCTTCATCCTCTTCCTGAAATTCTTCAGGCATTTGGAAAGGTACATCTTTTAATGTATACATCCATTTAAAAGTAATCCCACCAGCCACAGCGGTACCACTTTTGGATTCTTTTCCGCCACTACCGAACTTTTTTCGATAAAATTTGAGATAGGCATCAACCATGATCGAACGCGCCACCATAGTTGCAGTAGTTAATTGCGCTGCTTTAACGGCTTTTTGGGTATTCACAGATTGAAGTGACACAATGGTGACTATACCCATGCTTAAAATAAGCATGGCCACCAACACCTCTGCTAAAGTAAACCCAGCTTGCGACTTCATTACTTATCCTCAGCAGGTGGTTCGTCGCCATTGTACCAAGTGTATCCAGAGTAAAATCGTGGCGCTCCCGAAATCGGAGAATATTCGATTGTGTACCGAGTTTCTCCATCTTTTTCTCTAAGATGGATTAAAGCTAAATCCATTTCTCCATAAGGATAAAAGAAAATAAATACTTTCCCTTCGCTTATGGGTTTTGCATACCACGCCTCGTTTACCACATCTTCGATTTCGACTGTCTCAGGTATCACAAAATCTTCAATCAAAGGATCGTCATACTTAACGAAAGGATCTTTGGGTTTTTCTTCATCAGGTTTATCTTTGTTGCCCCAAAGACCCGGTGCTACAGTCACCATGGGAACACCCGTCGACTCTTCTACCCAAACTTCACTTTCATTTAAATCAATGACAAGTCTATATAGTTTTTGAGAAAAAACGGCTTGGCTATAGACGGACTGAGCAACCGCACCAAGTTTGCGCATCGTAGACTTAAGCTCAGTCCGAAATATTCGATTGGTAGATGGGATGACAATGAACAGCATAAAGCTGATAATCACCAACACGATCATGATTTCAACTAAGCTAAAACCAGATCGCTTTTGACACCCCCTCTTTTTATGATCCACAAAACCCATAAAATCTCAAAGTTCATCAATGCAATCGTTTATTTATCATCAGATTTCTTTTTGCGTTTCTTACGTTTACCCAAATCTGCTGAACTAATATCCGCATCGATCTCTTCACCACCTTCAGCACCGTCAGCACCAAATGAAATAATGACAAATTTTCGACCACCCTGGTGTTTGTATATATATTCGTTATCCCATGGATCTAAAGGTGATTCCTCGCTGTCACCCAAATAACCTTTTTCGGCAAGCGCTTCTAAGCCTTCAGCATCTGTTGGCATTTTCTTCTCTTGAGCATAATACTCAAGCAATGCAGTCTTGAAGAGTCGAATTTGGTTTTGTGCAGTACTTACTCGTGCTTCGTCCAAACGCTTCAACACGTTGGTTCCAACCAATGCCAACACTAATCCTAAGATTGTAATGGCAATCATAATTTCTACGAGAGAAAAACCCTTCTGTCCGATCGCCTTCACACCTTCTATGAGTGTTATTTCCGATTTGCATCCTGCTTTTTTCATATCGCCTCCTTCCTTCATTATTTAAAATAATTAGTTCACTTTTGTCATTTCCATCATGGGCACCAAAATAGAAATCACCACAAACCCAATAATGCCTCCCATCACAACAATCATGATGGGCTCTAACAAACTAGTCATCGCCTCTAAGGCGTTACTCACTTCCTCATCGTATCCATCAGCTACACTCTCTAGCATGCTTTCAAGCTCACCTGTTTTCTCCCCAATACTAATCATCTGAGTCACAATCGGTGGAAAATATCCAGATTTTTTTAGAGGCCCTGCAATATCCTCTCCTTCTTCAATCCGAGATGATGCGTCAGCTAAAATAGCTTCATATACTTTATTCCCCACAACAAATTTCGAAATATTAATCGCTTGAAGAATTTTCACCCCGCCTGACAACAGCGTTGCAAGTGTTTTGGCAAAACGAGAGATAGCCACTTTTCGATTCAAGTCTCCCAACACAGGTGCGTTTAACAAAAATCGATCGAATTTGAATCTGCCTTTTTCGGTCTTAAGCCACATTCGAAATAGCAGAAAAGCACCGATCCCTCCCAAGATAACAGCCCACCAATATTGCTTCAAAAAAGCTGAAGTTCCGATCAAGATCTCCGTATATATGGGTAGCGGTATGTTTTGATCCACTAGGACTTTTGTAATTTTAGGTACTACAAACGAAAAAATAAGAATAAGCGCCAATCCACCGATTACCGCCATCGCAAGTGGATATGTCATCGCACTTTTTACTTTATTCACCAATGCAAATTGATCTTGTGTGAAATCAGCAAGACGCTTCATTACCTTATCCAAACTACCTGACGCTTCCCCCGCACGAACTAAGTTAATATAAATGTCACTAAATACATCGGGATGTTCGGCAAACGCATCGGCTAACCCTTTCCCCTCATTTACCTGTTGCTTCACATGAGAAAGAATATTTTTTAACTTAGGATTTTCAACCTGATCCACCATAGCGCCTAAGGCGGTGACTAAAGGCACATGAGCTGATATCAAAACAGAAAGCTGACGTGTCATATTCACAATATCGGCCATCTTGACTTGCTTCACCAAGCCACTCAACAAAGAGTTCTGTGCTGCCTTATCTGCAACCGTTTTTTCGGTTACTCTTGTCGGATAAATACGTGATGATTTTAATTTTGTCCTAGCAGCTCTTAAATTATCAGCTTCAATCACACCTTTGACAGATTTGCCTTTACCGTCTACTCCCTGATATGTAAATAAAGCCATCTTTCTTAATCCTCTTGCGTAACTCGAACAACTTCTTCTATAGTCGTATCTCCATTAATTACTTTTTCAATCCCATCATCTCGAATACTCACCATTCCTTCATCTGAAGCTTGCTTTTTTAATCTTCCAGTATCTACGTTTTGAATAATCAGTTGCCGAATTTCATCGCTGATGACAAAAAGTTCATGGATAACCGTTCGACCCATGTATCCCGATTGTAAGCATTGATCACACCCAGCAGCACGGTAAATGGTTTTGCCAGAAAACGTTCCGGGTTCAAAGCCATATTGCCGCAGGGTACTCTCATCGTACACATGGGGCTCCCGACAATGCGGACATAGTTTACGGATAAGTCGCTGTGCCATGACACCTAACATGGATGAAGCTACGAGAAATGGCTCTACACCCATATCAATAAACCTTGGAATGGCACCCGGTGCATCATTAGTATGCAATGTAGATAGTACTAAGTGACCTGTCAGTGAAGCATGAATTGCGATTTCAGCCGTTTCTTTATCTCGAATTTCACCCACCATCACAATATCCGGATCTTGACGCAAAAAGGCACGCAACGCTGTTGCAAACGTTAAATCAATTTTTGCATTCACCTGTACTTGACCGATGCCGGAAATATTGATTTCGACAGGATCTTCAACTGTTAAAATATTTTTTGTTTTTGCATCGAGTCGTGCCAAGCACGAATAAAGCGTTGTTGATTTTCCACTACCCGTCGGCCCAGTTACAAGGATGATGCCGTGGTGATTGGCAATTAACCCATTGATCTTCTCGAGGCTCGCTTCATTGAACCCTAATTTTTCGAGTTGCAGAATCGTACTACTCTTGTCAGCTAGACGCATCACAATTCGTTCACCATAAGAAACCGGTACCGTTGACACACGAATATCAACTTCTTTCCCACCAATTCTAATTTTGATACGACCATCTTGAGGCAAACGTTTTTCAGCGATGTTCAAGTTTGCCATCACCTTAATTCGAGAAACCAAACCAGACAAATAACGTTTGGGCGGTTTCAATATATCACTCAACACCCCATCTACTCGAAATCGAATATTAAGCAATTTCTCAAAAGGTTCAATATGGATATCACTCGCCCGATCTTTGACGGCTCTAAACAAAATATTGTTGACCAACCGAATAACAGGAGCATCCTCTTCACTCGCTTCCAGCAGATCTAACGGTTCATCTAAGTCGTACTGAACCTCTTCATCTTCATCCTCAACCTCACTGATGATTGTCGTCGACCGCTCATAAACCCCGTTGATCGTATCTTGAATTTCTGCTGGAGGCGCAATGACAAATCGAATATTTTTGCCATACATCAACCGCAAATCATCTACCGGCGCATGGTTCAATGGATCACTGACGGCGACCGTAACGTACGTCTCTGTCTCTTCAACAGGTACGATTTCATACTGCTTAGCATATGAAATAGGCAGATTTGAAACGAGTGACGTAGGGACCTCATATTTAGCTAGAGAGTCCAAATACGGAATCCCCATTTGATGGCTTAATGCCTTTAAGACCTCTTCATGGGTTAAATAACTTTTCTGAATTAAAATTTCGCCTAATTTGCCACCCTTCTCCTGCTGAATCTCCAGTACCTCAGCAAGTTGCTCCTCAGTCAATCGCGTATGCTCAAGCAGGATAGAACCGAGACGGTTGTTCAATATTCTAGGTTGCTTATCATTCACCGATTAAAACTCCAATTTTAAAATTTCTTTTTCTACTTCAGCTAAACTTTTACGTGGTTTTTGAGGAGAAGTAACTGCAGGAGCCAAAATTGGTTTTGCAATAGGCTCTTTTTTGAGAACCACTTTTACATGCGTTTTTTCAATCTGCTTCGGCAATACCGATGTCACTTGGGGAGTCGGCACAAACGCTTCTCTTACCTTAGGTTTGGGGATCAACTTTTTGGGTTGTTCGATTGGCGGCAAAATAACAGGCTTAATCTTAGGCTCAGGTTTCGAACGTCGTGTCATAGCCACCCGTTTGGTTTTGGCAGGTTTTTTTGCAATGGTTTTATTGATAGGTGTTTTCTCTTTGACCTTTGTATACAACGCAGCAGGTTTGTTTTTCTCTATCGTCGGTTTCTTCCGCAAGCGGCTCTGAGGGTATCTTTTACGAAGCTCTCGCTCATATTTTTTCTGAGGTGAAACGTTTTTCTGAGTGGTGCTTGAACGGGTTTTTTGACGCATCTGCTGGCGCTTCCCTTCAGGTGTTTTAATGGCTGTGGATTGAGGCCGGCGCGCAACAGTAGGTTCTACATGAGGATGAATTAATGGATTTAATTTTCCCATACCGTTGATCGAAGATTGCAAGGCACGATCGTCAGAAAGAGGTTGTGAGAGGTAGGTGTCGTTGTTATAAAAATTTCTAGCCTCATTCTCAAAAATATCTTTCCCACCAAAATATTCTCTAATGTAATTTTTTCGATTTAAGAGGCTGTTTTTTCGTAATCGGTCTGCGTCTTCCCTTCTCATAACCACGTGAGGCGTAACAAGAAGAAGGAGATTCGATCGAATCACATCTCGATCTGAGCTTTTAAACAACCAACCTAAGATCGGAATGTCCCCTACAAAGGGTACTTTCTTTCGTGCATCCGTATCTTTGTCACGAATCAAACCGCCGATGACAACCGTTTGACCATTTTCAACCACAACCGTTGTTTGGGCTTCACGGCTACTGACACCCACGTTCGTTGCAGCTAATCCAGCTGGCACAGCTTGCGTCACAGGCTCCGATACAGATTGGTCTAATTTTAAACGAACATAGCCGGTATCCGGATTAATTTGAGGCGTAATCTTAAGCTGAATCCCGGTTTCAACTTCTTTAATGCTTTGGACGTTTCCATTGACGCCTACGGTTGTGCTGCCAACCGACGGAGTCTTGTCTTTGATATTGATCGTCCCCTCTTCATTATCCATAACCAACAAAGTCGGGCGAGATAACACATTACCAAAGTTGTTTGTGATCAAAAATTTAAGCAAGGCTTGAATGTTGTCCACTTCGACATCTTTACCACCGGCATTAATCGTAACCTTCTTCCCACCAAACGTTTTTCCAATAATAAACCCAGTCAATCCGCCAATGGCCTGAGCGGCATCATTCGACAGAAGCGACACAAGCCCAGCCGCATTTGGCACAAATCCAGCAGCTCGTGGCAGCCCATCTTCAGAAACGTTGGTACTCAACTCCCAATCTAATGTGTCGGTCAAAAAGACCTCTAAAAAGACAGATTCGACAAAAACCTGTAATCGTGGGACATCTAATTGCGCCAAAACCCCTCGCTGAAGGTTTTGAAAATCATTTTTAGTCGCTGTAATCACCACAGAGTTGGTGGGCTTATCCGCGGTCACTTTAATTTCACCTTCAAACGTGCTACCGCCGGCCCTGGCTGCTCTCGCACGACTCCCCGCTCTCACGCTACTTCGAGCACGGCTGGTTCGAGATTGAACGCCAGACAACATACTGGTAAGTGTTTTAGCTAGTTCCTCCGCATTGGCATATCGACATCGATACACATGAAAATTACTACTATGTCCAGATGGTTCTGGTGTATCCAATTGAGCGAGTAAAAGTTTTACTTCACGAAGCCCTCGCTTATTTGCCACGACAATCAGGGAGTTATTTCGTTCATACGGAATAATACTTTGAATAATACCGCCGCCAAACGTTCGTTTACTCGAAACGCTGCCTCGGCTTTTTCGAGATCGCCTTCCGCCTCTGGATGATGTAGACCCTTCTTCTAAAATAGCATCCAACTTCTCAGCCATTTCAGTCACTGTAGCGTTTTTGACTGGCACCACAGCAATTTGCGGATGAAACCCACGAATGTCTAATGCCTTAATGATGGTTGTGATACGCCGAATATTAGCACCCGTATCCGTGATGATTAACGTATCAGGCGGAAAAGCAATCATCCGTCCAGAATGGGTAACCATATTCGACAGTCGAGAACGTACTTCATTTAAATCTAAATATTTCAGTCGAAATAACTGTGTCACATAGTTGCTCGATGGCGGTGACTGTCCGGACGTGTACACGGGTATGGGTGATTTATTTGCTCGTCGTTCTGTCGTAATTCGAAGAAATATTGTGCCTTGAGAATCAATGGTAGGCTCAGGAATGATCGTTAAATTATTCATTTTTAAAGAGGTCAAAAATGCATAATAAGCCGCTTGAACGGTCACTTCAGCGGGCCCTATAATCGTAATCCGTCCACGGACTTTAGGATCTACGATAAAGTTCTTTTTGGTCATTTTTGCAATCGTTTTGACTAAATCTAAAACCGTGATGTTGTTAAAATCGATCTTCACTCGGTTGTGTTTAATAGCATCAGGCAATTTTAAAATGGCATCCTCAAACCCAAGGCGGGATGTACTACTGTCCTGTGTCGGTGAAGCAGCCTCAACCCGAGCACCTAAAACCAGAACACCTATTGCCAAAACCAAAAAACAATTTCGCTTAATGTCCATTATTTAAAATCTCCCAATTCATACTGTAGGGTCGTCTTCTCTCCCCCACGTTTGATATGTAGGCTAATCGATGGCGATGTACCCGATTTAAACTGGTTGTACAAGAGTAGCGCATCGGCCTGTGTTCGCACTTGCTTGTCATTCACCCCTGAAATAACATCTCCCTGCTCAAGTCCTATTGCTTCGTAGAGGCTCCCTGGTTCAATTGCCACAAGTTTAAATCCATCTGGGGTGGGTACGGCTCGTGCCTGAGAAAGTAGATTCAAGAGATTTTGTCCCTCAAGCTTTTTCTTCAAAAATCCTTTATCCACAGAGAATTTGTTATCTCCGGATGTCTTAATGCCATCTACTTTAGCTGGCCCTGTTGGCAAGGCAATAGAGCCCGCCCCTTTGACACGTGTATCAGGCAACTTGTCTTTCAAAGCGAGGTACTCTAGGGCCCCTCTTCTTAAGTTGTGGATGTATACTTTTCTTCGTTCGATGCCCCAAATTTTATACCCGGATTCGAGGGGATCATCTTTAAAATATTGCTTGAGATCACGTCCTTTGGCTAGAACACAGATGCTCTTAAATGCATCGGTAAACACAAGAGTCCCTATAACGGTATACGGCAGCGAAGATGGCGTCGCATTCGCTGGATCAAGTTTATCGTCTCTTCTGGTAGGCTTCTGCCGTCCAGGCACAAAATTTGTATGATCGAATAAATTTCTTGCAACCAAATCAGATAGCACACTTCGCTTTAATTGACTTTCCACCGTGCCTTCGAGTCGAGTACGTCTGGGTATTCGGACTGATTTAGGTAACTCGTGAACCAAGTACGTTGTAACATCTGTAGCAATATCTGCTAAAAAAATTCCTAGCAACACAGGCACTAAAATAGGTAACCAACGAGATATAAAGTAACCCTTCCCACCCTTTTTCTCATGTTTTGGTTCAGAAGGCGGTTCTGGAACCGACTCAGGCGTAAGCTCAACTTTCTTTTTTGACCAAAAAGCCACTGTTTGTTTCCTTATCAGCCGCGTGAATAATCTAAAGGCATACGAATCTACACTGTTGTATTGCAATCTCTATGCCAACACTAGATTGTCTAATAAAATTGAGGGTTTTGCAAAGTGTCATTATTTTGACAGAATTCAAAACCTATAAATTTCTTTAAAAAAGGGACTTTTTGTCCACAACACAGCCACGCGATAATCTATAGTAAGATGTTAAGGTAAGAAAAGAAGAACCGGGAAAAGAAAAGGCTCCTAAACCTCTCCTATTCCGAGTACACTCAACCCTAAAGAATGCAATGATTTCGATCAAAGATATTTCCCGAGCGCAACTTACAACAGCTAAGCATATTACAGTCACACCTTTAATTTTCTCCAACACGTTCTCGAGCCAATTCAACCGCAAAATTTATTTCAAGTGCGAGTCATTTCAACGAACGGGCAGTTTTAAATTCCGAAGCGCATTAAATCGTTTTTTGCAGCTAAACCCTGAAGAAAAAAAACGAGGCGTGATTACGCCCTGCTATGGCAACTATGCACAAGCAGCTGCAGTATCAGCCGCGATCGTGAAATGCAACTTAACGACCATCCTCCCTGAGGATGAGTCCAGTTTGAAGAAGCGTTACGTTGAAACCTATGGCGCAACTACCATCACACATGGTCATACGTTCGAGGACGCACTGTCTCAAGCAGAATATCTCGCAGAAACGCAAGGTAAGCTTTTCTTTCATCCATACGAAGATCCTGCCATGATTGCGGGCGCCGGCACAATCGCACTCGAAATATTAGAGCAAAATCCTGATACGGAAGCCATTGTGGTTCCCGTAGGTGGGGGCAGCCTACTTGCTGGTATTGCCACTGCAATCAAAGAAAAAAAGGCAAAAGTGGCTGTAATTGGCGTGCAACCTCAAGTTTGTTCGCCTTTTTACATGGCCTATCACAGTAAAACACTTGAATCTACAACCCCGCCTGCAAACACTATTGCTGATTCTCTAAAAATCGCTCAAGTCAGTGCTCAGAATTATGAAATTGCCCAAAACTATGTAGATGACTTTTTAGTCGTGAGCGAAGAATCTTTAATTCAATCTATGGTGCAATTACTCGAACAAGGTCATTTGGTGGTCGAAGGAGCCGGGGCTACCCCATTAGCTGCATTAATTGAGGACAAAGTCTCCTCAAAGTACAGAAACGTCACCTTGATCCTCAGTGGTGGGAATGTTCAAACCACCTCTTTATCAAAAATTATTCATCATGGACTAGCAAAATGGCGACGAATTATACGGCTGGACATTCTTTCGGATGATGCTCCTGGACGGTTAAACACCTTAGCGCAACTGCTACATCAAAAAAACGTAAATATAATACAGATTTATCAGAATCGCTTCCTATTTGAAGAACAGTACAACCGAACACGAATCCAACTTATTTTGGAAACGGATGGTGAAACCCCTGAAGAAGAAATTTTATCCCTGTTGAAGGAAAACAATTTTGAGGTAGAAACTCGTGGAAAATAAGGGTAACCTTGGTAAATTGGCGTTGGAAGGACTACTCTATAGACAGGGTCCTCGGATTGATAAACCTTATTTAATGTGCCGAATATAAAATTATGAAACAAGAGCAAGACTATACGAACGGTAGCCACATCTGGGAAGATTCAGAACTATTTCAAGAAAGTGCCAAAGGAGTCATCAAAGCAGCTGAAGAACTTGGGCTCAGTGATGAACTCATTGATCGCCTGATCCAACCGCGACGCGCCCTAGTGGTGACACTGCCAGTCCGGATGGATAATGGCGATGTTCGATTTTTTGATGGATACCGTGTGCAGCACAGTATGACACTCGGCCCAGCAAAAGGGGGTATCCGGTACCATCCTGATAGCACATTAAGTGAAACTGCTGCACTTGCCATGTTGATGACATACAAATGTTCTCTGTTCTCCTTACCACTGGGTGGTGCAAAAGGTGCCGTACGATGTGATTCTATGGCCCTCTCTGATCGGGAAAAACAAGCCTTAACCCGACGGTATTGTAGCGAGATTCACTCCTTCATTGGTCCCGACCGCGATATCCCGGCCCCTGATATTGGAACAGATGCCCAAGTCATGGCTTGGTTCATGGATACATATTCTTTTGAAAAAGGACACGCTGTTCCCGGTGTGGTCACAGGCAAGCCTGTAGAAATCGGAGGTTCCCTGGGTCGCTTAGAAGCCACAGGGCGTGGCGTCATTTACACCATCATTGAAACCGCTAAACACCTCGATATGGAGTTAAACCAAGACACCACAATCGTAATCAACGGATTTGGAAATGTTGGAAGCGTCTCTGCATCAAAAGCCAAAAAACTAGGTTGCAAAGTCATTGCTGTCAGCGATGTCAAAGGCGGACTCTATAATCCCAATGGTTTAAACATCACAGACGTCCAAAACTACGTCAAAGAAAATACCTTTCTTGAAGGATATAAAGAAGCTGACTACATCACAAACGATGAGCTCATCGAACTCGAAACGGATATCTTTATCCCAGCCTCTGTGTCTGGCATCGTCACAAAAGACAATGCAGATCGAGTTAAAGCCAAAATTATTGCTGAAGGTGCCAATGGCCCTTTAACCCGTGATGCAGATATAATCTTACGTGACAAAAATGTCACCATCATCCCGGATATTCTTGCCAATGCGGGTGGAGTAACCGTCAGTTATTTTGAATATGTTCAAGATCTCCAAAACATGTTTTGGTCTGAAAAAGATGTGAACAACAAACTCTGGAACACCGTCAGTGAAACCGTCCAGCGAGTCTTTCACGAATCTCAACGACGCAAAACGGATCTCAGAACTGCCGCCTTCATGGTTGGCATTCAGCGCGTTATCAAAGCGTTTACCTGGCGTGGCACCTTTCCTTGATTTTTAATTATTCTTCTTGACACACACAAATACACTACGCAAAACCTTGTCATCCCCAACACATGCACCAGCGTGGGATTTCATAATAAGGCTTTAAACTATTGAGTAAGGGGTGATACAAAAGGTGCGGTAGGGCTTTTCTTTGACTTCACAAAACGCGACACAGGGCCTTGGAAAATCAGCTTACCGCCTTCATCTCCACCCACGGGACCCAACTCGATCAAATGATCACAATGCGCGAGCACTTCAGCATGATGCTCAATCACGATGACCGAATGTCCCAGTTCAATCAACTCTCGGAATAGCCGCAGTAACTGAGCTACTTCACCTCGGTGCAACCCCGTCGTAGGCTCATCCAGTACATATAAAACCGGACGTCGTGTTGGGGACATGAAAATACGTGAAATTTTAAGTCGCTGCAGCTCCCCACCAGAATACGTATGGATCCCTTGCCCTGCAGCCAAATAACCCAACCCCACTTTTTGAAGGATTGAAAAAATCTGTGTCAAACGGGCATCGTGCTCAAAAAATTCAGCGGCCTCATCCACCGTCAATTTTAAAATATCTGAGATTGTGTGACCTTGATATTGGATTTTTAACACCTCATCTTTATACCGAGACCCACGGCATTGTTCACACGGTACACGCAGATCTTCCATAAAGACCATTTCAAATACGACTTCCCCTGCACCCTGACAAGTTGGACATTGCCCCAACACACTATTAAATGAAAAGTGCCCCACCTTAAATTTCTTTTTTTGTGATTCGGGCGTGGCAGCATAAACTTGCCGTATCACATTCATTGCTCCCGAAAAGGTCAATAAGTTTGCGCGAGAGCTTCTTATCGGCAAAGACTGCGAAATATACTGGACATCCGAAATCGCTTCGACAGAAAAATTGACATCAGATACAGGCAATGGCACCACACTAGGCGTTTGTCCAAAGCTTTGTTCCAAATACGGCACCAATGTTTCAATAATAAGACTCGTTTTCCCCGAACCTGACACACCACACACACCCACCAGGGACTGAAGGGGCAATTCACAACTTACATTTTGTAAGTTGTGACCCGTTGCGCATTCGATGGCCATCACATTTTTTTTGCGAGTGTGTGCCACTAAAATTTTCTCTCGCCCTTTAAATCGTCGTTCCTTCCAATCCGATGATTTGCCTTGCCATACAACCTTACCTCCTTGCTTCCCGCTCCCAGGTCCCAACTCAACCACATGATCCAAAGAACTCAAAATTGATTCATCATGTTCCACCATCAAAACATGATTACCTTGCTTGACCAGTGCCTGACAGGCTGAAACGACATGCTCACAATCTTTGGGATGCAACCCAACACTCGGCTCATCTAGAACATACAGTGTGTCTGAAAGTTGTGTTCCAATGTGGTGAATCAAAGACAACCGTTGAACCTCACCCCCAGATAAAGTCTTCGAAGCTCGATTTAACGGCAAATACCCAACGCCCATTTTCATCAATAAAGATAATCTTGCAATCAATGGATCTGCTGCTTCAGTTATGAACGATCGAGATTTTAGCAACGTGTGTAACCAATCCTGCACCTTCTCTATCGAGCAACCCATCAACTCTTGAATGGTTAAGCCATTTAAAGTAGCCAATCCAGACTTCCGTATCAATCGCGATCCATCACATCGGTCACAAGTCACTTCGCTATAATGTTGGTTGAGAAAAATACGAACCCACATCTTATATTTGTTTTCCTCAAGTCGTTTAAAAAACCCTTTTAGACCACCGAATCGGCCTTCACCGTAAAGCACGGAATCCTGTTGACTCTCGGATAATCCAAACCAAGGGGCATGTTTCGGAATATGGTGTTTCTCGCAAAAGTTTAACAACCTTTGCTTAAAGCGCTTTAATCTAGGGGATTCAAAGAAAGAGAAGAAACCATCTTCGATGGATAAATTTGAATCTTGTTCAGCACTTAATTTTTTGACATCAATGATCCGCTTTGCCCCAAATCCTTGACACCCTGGACATGCGCCTAAGCTGGAGTAAAAACTGAAATGCTCTGGCAACAACGTTCCATAGGGTTCCTCACATTGAGCGCACACTTCTTGAATGGCCACATAAGAAATTTTCTTCTGCTCTGGATATAACAAAGCAATACGTGGTGAAAATGCCATCACCAATCGAAATAGTTCTTCACAGGACTCAAGCCCTTCAGGCCGATCCAATTGAATCAAAAACACAACTTCAGCTCCAGGCAAATTCTGGAGCAGCCCCGGATCCATCAGATTTTCAATTTTATAATCCCCTTTTCGCAATGAGGACTGCAAACATAACCGATCCATACCCTGTTTCAAAAATAAGCTGACTTCTTCCTTAAAAATTTTGGGGTCCTTAACAAAGTGAAGCGGAAAACCAACCCAAACCGGAGACTGAGGTTTATCTTTTTTCAAAGCCTCAAAAAAACTTTCAGACGTATGGACATACACGTCAGATTCACACTTAGGACACACCCGCTTGCCATAATACGCAAATAAATTTGCAAATAATGGATAGAGCCCTGATGTGGTTCCTACAGACGCACGTGCATTCTTAATATTATTCTTTGGACCGACATATAAACTGGCTCCTAAGTTGTGAATTTCCTCGACTTTAGGACGCGCCCATCGTTCAAAAAACTGTCTCTGATAAGTTGATAGAGAAGATAAATACTTACGTTGGCTTTCAGCAAATAGGGTGTGTACTACGAGTGAAGATTTTCCACTACCAGAAGGCCCAGTAACCCCCACAACTTGATGCATAGGCAATGACAGATTTGAAATGTTTAAATTATGTTGCCGAACCTGTTTTAAGATAATATTGGAGGCCATCTCAAAAAATATACCTTATTTTGTGGAAAATAGGTTTCATTTGTTGTGGATTCCCCGCTACGCGTGTCGGGAATTGTGCAAGACAAGTAATTCGATGACAGAATATGGAGGCTGTGTCGGGAGGGATTAAGATAACAGGTTTTTGTTGAGTTTGGGTTCGTCGAGCAATCGACCTGATCCCCGCACCACACACGTCAACGGCTTTTCTGAGATCATCACAGGCAACCCTGTACGTTCCCTGAGAATGACATCAAGATTTCTCAGCAATGCACCTCCACCGGTCAGCACAATGCCATTATCTACAATATCAGCTGCCAGTTCAGGGGGTGAACACTCAAGCGCTTTTCGCACCGCATCCACAACCTTGTTCACTTGATCCGCAATAGCTTCACACACTTCTTCACTACTGATGGTAATAATCTTGGGCGATCCTGTTACCAAGTCTCGTCCTTTCACAGCCATCGTCTCTAAATCGTCCAAAGGCGCAGCATTACCCACTTGGATTTTAATATTTTCAGCCGTACGCTCACCAATCAACAGGTTATATTGACGCTTCAAGTACGTAATAATGGATTCGTCAAACTGATCACCCGCAACTTTTATAGATTCACTATAAACAATGCCACCTAAAGAAATAATTGCGACCTCAGTAGTTCCACCACCGATGTCCACAACCATGTTACCAGTAGCATCAGAGATAGGTAGCCCTGCACCAATGGCAGCAGCCATAGGTTCTTCAATTAAATAAACCTCTCGTGCACCCGCCATTTGGGCAGCTTCTTTCACTGCACGACGTTCAACTTGCGTAATACCATATGGCACGCAAATAACAATTCGAGGACGAAATAAAAACACAGAGTCAAAAGACTTTCGGATAAAATATTTCAACATGTATTGCGCAACTTCAAAGTCCGCAATCACACCATCTTTAATGGGTCGAATGGCAACTATGTTACCTGGCGTACGTCCCAACATACTCTTGGCCTCAGCACCAACAGCAAGAACCTTTGAGTTCCCAGGTCTCACCTTGACATTCACAGCCACAACCGAAGGCTCATCTAAAATAACACCTCTGTTGCGTGCGTAAACCAATGTATTGGCTGTCCCCAAATCAATCGCCAAGTCAGTCGTAAAAGCACCTGTCAACGATCGAGCAAAACGAGAGGCTCGTTTCCACCACGGTTTGGCCGTAGAAATTTTTGTTACAGGCTCGGTATTTGATTCGATGGCTTCCATTGTATAATGGTCCTTATGGTCACTCACGGTGAACCGTTTTTTGGTTTTGCCCCTATTATACACAAAAAGCTTTGTACTGCTTTAGGAATTCTCATAATCAGTATTTCCCCTAGCCTCTTTGCGCTAGATTTCGAACTTGTTCCATTTTTCGCAATTGAAGTGGGTTATCCAGGCCAATCCAGAGACGACTTTTTGACAATCGGGAACGTGGATATTGATGGCTACGCAGGCCTGAGACCCAATATCATCCTAAATGACCATTTTAGTTTTCAACCAAGTCTAGGTTTAGGCTTCCCCTCCGTGGGCAAAGTCTTTAGCGCCAATGAGGTGAGTGACCTATCTTTCTTTGTTTTAGTTGATTTTTTATACTATTTTCATTTTCCAACAATCTATCCCTATATTTTGTTCGGCCTAGGATATTGGGGGCATTTTTTATCTACGCCCAACGAGGCAACTGAGAATATTGTCAATGGCGTTGAGGTCGAAACTGAGACAAAGACAGAGTCTATCTTCAGGGCGGCAGCCAACCTGGGTATGGGGTTCATGTTCTTAAGTGGGCTAAAATTAGGCGTTCTCATGAGTATGGAAGATCCTTTTGGGGAAGACCAAGTGGTTCATCTGTGGTTTGATATTGACTATCCACTTTTTCAGTAGGAGGGCACATATTATGTGGAAACCCAATTCACTATTTTGCGGCATTATCCTTTTGTCGCTATCACCTGTTTCCACATCTGCAACAACAATGCCTTACCTTAATATCGCAAACCTAGCACAACAAGCTCACACGATTATAAAAGGACGTGTTCAACATATTTCTGTTGTAAACCAACCCAATAACGCGCTCACACAGCACCTCATTCGAATTTCTGTTACCAACCAATATAAACCCGAAGCGATATCATCCAAAAACCTGTCCAAGCATATTTTTGTCCGCACTATTGGACACAGTGTCCAAGGAAAATATTCCCTTCGCGTTGCTGGCGCACCTCAATTCACCCTTGGAGAAAATGTTGTTTTATTTTTAGAAAAAATGTCTACGGGAAATGAATTTGTAATCCTTGGCATGGCTCAAGGTAAATTTAAAATTGCATTTAATAATGAAGCAGGACAAAAATATGCGATGCAAGAAAACCTCTCTCACACATCACCAAACACGAAAAATAATAACGGCACTCAAACAAAAACAATTTCTTATAAGTTCAAGGCAAAACACGCGCAACCAACTAAAAACTTGCCCTTATGGATGCTAGAGGCTCTCATTGAAAAGTATGCGAATTAGTTTTTATCTCATGACCCTGTGTCTACTGAGCGCAAGCCCTGCTTTCGGATACAAAATCAGACAGGCCGCTATCGATGGCGGACGACTCAAAAAACTGCCCGCTCGATTTTTAATCGCAAGAAATTCAAATACGGCAAGTATTCTGGATCGATCTGAAATCATCGCCGCCCGAAATGCATTTGAGGCCTGGTCACATGTATCAGGCACTGAACTACAAATAAAGTTTGACTCAAATTTATTTTTTGAAGGCACTTGCGAAGAAGCACTCAGTCAAAATA
Source organism: Deltaproteobacteria bacterium (assembly GCA_029262815.1). Classification (GTDB taxonomy): domain Bacteria; phylum Bdellovibrionota; class JAJCYS01; order JAJCYS01; family JAJCYS01; genus JAJCYS01. The sequence goes on along the minus strand of JAJCYS010000027.1, from coordinate 25,853 downwards.
TAAATGTAATCTGTTTTATCGATACCCGCGTTGCCATCCAAGCACTTGCTGGGCTCGCAGCAGTGCCACCCGCAGCAAATCCTGTCGTCGGTGGGGCTCGAAATGTGGCAAATGGAAATTTTCTCGGCGCCTTTGTGATTTTAAACGAAGAGGATTTCCAATTTAGAACAGACACGTTCGACCAAGACGATCAGAGTAAGTATGATCTACAGGCAGCCATCACACAAGGACTTGCAGAAGTTGTTGGTCTAACGGAAAGTGCATCTGAAGATTCCATTACCCGAATTTTTAAGGCCGAAGATTCAAAAAAATTCCGAACACTTCACGAGGATGATATTCGTGGCACCCAATTTCTATATCCTGCAGTCGATGGGTTGCCCGGTGTGAGCTGTGACACCACTCAGAAACAAGGAGAAATTCCACTTACAAGCGGACTTCTGCTGCTATTTGGGCTGCTTTTTCTGACCCGACGATCCCGCATGAAAAAATCCTTGCCTCCAGATAATATCCCCCTACAATAAGGCCCTATGATGAATGTGATCTTGTTGGGCCCCCCGGGTGCAGGTAAAGGTACCCAAGCTGAAATTCTTTGTAAAAACGGCTTTATACACATTGCTACTGGCGATTTGTTACGTGAAGCTTTAGCTCAAAAAACACCGCTGGGCCTTCAAGCAAAAGCCTACATTGAAAAAGGAGCTCTCGTCCCCAATGAACTCGTCGAAGCACTGGTTTTTGCAAAAATTGAGCAAGCCAAAAGCAGCCATCTGCTGCTGGACGGCTACCCTCGGAATGCCAGCCAATGTGAGTCTATAGATACTTTTTTGGAGTTGCAAAAAATTGCCATTTCACATGTCATATCTTTCGAAGTGCCCGAAGATGAACTCGTTACCCGAATGATGGGTAGAGGTCGAAAAGATGATACCGAAGCCGTCATCAAAAATCGATTTGAAGTGTTCAAAAATGAAACCACCCCAGTCATTGAACACTATGCCTCAAAAAACTTGGTTCATGAAATTGACGGTATCGGCTCAGTTGAAGATATTTCCAACCGCATCTCAGAAGTGTTAAGGCTCAACACGATTCCTCAGGTAGAAACACCTTAATAAAGATCGAAGAATCGGCCGTCCTTGCGGCGCAAAATAAACGTCACCGGCCCATCATTCACGAGATCAATATTCATGTGAGCTGAAAATTCACCCGTAACCAATGTAACCTCAGGCACTGAATGTAAAAACACAACACATTGGTCGTACACTTCTTTCGCACGTTCAGAGACTTCTACATCAAAAAAATCGGGCCGACTTCCTTTTTTTAATGAAGCACATAACGTGAACTGACTGACAAACATCACTTCACCTTTAATATCCATGACGCTTTTATCCATTCGTCCCGTCTCAGAAGGGAACATACGAAGCATCAATGCCTTCTGCAAAAGAGGCCCCACGTCAAAGGAGTCATCCCCCTTCTCAACCCCAAACAACCATACAGCACCTTGTCCCATGAATTTGGGCGCACCTCGATTAATCGTAATATTTGCAGAAGAGACTCTTTGGATGACTAAAATCATTGATCTTGAAACTCTAACACATCATGAATGTGCAACACACCCACATATACTTGCCTGTTATTCAGTACAAGTAGTTGCGTAATTTTGGCGCTTTCCATTTTCTCAAGTGCCTCTTGTGCTAAACAGTCTTCATCAATCGAAAGTGGCGACTTGTGAAATACTGTGGATAAAGATTTTTCGATATCAAATTCACCTTCACTCAAAGTTCGCCGAAGGTCTCCGTCTGTAAAAATAGCATACCGCCGCGGCATCATCTCAGAAACCAAACACCCTAGGCGGAATTGATTCATCAATACTAAGACTTCTTTTAACGGTGTATGCGCTGACACAAGTGGACAATTTTTAACACCATGCATCAAATGTTTTACACGAGTACATAGTTTTTTTCCTAAATTACCTCCCGGATGCCACATTGCAAATTGCTGAGATTTCACGCCTTTGGCCACTTTAAGTGCCATGGCAAGGGCATCCCCTACGGCAAGCATCAGAGTCGTGGAGCAGGTTGGTACAATTCCATCTGAATCTGCTTCAGGCACAACGCCCAAACGAATACACGCAGATGAGGCCTGTGCCAAGGTTGAATCTGAACGACCTACGATACTTAATAATCCAATATTATGTTGTTCAAAATAGGGTAGCAAAGCGATAAGCTCCTGAGATTCACCTGAATTTGACAAGGCCAAACATACATCCTGGCCTACAATTGCACCCAAATCGCCATGTGCACATTCAGATGCACTCAAGTAAAACGCAGGAGAACCGGTTGAAGAAAAAGTAGCAGCTAGCTTTTGACCCACTATCCCAGATTTGCCTACGCCAAGCACGACGATTCGCCCTCGACACGCATTCAGGCATTCCAAAACTGATTTCACATCGGCATAAACAACACGCTCCAAATACCTGCCTAAGGCTTGATACTCCGCCCGAAGCGTATGCCAAAAAGCTTGAGTAGTTATACCGTGTTTGGGCGTACCTCTTGGTACGGCTGAGATCTCTTCCATAAGCTCATCCACTGATAAAGACACCGCGAAATCTTCTCAAAAGACAAAGACGTCGCAGCATCCGAAAGGGCTTTTTCAGGATTGGGATGCACTTCTGTAAACACCCCAGATGCCCCTGCAGCTATGCCCGCTGCCCCTAGCACGGACACATAATCAACTAACCCACCCGTTTTTTCAACACCGCCCCCAGGGCACTGCACCGAATGAGTTACATCTAAAATAACCGGAACCCCAAACTGCTTCATTGTGTATAGGCTCCAAAAATCTACAATTAGCCGATCGTATCCAAAACTTGTACCCCGTTCGGTGAGCCAAATATTCGAACGATTTTGATGGGTCCCTACTTTCTCAAGGACGTATTTCATATTGCGTGGGTCCATAAATTGACCCTTCTTGATATTTACAATCTTACCTGTTCGACCTGCAGCAACGAGTAAATCCGTCTGTCGACACAAAAAAGCAGGGATCTGGATCACATCGACCACATCGGCAACAGCCTCAACCTGACTCACCTCATGAACATCAGTGATTATGTTTACCGCATATGCATCTTTTAACGCCTGAAGAATACGTAGCCCTTCTTTTAGTCCAGGGCCCCTAAAGGCATTAATTGACGTCCGATTGGCTTTATCAAATGAGGCTTTAAAGTAGTATTTAAGACCGTATCGCTTAGCTAAAGATAAACAATACGTTAGAACTGATTCACAAAGCTCGAAGCTTTCGATGACACATGGACCCGCAATCCAAATCACACCATAGATCCCCCTCCCTCTATGGTATCGCTTTTTTCAACTTTACTGGGAGCTAAGATTTTTTTTTACGCTTACAAATAGAACGCACAAAACCCTCATACAAAGGATGCGGGCTTAAAGGCTTTGACAAAAATTCCGGATGATATTGACATCCCATATAAAAGGGATGTTCAGGAATACCGACGACTTCTACAAGATTGGTCTCAGGATTTCGTCCGTATACCTTTAAACCTGCCTCTTCAAACTGCTCCACATAATCATTATTTACTTCCCATCGATGACGATGGCGTTCCACAATTTTCTTCCGACCATATATCTGTGCTACTGGAGCATCTTTTTCAAATACGCACTCGAAGTCCCCAAGTCGCATCGTTCCACCTTTGGACACTACTTTTTTCTGCTCTTCCATCAGATCTACAACAGGTGTGCCTGGCACTTCAAATTCGGTACTCGTTGCATCTGATATGCCACACAATGATCTACAAAATTCAATGACCATCAGCTGCATGCCATAACAAATCCCAATCGCAGGAATGTCATTCTCTCTTGCAAATTTCAATGCAGACATCATCCCCTCAACGCCCCGAGCGCCGAATCCACCTGGAATCAAAATCCCATCAATCCCTTTGAGGAGTTGCTTGACGTTTCTTGCATTCAAATTGTCGGCATCAATATACTCAATCGAAACTCGCGTTTTATTTGCTATCCCACCATGAAATAATGCCTCGTTAAAACTTTTATACGAGTCTTCCAATGATGTGTATTTCCCAATGATGCCAATCACGATTTCTTGTTTAGCTTCCGATACCGCTTTTGATAAATTTCGCCATGGCACAATATTCGCCTCTTGGGCTCGCCTTAAATTCAACCGACGTACAATGGCAGTATCTAGCCCTTGTTCATGCAGCTTAAGGGGAATATCGTAGACACATGCCGCATCACACGCCGAAATAACAAATTCTGTTTTGACGTTTGAAAACAAGGCAATTTTACGCCTAATTTCGTCCGTCAAAAGAGTCTTACATCTACATAACAAAATATCGGGGTAAATCCCAATTTCACGCAAATCACGTACTGAATGTTGTGTTGGCTTCGTCTTAACTTCACCTGCCGTATCAATATAAGGAACCAACGTCACATGGACAAAAGCGGTCTGGTTGGGTTCACATTCAATCCGCATCTGTCTAATAGCTTCTAAAAAAGGTAGACTCTCGATATCCCCAACGGTACCCCCTACCTCAACAATACAAACATCGTACCCTCTGGCAGCTTTTTGAATCCGCCGTTTGATTTCATCCGTAATATGGGGAATGACTTGGACAGTCCGTCCCAAATACTTTCCTTGACGCTCATTGGCGATGACTTTCTCATACACCTGACCCGAGGTAAAATTATTGTGACGTGCTAATTTTACAGAGGTAAACCGCTCGTAATGACCAAGGTCTAGATCAGTTTCTGATCCATCTGACAACACATACACTTCCCCATGTTGAAAAGGACTCATGGTCCCAGGATCAACATTGATATAGGGGTCCATTTTTATGAAGGTAACGGATAACCCTCGACTCTCCAACAAACTCCCTATGGAAGCAGCCGAAATACCCTTACCTAACGATGAAATTACGCCACCGGATATAAATACGAACTTTTCAGACCCTTTCGCACTCACACACGCCTCACTTTAGTTTTTCCTCAACCCGAGCCAAATCTTCAGGGATGTCTACGCCAATTGTGGGTTGATCACATATATTTCCAAAAACAGAAATATTATGTTTCAAAAATCGTAATTGCTCAAGATGTAACTTAGCTTCGTAGGTATCTACGGGCCACTTCGCGTATTCTAGCAGCAATTGAGCTGAATACCCATAAAATCCGCCGTGCAAAAATACGCGATCTGCTGTTTTGTTCAAATAGGGCGGTAAGTGGCGATAAAACCCTAAACAGAACCCGTTTTCATCAGTAACCACCTTCACTTGATGCTCTGAATCCACTTCCTCTAAAGGCCACTCGTAGAGAATCGTGCTCACTCGTGGTGCCTTCTGAACGCCTACAAAGGGGCGTAACAGGGCTTCGATATGCCCTTTCTGTACCAACGGCTCATCAGCTTGAATATTTAGAACCACTGCATCAGCCTCTAACTCAAACAGCTTTACAGCTTCAGCACACCGTTCAGTTCCATTACGACAGGCTTGGGCTGTCATGAGAACAGCATCGGTATAACGTCTTAGGATGGTATAATTTTCCTGATCATCTACCAATATAAAACACTGATCTTCACCCAAAACTGCCTGAACGCTCTCGAATGTGTGTAAAACTAACGGTTTGCCTCGCAAGTTGGCCATGACCTTATTTGGATAACGTTGACTAGCACGCCTTGCAGGTATAAATGCCCAGGGTTGCACCTTTTTTCTCCCCCATCAAATGCACCCACTTTACCATGAGTTAATGAGAATCAGGAATGGAGCAATCGGATTATTTAATCACTCGGACCGACATCAATGACGTTGCCATCTAGAGGCCCATTTGAGCTGAACCCAGTCACCTTTTTTCATCTTAATCAAACAGGTTTTTGAACTGATCGCTTCTTTGTGACGTTCTCTATCTTCTAACTTAATAATTCTGACTGGTAATGCTTGACCGTCTTGTCGACATGCAATTTCTATCGAAGCGGCCCCGTCCCGTGCTTGAAGGGTTAACCACCCACTTTCTCTACGTACCTTATATGATTCACCCGGCTCAAGCCGCTTACGTGTCTTTCCACCGCGCCCTGCCTGAGCTGATGCCAAAACAGATACTAAACAAAAACCCAAAACCAACCATTTATATCGTCTCATGCTCTCGCCATCGGTATTTAACTCAAATTAACTTACCAAAATCTAGATTCCACAAAAAATCCCAAGAACCGGGCTTAAGAAAAGTAGGCGGGCACCTTTCCTCCTTAAGAAAAGTAGGCGGGCACCTTTCCTCCTCCCGGCACCTTTCCTCCTCCTCTAATGGAATAAATAGAAGTTATTTTTAAACCCGGTTCTAACTAATAGACTGTGTGGAATGGTTCCCAGTCCCCATGCCATACTTTCAGTTTAGATTTTGGAGGCGTTTTTTCATCATCAGAATACCGAATTTCCACAAAAGTCTTAAGCTCACGTTTTCCAAACTGACTTAGATCTAAAGTTGTGATCTCATTCCACGTCCCCGAATTGATGTAGACTTTTTTGTCGTGAAATTCTATATACTTCGACACATGGGTATGACCAAAGAGCACTGTATGAAGATGTGGGTAAGCTCTCAAAAGTGCTCGTGCACTCTTGTCAATATTGGGGTACATCGACATACCCGCTAGAATAATTTGCATCGTGTTACGCACAGCTGGAAAGCGATGGCGGTAAGGACTCAACAAAAACCCAACAAAAAATGTAAAAAATTTAATCCATACTTTAACAGCTGACGAGAAATGCATTAACAAATCCAGCATTAAAAACACACGAAAAGGTTTGATCTTATCAATGTGGGGCTTTGTTATTTTCAAAGGAGCCACAAATAACGTTGCAAAAAAACTACCAAAAGGCAGATTCAAGAACGAAGCCTCGCCTTCATGCAATATAGGATGGTTCATATCCATCGAATTGAACAACTCGAATCGATTGCCATGTTCAATATGAACACCATCAAATTCATAGGCTACAGGGTAAAATCTTACTTCAGCACCCACACAAGATTTGAAATAGTCCTGACATGCCGGCCAAATCATATCTATATCGTGATTGCCCAAAATGTAAGCCACACGAAACCCAGGCTGCTGGGCAAATTTACTGAGTTGTGAAAATAACGTTGAATGCGCTCGTACCATCCCTTTTAATTTCTCTAAACTAATTTCTTGGGTCACGTGTAAGGGATGACGGCCACGATAAAACACAAACATGAAGTTTAAAAAATCTCCATTGATAATGAGCTCTACATCACCCCCTTTAGGGTAAAGGTCCATGTAATATTGCAATAAGGCGCAGAATTGATCATCGTGATAGAAATCTTCTCCGATATTATGACGACCATCAGCGTGACGTTTCCCATCACCGATATGAAAATCAGAGATCACAATTTTCAATTTACGCGAAGGTGCCATAATTTTATTTTATCAAACTCTAGGGCGTGTCCTTAAAGATGTTCTAACTCGCCTTTTTTTCTTCAGACAGCTCCTCTAATAGAGAAGAGGCAAGACGAAGTGCTTTTAAGACTCTGGATTGTCGGTCCTGCTGATCCGTAACCACGACCTCACTGCCACGAATACGTTCATTTAGACGACCAATGTGTTCATACAAACTCTCTATTTTCTGTGCAAGTTCCAAAATTCGATCGTCTTTTGCCTTGAGGAGTAACTGTGTGTCGTGGCGCATCATCTCTAATTGTCTCTCAAGAGATTGTTCATGTTCACGTACTTGCTTAACTTCTTTAGCCATCCGACGTTTAAAAGTCTCAAATCGCTTTTGAAGCTCACCGTGATCCGCTTCGAGCAACTCTTTTTGTGAGAGTCTAATTTGAAAGTCTTCCATCATTTTTAGTCGATCACGTTCAGCAACCTTTTCGATTCTTTGGAGCTCATCCTCTAAAGTCAACACACGAACCGTTGTATCCTCTTGAGTCCTTTTACTCTCGGCCAATTCATGATTCTGACGATCGATAGAAGCGTAAGCATGGGTTAGCAGCTCTTGTGTTTTCACAAGAGCTGCACTCAATTGATCAATGTCACCATCTTTTAGGGCCAGCATACGGCGCAATGTATCAACATCACTAATCTGCTCGACATCCCCGAACTGACCATGACCTTCATGTTTCCCAGGTATATCTTGTTGTTTTTCTTTAAGTAGTTGACGCTCATACAGTGCCTTTAAGCTCGCATGTTCATCAACACTCTCTTCTTTTGGCTCATGCCTTTGTGCAATTTTTTGAACCGTAGCTCGCTTTTGAAGCTGCTTATCGTCTAAAAAATACCCAAGCGTTGTACTGATCTGCTCATCAGCTGCAGGCATTTGGATTAGAAACTGGACAGTTCCTGGATAAACACGTTGCAGTCTTTCCATCTCGCCTTCTGGCAAAAAGGCAGAGCACAACACAAGGGGCAATTCATTCAAATCAGAAATGCCACGGAGGGCCTCAACCCAACGCAGCCCATTTTCTTGCCCATGCTCAATATCAACAATAATTATTAAATAATCCAGCAATTTAGGATCAGCGGGCTCAACAAACGAACGAAACACTGCAAGATCTGCCCCTTTTTCTGACACAACAGACTGACATTGGTCGATAAGGGCTTTATTCTCTGTAAATAATGCGACTTTGATACAATCTTCCCCTGACATAGCCTACCCTTATGTTTCATCGGTAAGTTTCAAAAAAACTTAAGAACTTTGCGTAGTTAGTCTCGAACAAACTGCCAGACTCAAAAAGCTCTCAGATGTATTCTCAAAATGTGTATAATCGAGGCAAACTCATAAATCTGGTAGCGATTGCCCATTTGAAAAGGAGAATAGTGTGACATCTTTCGTGGAACGCAATGAAATCCAACCCTTATACGAAACCTACCGCAGCCGACTTTCGACCCTGCGCAACCGACTGAATAGACCCTTACCCTTGGCAGAAAAGATCATGCTCAGTCACCTAGATGATTTAGATAATCAGCCTTTAGTCCGTGGAGAAAGTTATTTGATGGTCCGGCCAGACCGTGTCGCCATGCAAGACGCTACAGCCCAAATGGCCCTGCTGCAATTTATGCTCACCGAAAGAAAAACTGCCGCTGTTCCTACAACTGTTCATTGCGATCACCTTATCAGAGCTTATGCGGGTTCCCTCAGCGACACGCAGACCGCTGAACTGGAGAACAAAGAGGTCTACGAATTTTTAAAAACATCATCAATGAAATACGGCATCGGATTTTGGAAACCAGGCGCAGGCATAATTCATCAAGTTCTCCTAGAGAATTACGCTGTCCCTGGCACATTAATGATCGGTACTGACTCTCACACTCCAAATGCAGGAGGCCTAGGCATGCTTGCAATTGGCGTGGGTGGCGCTGATGCTGTTGATGTTATGGCCGGACAAGCCTGGGAAATTAAATACCCCAAACTCGTAGGCATTCACCTAACAGGTGAACTAAACGGCTGGACATCGCCAAAAGACATTATTTTAAAAATATGTGAAATCCTAACGACCAAAGGTGGCACAGGACACATTCTCGAATACTTTGGCCCAGGAACTGAATCTATCAGCTGTACAGGAAAAGCGACGATTACAAACATGGGGGCTGAGCTGGGTGCGACAACTTCCGTGTTTCCCTATGACAGTCGTATGGCCACTTACTTGGCAGCAACTCAACGATCCGATATTGCTGATCTGGCAAATACATTTACGGATTATTTAACAGCGGATCCTGAAGTTGCTAGTGATCCCGATCGATTTTATGACCAAATCATTGAGATCAACCTTTCTACACTTGAACCCTATGTCGTAGGGCCACACTCTCCCGATATTGCACGTCCTATTTCTCAGCTCGGCAAGGAAGCAGAAGAAAAGGGATATGACAAAAAAATACGGGTGTCATTGATCGGCAGCTGCACTAACTCTTCCTATGAAGATATCGGTCGTTCTACTCATATTGCAAGGCAGGCACTTGATGCTGGGATCAAAGCAAAATCCAAGTTTATGGTGACACCTGGATCAGATCAAATCTATGAAACCATTAAACGAGATGGATATCTCGAACCCCTCGAGGGAATTGGCGGCATGGTACTGGCTAACGCTTGTGGTCCTTGCATTGGCCAGTGGAAGCGAGATGATATTGAACCCGGTGAGACGAACACGATCTTTACGTCCTATAATCGAAATTTTCCCAAACGCAATGACGGTAACCCGAGCACACTTGCCTTTATCGGAAGCCCAGAGCTTGCAACCGCCATGGCACTTGGCGGCACTCTTGATTTCAATCCCCTAACAGACACACTCATTGGATCAGATGGGGCTGAGGTTAAGCTTACACCTCCAACAGCACCCGAATTGCCTAGTAAAGGATTCATACATCCCACTTCTGGTTATGTTGCGCCATCGACTTCACACCGAGACACGCCTATTACTATTGATGATGATAGTGAACGTTTGCAGAAGCTTACCCCATTTAAACCGTGGCACGGTGAAGACCTCACTGACCTGTACATCCTATGTAAAGCAGAAGGCAAATGCACTACAGATCATATATCTCAAGCAGGCCCGTGGTTACGTTATCGCGGTCATCTCGAAAATATTAGCAACAACATGCTCCTAGGGGCTAAAAATGAATTTACAGGCGAAGTAGGCAAAGCGACACATCAAAAAACCGGTGCCACACACATCGCTTTTCCTGAGCTTGCAAAACAATACAAATCAGAAAACCACGGATGGATCATCATTGGCGACGAAAATTACGGTGAGGGTAGCAGCCGCGAACATGCCGCCATGTCACCTCGATTTTTGGGATGTATGGCCGTCATCGTACGAAGCTTTGCGAGAATTCACGAAACAAACTTGAAAAAACAAGGCGTTCTACCGCTCGTTTTCAAAGACCCTAAGGATTACGACAAAATCCAAGCTGAGGATCGGGTTAGCTTGGTGGACCTTCAAACATTGGCTCCAAAACAACCTGTTTTGATGAAACTGGATCACAAAGATGGCAACTCTGAAGACATTTGGTTAGTCCACACCCTGAGTGCAGAACAAATTGAGTGGTGGAAAGCTGGATCTGCACTTAATTACCACAAAAGTAATGATTGATGAGTCAAACACTTTCACTCCATGAAAGCAAATCGGGCTTCAAACATCTTGTTTGGACCCTGTTACACGATCGGATACATCCAGAAAACATAACAGTGCAATGCGTTAAACGAACGTTTGCATTCTTGAGAAAGTCAAAAAATGAGTCTGGCCCTACGACTACAAATACAGTGAGTCAAATGCTTTTAGAAAATTGTTTTTTACATTTCTTGTGTAATCAATTTACGCTGTCCCCAAAACAAGAGCGGGCAGCGATTCAATCGCTTCTTTTTCAACAGGGGCGAACTGTTGAAGAGGTCTCATGGATTTTAGCGAAACCCATTGCGGCTGTTCATAGTCAAATAACAAAGCTCTTTCAGGGATAGTTTTTATGAGAATCTCTTCAGAACCTCATCAGCCTCCCAAACCCCCTCCGAGACGAAAAAGAAAAGTTTCATCATCTAAAGCATCTGAATGCCGAAGGTCTCAGCATATTCTCCCTCTCTATGTTAGCCATGCCGCAAAACCCATCGAGCGACAATGGATGGAGAATCATTTAAAATCTTGCACACCCTGTGCACAACTTTACATTGCCTACTTAACCAAACGGGATCATCTTTCTTTCTCACATGCATCTTCAAAAACGACAGCCATTGTTAATCAATGGCTGATTGGCAAGCCAGGCCCTACAGCACCTCCCCCTCCTGCTTCTAGTAAACGATTCTATTGGCTAAGTTTAGTTTTTCTTTTCGCTATTCTCCTTGGGAGCCTACTTTATATATCACTCAGCGATGAGTTGATTGACTCTAACGTTCACCCAACTGAAACCCCTGAGGCATTATCCCAAGAAACGGCTTTAGAATCTCCCCTTTCCTCATCGAGTTTGACTGAGCCGCCTTCTAGTTCGGAAACACGATTTCTTGCCAGCACCGGCCCTGTTCCAGAAAATTTAAAACTCAAGCTTCAAAGTTATGAATGGCTACTTTACAAACACCACATGAAAAAAAGACGGACCTATTTTTCTCCTATTACCTATGTCATAGTCCGAGGCAAAACAAGACACTACAAACCCAGAATCTTGCACAGATATGCTAAATCAGTTGCCAGGCAGTATCACCTGTCCGAAATCACAGGCCCTAAAAAACTGAATTTATCGAGACTACTTCCGAAAACTTCTATGTTTATAGGAACGAAGCGGGGGGCGCACCTCATGCTGTCAGCCCTTCAGAAGCAAGGTGATCTTTGGATCGCGATTGAAAAGACACGATGGAAGCGTCTAAAACGCAATCAAAAAAGAATCATTATTCACTTTTCTAATTTAAAAAAATAAAACCAATTCGCTGACTGACTCTGTACACTATACCTATACGTGAGAAACCTCATTGTTCTTTCAAAACATGGTTTGTTCTTTGCTCTGTTTTTATCTTCCGCTTCTCTCCTAGCTACTTTCGAATGCAAGTTCAACAATCAGCTTAAAAAAATAGCACACCAGTTTAAAACAGATAAACAGCTCTTAAGCATATTAGAGAAAAATATATTCGCAAAATCACCTATGTATCAACAGTTGAATATCACTTCACTAAAAGCATCTCAGAAATTTCACGCGATACAAGGCATACAAAAACTAATTCATTTACTTGAAGTTAACGTACAGGAAAGTTTAGGTATTCAAAATATCGATCCAGCATGGTGGGCAACCTTAATTAATAATCATTTCAAACTCATCACAAAATGGGCCCATCGTGATGGAGGTCTCAAAAACGGGCACCTAACCAGTATGTTAGGCCTTTTTGCTGAAATTGTTTTAGCGTGTGATCAATCTCATTTAATTCCAGGGCCTGCCGTTTCCCTAAACTATAGCCCGCATGCAGACGGATGGTATTTCAAAATCGACGATTCTAATCCTTCACATCCTAAAATTATCATTACAGGATTTTTGGAAGTTAAATTCTCACTTGATAGACTAGAGCGAGAGGGTCAATCCCAAATGAAAAGTTTTATGGCCCGTTTGGGTCGACAATACACCGATTTTTTCCTCTTTGGCAAACCACTATCGAACGGCTCTTTGTACATAGAATTAGCTGGCGGAGATGTCGTCAAACTCAACGTATTTGCTAGGCGTTTCCAAAAACACCATAATAAGAAAGCCTCACGCAACCAAGCCTACACCCTTTTTTCGCCTTCATTCTTTAACTACATCACAACTCTAGATCCTAATATTGTACTTCCATCAGGCAGAACCAGGATGCATCCCGTTTTCACCCAAGAAAAAGTACTCCATGCTTTTTACCATTACCTGGAACAGTTGGTCGCACCTGGGATTTGGCGGGATATCCTGACAGGTTTTAAACTAAATGACGAGTCAACTTAGCCCAATGCACTAGAAGCTGCTCTCTTTCGAGATCAGACAACATCCAGTCAGATGACGGCAATCGAGACAAAGATTGTCTCAACTCAAATGCGATGCAGGCTACAGCCACCGATACATTGAACGACTCTACAAACCCACACATGGGCACTTTAACAAGTTGATCTGCCCGTGCTACTAACTTCTCATCCACACCATCAAGCTCCGCCCCAACAACGATAGCGCTGGGTTTTGACCAATCAATAGACTGCACCGGATCGCCTTCACCATGTGTCACCACAAGTCGATAGCCTTTTTGAACCACCGCATCAGCACAGGCTTCAACAGACTCATGACGATTCAAGGTCAACCACCGGTCAGCACCTTTTGTCACTATACGACTACGAACGAAAAGAGTTCTCTTATGAATGAGATGTACATCTTGAAACCCAAAACCATCCAAGGTTCTTAGGACAGCACTCGTGTTATGAGACTTATGCACTTCATCTAACACAAAGGTATGAAACCGCGTGCGGTTTGAAACCACTTCACGCATCCGGGCCTGACGAGCAGGCGTCAACGTATCAAAGACCATCGGGCGTTACTCAAAAAGTTCTTTCATTTGAGCTTCAGGCACAGAAGAAGGGGCCCCAGACATCAAACATTGTGCATTTTGGGTTTTAGGAAACGCAATGTAATCCCGAATGGCATCATTACCATCCATCACACACACTAATCGATCCATCCCCAACGCAATTCCGCCATGGGGCGGCGCACCATATGATAACGCCTCAAGGAAAAAGCCAAATTTTTCTTCGATCTCTTCAGCACTTAATCCCAGCATTTCAAAAATTCGACGTTGGAGCGCAGCCTCATGAATCCGGATACTCCCCCCACCAACCTCCTGCCCATTAATCACAATGTCATAAGCCCGTGCGGATAAATTTAGTAAACCGAGTGACGAAGAAGCACCTTCATCAAAAGCCTGTAACGTAGATACACACGGGGATGTAAATGGGTGATGCATCGGCATGATGCCTCCATCAGATGCTTCCCCGAACAACGGAAAATCAGTCACCCAACATGCAGCATACTCGGACTCAGGTTCGCACCTTAAGTGTTCAATCACACATCGTCGCAAGCCATCCATCCAAGCATATCGCTGCTTGTCTCCCGCCAATACAAAGCCCAAATTGAAATCAGGACATTCGATAGCCATGGCCTCAATAATTTCGGGCGTCATCACTTTCTTCGCATTACTTTTGAGAGCTTCACCCTCACGCACAACCCAAATTAATCCACCGGCGCCCAAATCCTTCACCGCCTGTTCAATTTTTGATAACACAGACCGAGAAGGTGGCGTTCCTTTAAGGCACAGACTGGTCACATCTCCGTCGGGTGATGACATCACGTTTTGAAATGGCGGAAAATCCACAGTTTTACATGCATCTCGAATACTATGAAACTTCAAAGATTGATATCGCAAGTCAGGGCAGTCAGAACCATATTGCGCCATGGCTTCGTTAAACGTCAACTGGGATATTCCAGCAAGTGGACACTCGAATTTTTCAAATAGGGCACTCACATACTGACCCATCAAGGACATGATTTCCGCTTCATCTACAAATGCACACTCTAGATCAAGCTGGGTGAATTCCGGTTGACGATTTTGTCTTAAATCCTCATCCCTGAAACACCTCACGATTTGCATATATCGATCCACACCTGAAATCATCAGGAGCTGTTTTAGCATCTGAGGGCTTTGCGGTAAGGCGTAAAACTGCCCTTTGTACAAACGAGATGGCACTAGATAGTCACGTGCGCCTTCGGGCGTTGATTTATAGAGCACAGGAGTTTCTACCTCGAGAAAGTCTCGATCGGCAAAAAATTGGCGTGTGAATTGATAGACCTTAGACTTTAACGTTAATCGACGCCACATCTCGGGTCTACGAAGATCCAGATAGCGATATTTTAGGCGGGTTTGCTCATGCGCCTTGCCTTCATCTGTAGAAAGGGGCAAAGGTGCTGTTTTGTTCAAAGCTTCTAGACTCAGAACATGAATTTCGATTGGATCCTTGTCCGAACGTTTAGCATCCTCTGGTTTGAGCTGAACCGTCCCTTTTACATGCACGACGTCATGCTTATGAAGATCAAGCAGCTCTTCTGAAACACACTGCACAACACCAAATCGGTCCATGAGCTCAAAAAAGGTGACACCCCCCAACATTCTCAGTTGAGAGACCCACCCAAAAAGACTTACCTCATCCCCTTGTTTGCACCGGGATGACACTTCTCCACAGACGTGTGACCGCTGTGATCCTACTTTAAATATTTTGTCCACTTTCCGGGTATTTCACAGCATTTTTCGCCATTTGACAAGCTGTTTAAAAGAAGATACGCTTTCAAACTTGAGAAGGGTAATTCTTGTGGACGGGGACACAGCCCTTAGCATCAACCTAAGGCATAATTGGGCAGTAATTGTTTAATTCAGCACAATCACGAACGAGGAAATCATATGAGTGAAACAAAAGGGTTAGAAGGCGTAACCGCAGGCAATACTTCTATTTGTACCGTCGGCAAGGAGGGTGATGACCTCAAGTATCGCGGATACAGCATCATTGACTTGTCTAATCATGCATTATTTGAAGAAGTCGCTTATTTACTTTTACATAAAAAACTTCCCACACAAGCAGAGTTAGATTCATTCTTGGAAAAGCTCCATAGCGTTCGAGGCCTCTCACAATCCACTCAAACTGCTTTAAAAGCGTTACCTAAGGACGCTCACCCTATGGACGTCTTAAGGACAGGCGTATCCATCTTAGGGTGTGAATATCCTGAGACAGACGATAATACATGGGAAGTTGCGCATAGACTCTTAGCTAATCTCCCTGAAATGGTCCTGACATGGCATGCGCACCATAACCCTGTAGACTCAACCTCTTCGAACGAAACCTCAATTGCGGGCTGCTTCCTAGAAAAATTACTGGGCAAACCCGTACTCGACGAAGACAGGGCCTCTATGAACTGTTCACTTATCCTCTATGCTGAACATGGCTTCAACGCCTCGACATTTGCATGCCGGGTGACGACTGCAACCTTATCAGACATGTACTCTGCGGTGTGTTCAGGTATCGGCACATTAAAAGGCCCTCTACATGGCGGTGCGAATGAAAAGGCAATGGAAATGATCAAGCAATTCACAAGCGTGGATCAAGCTGTGGCCTTTATTAATGACGCCCTTGAAAAGAAAATTAAAATTATGGGATTCGGTCATCGTGTCTATAAAATCAAGGATCCGCGTTCGGATTTCATGAAAAATTATACCAAGCGATTGGCCGAACGACTTGGCGACAATATGTACTTTGACATCTCAGTAGCCATTGAAAAAACCATGAAAGAGAAAAAAGGCATGTTTCCAAACGTGGATTTTTACGCAGCAGCATTTTATTACTACCTCGGCATTCCAATTCCTCTGTACACACCCATATTCGCAATCAGTAGAGTCTCAGGCTGGATTGCGCATATTTTTGAACAACGTGAAAACAATCGTCTCATTAGACCCAAAGCTGAATATGTGGGCCCTGAGTCACAAACTTTTATCCCTATTTCAGAAAGGAACTAGAAAAGCACATGGATCCTATCACTCAAAGTATTGTTACGTTTGCTCATGAACTCGATTACGGTCACCTCTCACCATCTGTTATTCATGAGACGAAACGAAGGTTAATTGATTCAATCGGTTGTGCCTACGGCGCGTATCACTCTGACGTGAGCAAAGTGGTTCGCAGTGCCGCCAAACTCAGTCCCACATCGGGAAAAGGTGGCGTCGTTATTGGTCAAACTGAAACGGTCGATTTAAGCACGGCTGTATTTGCCAATGGCGCATTGATTCGGTACCTCGACTACAATGACACGTACCTTTCGAAAGAACCCGCTCATCCCAGCGACAATATTGCCGCAACCTTAACCGTTGCTGCAAGTGAACAAAAGTCGGGCAAAGACCTTATTCTTGCAACTATTATTGCTTATGAAATTCAATGTCGTTTATGCGACGCAGCCAGTTTACGTGCTATGGGTTGGGATCATGTAACCTATGGCCCTTTTTCAGCTGGATTGGCTACGGCAAAATTACTTGACGCCACTCAAGATGAAATGACCCACACAGTCGGCATTGCTGGCGTATGCAATAACGCCATGCGTCAAACCCGTGTCGGCAATATCTCTATGTGGAAGGCATCTGCTTTTGCGGCCGCAGCTCGTGGCGGCGTACAAGCTGCTACACTTGCCCATCTTGGCATGACTGGCCCCAATGATATTTTTACGGGTCTTATGGGATTTCAAAAACAGGTTTCAGGTCCATTCGAATTGGGCGACCTCTCGCTGAGCCCCAACCCTTTTATGCTTGAGCGAACTTACATCAAAGACCATCCTGCGGAATATCATTCTCAAAGTGCCATCGACATTGCAAAACAACTACACACTCAAATTTCTGATTGGAATATGATCGAAAAAATCGTGGTGGACTCTCACGATGCATCTGTTGATATCATTGGCAGTGAGCCCGAAAAATGGCATCCCAAAGACAAAGAGACCGCAGATCACAGTCTGCCCTATATTACAGCCGTAGCGCTCATGTTTGGTGATGTTAAGTTGGAACATTTTACGCCAACCTACTTTAAGCACCCTGAGTTAATGGGACTCGTTCAAAAAATTGCTGTGGAACGTGACAGCCAATTTTCTGAAGCTTACCCCGAAAACGGATTCGGGAATCGCATCACCATCACATTCAAAGATGGATCAACGCTATCTGATGAAGCTCTATTTCCTAAAGGGCATCCACAAAATGCGCATACCGATGATGAACTTGCACAAAAATTTCGACACCAATCAACCGTGCTGTCCCTTGAGCAACAAGATAGGCTACTTGAATCGTTGTTTGACCTTGAAAACGTCGAGGATGTCAGCACTCTATTCAAATTGATGGTCTGCGATTTATGAATGATGCCTCAAAACGTGCTGTCTTAAAAAAAAGAATAGCCGATAAAGATCCCTTCATGATCCCAGGGGCGTTTAATGCCATTTGTGCCAAATTTGTAGAAAAGCAGGGTTTTCCGTGTACCTACGTTTCGGGTTCTGGAACCGCTGCCGCATTTGGGTTACCTGATCTAGGACTTACCACGCTCTCTGAAGCGGTCTCTGAAGCAGAGCATATTGCCCGTGCTGTGCAAATCCCTACGATTGCTGATGCCGATACTGGATTTGGCAATGTCCTCACAATCCCAAGAACGGTTCGACAGTTTGAGTCAGCTGGTCTTGCTGGTATCCATCTCGAAGACCAAGTTTTCCCAAAACGATGTGGACATCTTGCAGGCAAAGAAGTTATCCCCACATCTGATATGGTTGCCCTCCTTAAAGCCGCATTGGCTGCAAGAGAGGATCCTAATTTTATTATTATTGCCCGCGTTGATGCCTATAGCGTTACTGGATTTGACGACATGTTGTATCGCGCACAAGCCTATTATGATGCCGGAGCTGATTTAATTTTCCCTGAAGCACTCCAAAGTTTAGATGAATTTGAGCAGGTCGCCAAAAAAGTTCCGGTGCTTGCTAACATGACAGACTTTGGCAAAACACCCTATTTCTCGTTTCAAGAATTTGTCGATGTGGGATGCCTGTGTGTCCTATTCCCCCTCACGACTTTTAGGGCCTGCATGAAAACAATGAGAGACACCTTGGCTCATCTCCACGAACATGGATCCCAAGCTGATATTTTAGACTCGCTCTACACCCGTCAAGAGTACTACGATCTTATCGACTACAAAACCTATGAACTACAGGCGGATCAGATCATCTCTGATTCTTCAAACTAAAATCCAATTTTTCAACTTCATCGTGGACAAGAAAAAAATTTTATCGATTAAGCTTTCAGTATATGTCGGGCGATGACCCAACGTTGGATCTCAGACGTGCCTTCGTAGAGTGTGGTCACTTTCACATCTCGTATACACCGGCTAATAGGATTCGTTTCTTTTAACCCTTCTGCTCCCCAAATCTGAGCAGCCTCAATACATAAGGTATTGCAGGATTCAGTCGCAAATAATTTTGCCATGCTTGCTTCTTTGGTAAATGGCTTTCCTGAATCTTTTAATCGCGCTGCATGAAAAATAAGCAGACGCGATAGCTCAATTGAACGAGTCATCTCGGCAAGTTTCTGCTTAACTTGACCATGCTGCGCAATTTTTCGACCCCCTTGGCGTCGATTCAAAGCATAAGTTATGGTCTCTTTGTGCGCAAGTTGCGCAATGCCAACTGCTTGCGCGGCTACACTTATTCGACCCCCATCCAATTGTGATAAAGCAATCTTAAACCCCTGGCCTAAGCTTCCAAGCAAAGCTATTTTGGGAACCTTGCAATTCGAAAAAATAAGCTCCACTGTACTCGATCCCCAGAGTCCCATTTTCTCTTCCGTTTTACCGATACGCAACCCAGTCGTATCTTGTGGTACCAAGAATGCAGAGATTTCATCAGGCGCCGTTTTTGCAAACACGAGAATCAATTGCGCACTATCTCCGGAAGTAATAAATAATTTCGTGCCGTTTAAAATATATAAATCATCCTGCAGTTCAGCGGTCATTTTCATACTGGCCGCGTCCGATCCCGAACCACTTTCTGTAAGCGCAAAAGCGGCTGAATGCCATTCACCTGTTCGAAACCGCGGGATAATTTCTTTCTTCTGCTGTTCATTCCCAAAACGAGCTATCCCACTCAACACCATGTTTGTAACCGAAAAAACAACCGCAGTTGAGGCACATGTTTCGGCTAGCATAATCATTGCCGATGCGAATTCTTCTGACGTGATTCCTACTCCACCTGATTGTTCAGGCACGGCTAGAGTAGCCCAACCTTGCTTTGCCATTTCTTCCATATGGATTTGTGATTGCTCAGGATTACAGCTCGACTTAGATACGTGAGATAAAATATGTTTTTCAACCCATTGCTTGAACTGATTCAAAAAAGGCGTTTCAGGCCCTGCCTCGAGCCATTGATGATTTTTAGAAATGCTTTTCTTAGCAATATATTTCACATGAATATCATTTGCGCCGCCATAGATTTGGGTCACTTTTGCATCTCTATACATGCGTTCAAATGGAAACTCTTTCATGTACCCATAGCCTCCATGTATTTGGATGGCTTGTGTACTTGTACGCATTGCAGCATCTGTCGTAACCCATTTGGCCAAAGCACTTGCGTACATATCCGTCGAATCTTCATTTAGTGCCCGGTCTAAAAGAAGACGTGCGGCCGAAAGGACAGTTCCAACTTCTGAAAACATCCACTGAATACCCTGATTGTCTGAAATGGGGCGATTAAATTGTTCACGTTCTTTGCTATATTTCAAAGCACCCTCAAAAGCGCTTTCTGCTAACCCCAAGGCTTGTGCTGAAACACCTAATCGTCCCGCTATAAGTGCCTCTAACCCCAGCCGTGAGCCCGCTCCCTTTGTTCCTAGTAGTGCATGGGCAGGTAACGCCACATCTTTGAATTCAACCGTGCTGGTATTCAATCCATTCATGCCCAATAAATCGTGATTCGGCTCAATCAGCACACCTGGTGAATCAAAAGGCACCATAAAAAGAGAAATTCCATTTGGTCCGACCGTGCCAGGTTCTCTGGCAAACACGATACAGAGTGATCTCTCATTGACGTGAGTGACCCAAGCTTTTTGCCCATTCAGCACCCAACCTTCTTTTTCTTCAGTGGCTGTCGTTTCGAGCATAAACGCGTCTGATCCAGCATGATGCTCTGTAAGCGCAAACGAACCCAATCGCTCGCCGTTTTGTAAAAGACTAAGCCAGGTTTTTTTTTGCTCATCCGAGCCATGCGTTTTTAAAATCTTAAGAACTAAACAGTTATGGATCGAAATCATCAAAGCAGTCGATGGACATTTTCGAGCTACTTCTTCAACCGCGATGGCTAATGGAACCAGACCCAACTCATCATCGACTAAGTTCCAAAATCCCATTTGAGAAAGTTGATGAATTTGAACGTCAGAAAATTCGTCAGGACTATTTAACGGCGAGAGCTCTTTTTGGACAAATGCTCGACAGCTCTCACGAAACAAATCTAATTCATTCATACGGCCAAGTTAGCTCAGAAGCAGGTGCCCCGTCACTTTTCCCGTAAAGTCAGGCTCTCTTTTTTCCAAAAAGGCACGCATCCCTTCTTTTTGATCTTGTGTTCCGAATAGTCCCGAAAAAGTCGACATTTCTAAATCATTACCTTCATCCAACGTTCGATCCAACCCGTCGTTGATGACTTTTTTTGCTTCAGCAATCGCCAACGCACCCACTTTATTCATCCGTGAGGCACATTCAATCACATGGGTATAAAGTGACTCGTGAGGCACGATTTCATTTACAAGACCCATTTCTTTTGCGCGTTCGGCATCAATAATGGCACCTGAAAAAATGAATTCTTTTGCCAAATTCGGCCCCACCAACCTCGCAAGTCGCTGTGTTCCACCAAATCCTGGTATAATCCCCAGCTTGACTTCAGGTTGTCCAAATTTCGCTCGGTCAGATGCAAAAATCATGTCACAAGCCAAGGCTAGTTCCATGCCACCGCCCAACGCGTATCCATTTACAGCAGCCAAAACCGGTTTTGGTAATCGCTGAAGCATATTCAAAGTCTTATGTCCTTGTTTTGAAAATTCCAAGATTTCTGCGGGATCACAATCGCACATCTGAGAAATATCTGCCCCTGAAACAAAAGAACGATCACCTTCCCCCGTGATAACTAAGGAACGAATTTCCACATTACGATCCACATCTTTGATAACAGCCCTAACTTCTTTTAAGGTATTAGCGTCCAGCGCATTCAAGGCTTGAGGCCTATTTACTTTTAACACTGCTACTTGATCAACCACATCATAGATTAGATTTTCGAATGACATAACCTTTCTCCTTTGACTTTGATCTTCACATGCGCCTAAAGGCCTTCTTCTCCCATCAGATCTAGATCCATGATGAGCTTTAGCATTAAAATGTGTTTCCATAGGTCCCCACTCCTATTACATTGATCCTTATCACGTTGTTTATTCCCGCTCAATACTCATCGCGACAGCTTCGCCCCCACCATTGCATAAACTGACAATACCATGTTTTTGATTTAGCCGTTTTAAGCTATGAATCAAAGTTACCAATAACCGACATCCTGAAGCCCCGATCGGATGGCCCAAAGCTACAGCGCCTCCACTTGAATTCAGCCGTTTCGGGTCGATCTCTAAATCCTTAATTGCAGCCATTGCAACAACAGAAAACGCTTCATTAATTTCCCAAGATTCAACTTCATCTACCGACAGGTTTATTTTCCCCAAAAGGGTTCGAATCGCGCCTCCAGGAGCAGTTGTAAACCATTCTGGCGCCTGAGCCACCGTCGCCTCACCTGTAATACGGGCTAAAATAGGACACCCTCTCTCTATGGCCGTTTGTTCACGCATCAAAACCACAGCTGCAGCACCATCATTTATGGTTGATGCATTGGCTGGTGTAATCGTGCCTTCTTTTTCAAATACAGGGCGCAGAGTCGGTATTTTTTCGAATTTTACACGTGTAGGTTCCTCATCCTCAGCTATAAACCCTTTTTTGGGATGTTCGACGGGCACAACCTCCTCCTTAAACCATCCATTAGCCAAGGCCAGTTGGGCACGTTCATAACTCTGTATTGCATACGCATCTTGGGCCTCTCTAGAAAACTGATATTCACGTGCGCACAGTTCTGCAGCATTGCCCATATGGTAATCGTTGTAGGGATCCCACAGTCCATCATGAATCATAAGGTCTATTAAATTCCCATGTCCTAATCGAAGCCCTTTCCGAGCGTTTAAAAGCACATGTGGCGCCAAAGACATGGTTTCCATCCCACCAGCAACCACAATATCTGCCTCACCCAACAGGAGCGCTGACCGGGCAAGTCCCACAGCTTTTAATCCCGAGCTACATACCTTGTTTACGGTCAGACACCGCACGCGATTTGGGAGTCCAGCAAATAAGCAGGCTTGACGTGCTGGGGCTTGTCCTGTACCCCCTTGCAACACATGGCCCATGATGACATCACTCACATCTTCAGATGCAATATTAGCTCTTTCAAGCACAGCTCGAATTGCAATTGCACCCAGACGGGGGGCAGCAATATCACTCAGATTTCCTAAAAAACTACCAATAGGTGTTCGAGCGGCCCCTACGATCACAACAGATTCCATCGCACTCTCCCTGTAATAACCTGAAAGCATATCATATTGGCAAGTGCACCTCACCTTTGACTGTACGTACGCGGATTAACTGATCTTCGATCCAAACATCAATTCGCCCCATCCAATCCGTACGAAAAATCCAAATTCCATGAGAATCCAAATTTTTGAGTACGGTTTGGTGCGGATGTCCAAAGTAATGGCCATACCCATTTGAAATAAATGCTATTTTGGGTTGCGCCCATTGAAGAAAAGCACGAGAAGTTGATGTTTTTGACCCATGATGCGCTACTTTTAAGAAAATACACCCGGGACTGGAATACGTTTCAATTAATTTTGTTTCGATAAGCTTAGAAATATCACCTGTTAATAAAATACAGTGCCGTCTGTCCTGGTGCCATACACGTAGAACCCATGAAAGTTCATTGGCATTTAACCCGCGATGTTCTTCGAGTGGCCATAATGTATCAACCTGAGGATGTGGCACACGCTCAACTAATGCCAACCGCGATCCACGATTATTTATCTTTTTTTGGTGCATCTTTACACGCCAGTCGCCCCCCCATGAAGATACCCAAACATTTTTGACCAAAGCATTCATAGCGTCTAAAAAAATATATACCCCCCCAACATGATCACCATCTAAATGCGACACAGCCAGTAAGTGCTGGTCACACAATCGGATTTCACGCTCGAAGAGGGTCTTGGCTCTGCGCGCTTGAAAAAAAGACCCAAAATCAAACCAAAAACACTGTCTTCCCCAGCTTATCCGAGTAGCGTCTCCTTGTCCTACGTCAAAGACGGACATGAACGGCGGCTGAGTATGACACCCATGACACAAAGCCATAACGCACACCCACACCAGAGTCCAACTTCTGAAATTTCTACAACCCATATACTTTCCTCAGGTAATGCATGAATAAATTTGAGTAAGAGTGAAGGTACGCCTTCAAAACGATATTGAAGATTAAAAAGAGTCGAGCTGAGTGCTCCCACGCCACACATCGCTAAAAAAATAAATACGAAGGGGGATCCTAGCACACAGGGCCAAATCACAAGGCCACTTAGATAACTGATCCATGGCATCATCCAAATATTCATTCCGATCATAACCCCACCCCAGCGAGCCACTCCTGAGATATTTTGAAATAAGACCATCCATGCCCAGAATCCAAATGATGCAAACAGGCTCATCCAAAATCCACATTGAAAGAAAAAATGGGGGAACCCCGAAAGAAGTATAGCAATGAGCCCTGCCTTCAACCCAATCCTCAAAGAGGCTGACGCATAAGGCGGAACAACCCAAAAGCACCCATAAAAACAAAGGCCCCGCATTGCTGATGGGGTCAGACCAAACCAAAGCGGAAAAAGGATGATGCCGACACAAACGCAGAACATTTCAAGTACCAGCCCACCGTACAAAAAACGAAGATACCCTGTCACCCAACGACAGAGAAACAACCAACATGCAAAAAAGAGATATACGTGCATACCTGAGATTACAAAAATATGCCACAAGGCAGTTTTTTGAAGGGCTTGTTTAAATGTCGGAGTTAAGTAAGTTTGATCGCCCGTTGTCAATGTGCCGATGGCGCCGTAAATCCACGTAGGCAATTCTTGTTTGGCGACAAATACCATCCACCAATCTTTGAGTTTCTTCATCCATCCAGTACTTGTTTGGTACATGGGTGTGAATAACCCTAATTTCGGCTCTGGCCAAAATACCTTGCCGTTACATTTTAACCGAAAATATGTTTGAGGGAAGAGCCCAGCATGGCCAAATTGGTTCCAAGCTCCCCCTCTTTTTTGAACCTGAAGCTGCCCAGTCACAACACCACTTGATTGGACCCAGTCCATACACATTTGGCTCACATAAATTGAACTCGAAGGTATGAGTTTCCAGTCCCTACGTGACTCATCGTATAGGTGGGTTGCTTGTACATGTTTTTGGTTGGCCTCTTTCGCTATTCTGAAAATTCGAGGTTGACCAGAGTGTCGTGTTAGAAATTGCAACTGATTCCCGTAACAGTGAATCCTGTACCACAGCAACAGACCCAACCCTAAAAGAACTATCCATCCGACAACACGCAGCACACTCATTCGATCAGGTATCGTTGCAACCTCCATGCCAACTCAGCTGGCCCAAAGGGTCATAATGAACTTC
>JAJCYS010000026.1 GCA_029262815.1 Deltaproteobacteria bacterium | reverse complement strand
GAACCTCAGCCGAAAGTTTCGTACTGCTTCGAACTACAATAGCTTGATAAGCTCCAATTTCTTGTTTTAGCTTTTCGGGTTCGAGTGGCGGAACCACATCAAGATTAATAGTCGGATGATTTTTAAGAGCTTTGAGCCCTTCTTGAGACAGATTGTCCGTCGCAAGTACTTTTAACATTTTCTCCCCCCCCTAACTTAGACTTTATACTGAGTCAATGTTCACGATGTCGTGTTCACGGTGTCGTGGGGATAGCATTTCTTACCGTCCCGGATGACACTTGAACCCCGAGTGCTTGTAGAGTTTCCTCAAGCGCAATCATACAATCTGAAATATCCTGATGCGTCAGAGCGCCAAAGTGTGCGATGCGAATTATTTTCCCTTTGAGTTCATCTTGTCCGCCCGCAAGCATCATGTTGTAGTTCTGTAGCAAATGCTTTCGAACACGATCGGCACCTATCTCATCCGGGATTCCAATAGCGGTCAAACAATGAGACGGCGTTTGTTTTGCAATGAGTTGTAGGCCTAACGCCTCAGCCGACACATGGACTGAATTCATCAATGAACGGTGACGTTCGAACACGTTAGAGAGTCCCTCTTTTAACATCAAGGTACACGCAGCATGACACCCCCTAACTAACGTCACAGCAGGGCTATATGCAGTTGTATCTTTTTGCTGGTTCTTCCGTTCTTTCAATAAATCAAAATAATACTTAGGCAATGAAGAGCTCTCCGCTTGCTTAAAGGCGCGTTCATTGACTGATAAAAAAGTAAGCCCGGGGGGTAACATAAACCCCTTCTGTGATCCTGCAACCACAACATCAAATCCCCATTCATCTGGCCGCATATCATGTATACCTACAGCAGTGATGCCATCTACGATGACTAAAGCCTCAGAATGTGACCGTACAACTTCGGCCAATTGATCGACAGGATGGTAGGTTGCAGTGGAAGTTTCACTCGCGGTTAGGAATACCCCTTTGGTCTTTGGGTTGGCCTTCAATTTTTCGGCCAATTCTGCTGGACAGGCAGGCACCCCTGGTGAATAACATATTTCGATAACCTGTAAGCCGTAGCATGATGCGATGTCACCCCATCGTTTCCCAAACTTACCGCTGTTGATCGCGATGACAGTATCTCCAGGAGAAAAAAAGTTACAAACAGCCGCTTCCATGCCCCCCGTACCTGTTGCAGCCAACACCAACACGTCCGATTGGGTTTGAAAGACTTGTTGTAAAGCTAACCGAGTTTCGCGAAACAACGCTGAGAACGCTTCTGTTCTGTGATGGATAATGGGCTCGGCCAGGGCTGCTTGGACTTCTGGGGGGATCTCCGTTGGTCCAGGCGTAAAGAGTTTACACACTGAATTCATACACTTAGTTTACCCCACCCCTGTTAGCTGCAGGGTACTTTTTAACGAACCGCTACTTTTTACCGCCAGTCATTTGGCTTGATAAAAATTGATTTTCAGCTTATAACTCACTAGAATAATCCGATAACAACTATGTTAGTTTTTTTAGTAATTTAAAAAGTATATACAAACACCGCTATGGAAAGAGTACGCTAAACATGATGAAAGCAATTGGACTAAATATTCCTAGAGATCAGTGGTCATCCACTACAGGTCTTTCAACACTAACGCTTCCAACCCCACAAATTTCAGATCCCCACGATGTAATCATAGCCCCTCTTTTTGCAGGGTTTTGTGGCTCTGACCGAAACGTATGGTTTAGGCAAGGGTTTGAGTCTCTTATCTATGATGCACTGGAAGGCGATTCACGTACTTTAGGGCACGAGTTCATGGGTAGAATCTTGAAAGTCGGATCTGCAGTCACCCAGTCTACTGATTTCAAACCCGGAGATTTGGTATCTAGTGAATCTCATGTATTTTGTGGTAAGTGTACCTTCTGCAAACAAGGACAAGCCCATGTTTGTATCCGCGATCAAATTATTGGATTCACCCGTGACGGCGCATTCGCTCAAGCCATTAAACTACCCAGTAAAATTTTGTGGCCCGTCAACTCCGACAAAATTGCACTGGAAGTAGCTGCACTCATGGAGCCGATTGGCAATGCTGTGCATGTGTGCTCTGCAACCGATATTAAAAACAAAAACGTCGCTATTTTTGGCTGCGGCCCGATCGGTTTATTCAGTTTGTTAATAGCAAAAGCATTAGGCGCAAAACGAATCTTGGGGATAGAACCCAATCCCAAACACGCTGAGCTAGCAAAGCACCTGGGCGCTGATGAGGTCATCATTTGCGACCCAGCCTTGTCGAACGAAAGTCCTTATTTTGATGACGCACTGGTTCGATCTATTCAACATTTTTTTGACGACGAAGGTCCTGACGTTGCATTTGAAATGGCTGGGCATAACAGTTCAGTAAATCATGCCATTGCAGCTACCAAGCGTTGTGGACACACCGTGCTTTTCGGCCTTAAAAGTGGGCCTTATACATTGCCCGGGTTTACGAATATTATCATGCATGGCAAACAGCTCCATGGCATTATTGGCCGACGCCTTTTTGAAACCTGGCAACAAACACAGGCCATTTTAGAAGACAAATCAAACGGTGTTCAAGAAGCGATTCTAACTCATATGATTCCCAAAGATGCTATTGTGGACTTCGATACGTTTGACCCCGAAGTTTTTGAATCCCTAATGAAAACACACCCTAAATTAATGTTTCGATTTCCAGACAATATGAATAAATAAGGAGCCCTATGTTTT
>JAJCYS010000025.1 GCA_029262815.1 Deltaproteobacteria bacterium | reverse complement strand
CATACTCAATCCATTGTTGATTTGGCGAAGGTGGCCACACATTTCTTTAGTCATGAGAGTTGTGGACAGTGTACACCGTGCCGTGAGGGTACGGGCTGGTTAGACGCTGTGATGAATACGGTGTATCAAAAACAGGGTAATGCAGCTGATCTTAAGTTGGCTCAAAAAATTCCTGAAATGATGATGGGTAAAACGATTTGTGCATTATCGGATGCGGCGGCTATGCCGACGCTTGCTTTTTTGAAAAAATATCCTGAAGAATTTGAATCATATTTAAAGGCCTAAAATTATGTCAAAAAAAGTGACCATAACATTTAACGGGAAAAATATTGAGGCCGAAGAAGGAGCTAATGTGCTCCAGGTCGCCAAAGATAATGGGATCAATATTGCACATTATTGTTATCACGAAGGTTTAAGCATTGCGGGAGTGTGTCGACTTTGCATGGTCAAGGTCAACGGCAACCCCAAACCTGTCCCGTCATGTAATCTTACGGTACAAGATGGTATGACTGTGGACTCCGAGAGTGAAGACATCAAAGAAATCGTAAGATGGGGTTTGCAGTTTCATTTGGCGAACCATCCGCTGGATTGTCCCATTTGTGATCAGGCTGGTGAATGCGTACTCCAAGAATCATATATGGAATATGGAGCCTACGATTCGAACATGACAGAGAACAAGGTCCAAAAGAAAAAAGTGGTAGATTTGGGCCCTACAATTATGCTCGATAAAGAGCGATGTATTTTGTGTACCCGGTGTACTCGATTTACGAGTGAAGTCACAAAAACCCATGACTTAGGTATCTTTGAGCGGGGCAACCGGAGTGAAATAGGCACCTACGATAACAAACCTTTTGAAAATGACTACTCTGTGAATACGGTCGACATTTGTCCTGTGGGTGCGTTGACTTCAAAGGACTTTCGATTTAAGCAACGTGTTTGGTATACACGCACCTCCCCGTCCGTGTGCATCAAATGTTCTACGGGATGTAATACTGAGGTTTCACATAACAAACGCGGGGCATTTCGTATCAAGCCTCGAAAAAATGAAGATGTGAATGGCCTCTGGATGTGTGATAAGGGCCGGACTGCATATCAGTGGTTGAATAGTGTCGATCGGTATTTGCATGGTTTTACAGTTAACGGGACTGAAAAGAAACATTTGAGTACCGCTGAAGCTCGCTCAATGCTAAAGACACACTTGTCTCAAGAACCCAAAACGGGGTGGTTGATTTCACCACAGCATACGGTCGAAGAGTATGAAGCGCTGTTTGGTTACTTGAAATCAAGTGGTGTGCCGAATGAGTCTGTGTATTTGTGGTATGACTGGGCGAGTGGGTTTGAAGATTTTGATGGATTGTTGATACGAGGTGACAAGAGCCCGAACTCGAAGGGGCTTGCCAAGGTTGCACAGAAATTTGGATATGCGTTTGATGTTGATCGCATGCCTTCACTTAAAGCAAAAGCATTTTCTCAATGGGTTATTGTTGCTCCAGAGAATATGGAACCTCATACGGGTTTAGAAAAACTGATAAAGGGCTTTGATGCTAACAGCAGTATTTGGTTGGGATCCACGCGGTTACCAGATGAGCAACTTGAGACTTGTTTGAAGTTATTGATTCCAACTTTTAATTATGCGGAGAAGTCGGGAACCTATATCAACTTTGCCAACAAGGCACAAACAATCAAACCATTTAGGACACCGAATGCTCAAACTGAAGACTTGGTAGAACTCTTTACGTTTCTTGCGAGTGTGGAGTAAGACATGGGGACTATAGTAGTTTCAAGAGAATTTAAGAGGCGAAGTGGCTTGGGGTTGATTTTATCTGGTACTTGGGCTCTGTTGTCAGGGCTTTGGTTAACCTTAAAACGAATGATTTATAATCTATGGCACCGAAAAGACAGTACAACAGTGGAATACCCTTCACAGAAGGTGAAACGAAGCAGCCGATTCCGTGGCGTGCACGTACTGACAAAGAAAGCAGACGGTGAGATACGGTGTACCGCGTGTATGCTTTGTGCTACGGCCTGCCCTGCTGAGTGTATACGGATTGTGGCTTCTGAGAATGAAAATCCAGATTTAGAGAAATCTCCTTCGACCTATGAAATTGATAGTCTAAGATGTGTGTTTTGTGGATTTTGTGAAGAGGCATGTCCAGTAGATGCCATTCGAATGACGCCAGAATATGAGACTTCTAATGTATCGGCTAGCAATTTCATTTGGGACATTAATTTCTTAATGAATCGTCCAAGTTTAAAAGGTGGCGTTACAAGTAGATGTCCAGAAGATAGGCCCCATCACCAACGAGTGAGAAAAGGCCTCACCGCCGAACTCCCCCCTAAAAACTAGATTGCTCATATGGATGACCAACCGTCAAGAGTAAAAAAGAGAAGGATAAGATTTTAGAGCCACGAGAACTTTCAACCTCATATCCGCGTGCTGGTTAACGCATTAAGTTCAGTCCGAATAAGGCCTATCCACTATCTTCGATCAGGTGCTTGATTCTAGCAATCTACCGTGGGCTGCCTTACCTGTGCTTAAAAAATCTTCTTCCTCCCT
>JAJCYS010000024.1 GCA_029262815.1 Deltaproteobacteria bacterium | reverse complement strand
AACCTGCTGTTTATCCAACATACAAAACGCCCATAACCCCCACGGGTACCGGATGCCCATCTGGTACCATTATTAATCCACATACCCCTCCCCAACGGGTCATCGTGAACTTCTTGGCCATTTTTGGCCAAGAAGTTCACGATGACCCTTTGGGAGACTCGAATTGCAAAAGAAAAAAGCCGGAAGTCCCTCAAAAAAGGAACTTCCGGCATACCGAAAAACACTCAATATAATTAAATCAGCTTACAAAGAGACGTTACATGTTGCAGCACCGTAAGGCGCAAACACCTCAAAAGACTCTTTGTCTTCACGATCTGTCAGCGAAACCATCTCATATGATTTTCGTCGACTGATATGTCCACCCTGTGTATCAAAGAAATCAATACTGAGGGTTGTACTGAAACTAATCCATCGTTCGTGTGGATTCTCGAGAACCACAACCCCGTAATTTCCTGTCGAATCGACATAACACGAAGCCATAAACTCATTACCTCGGTAATTCAGATAGGTTCGTTTGGTACGATTCATCTCATAAGCACGTTTCAACTCTTCTTGATGACGACGCTCTTGCTCACGACGTTTTTGCTCTTCTTCTTCTTTGACTAAACGGGACTTTTCTTCAGAGTATCGCTGAGCATAAAGTTCAAGCAATTGGCTTTTGTTTCGTGGACATAGACGAATGCGACGCATCCCTAGTTCCATCGCGTAACCATGACGCACATCTTCTTTGGCCATTTCATAGACGTAAGAGGTACGACACTGCACGGTGGTCAGCTGTCGATCATGCCCTTTTGAATAACTACTTTGTAGTCGATTATGCCGTGCACTCGGACATCCGCTTAAGGCTAGTTGGACATCTTTGTGCCGCCATGCCTTTGCGTCATTCACGCCTAATGAATCAAATTGGGTAGGGGTGCACGCAGCTCCGATAAAAGAGCTCTTATAAGCTGCAAGCAACGTTTTTTCATTATCACAAATACTCAACATAGCTTTAGAAGGTTGCTCAAACTGGAGTAAACTC
Source organism: Deltaproteobacteria bacterium (assembly GCA_029262815.1). Classification (GTDB taxonomy): domain Bacteria; phylum Bdellovibrionota; class JAJCYS01; order JAJCYS01; family JAJCYS01; genus JAJCYS01. The sequence continues at coordinate 11,264 of JAJCYS010000024.1, read as the reverse complement.
CCGTCTTGACGACCCACTTCACGAGCAAACCCGCTGTTACAGACTTCACGCTTTCGCTCAGACCATCCTCGGTTGTATTCGGTGGTATACAATTGAAAAGGAAATTTCTCATGCCCAACACATACCCGGCCCAGTTCCAAGCCTGGCTTTGTCAAGCTACCTAGTTTGGCATCTTGATACCCCTGATCTTTGGCGTACGGGACATTACATCGCCGCTCTTCTACGGAGACGCACCCTGAAATTGTTATAAACACAGCCAAAACGCTCGTTACTCGCAACCCATTCATATTTAGCCTCACTAGAAAATTAAATCAACTCATCCCATGATATATCATATTCGCTTCTGCAGGTAAAAACTAAATTTGAACCGATTATAAACTATAACTATTTATTAATAACTTCAACCCAGGATGCATTGAAGGCCATTCGAGTCCTTTTGGGAACGTTGGTGATCGGTTGATGCAGGATAAGCCCTCCGTGACAGACTTCAAAAGTATATAGATGTGTGCCAAACCCTGGGTCTTGGTCCCCTATGGTGACTAATCCATCGCTATCTCCATAATTGTTTTTGAGATAGTGTCCTGTATGTTGTAAGAAGATGCTCATTTCGGAAGGTTCACGGTGAGCCTTAAAATGATAGACCCGACTTTGGATGTCTTCGATAATGTGGCCATGTTTTTGTTTGATATCTTTCCAAAAAGACTGAGCATTTTCACGTCTTAAACTTTCAAGTCCGGGATGGATCATAGGGCTCACTAGACTTGCTGCTTTACCCATGAACCACATAGCTGTACCCGAAAGAAAATTCAGTTGATTACTTATCGGCTTCCCCTGGCCTAGCACATAATCAGCAACGCCACTACCGCCAAAAACACCTTGAATTAAAAACAAATAGGCCACGTGTTTTTTGAAGAAAACAGAATTTTGGAGTGACAATGCTAACGCTTCGGATGCCCCTTTACTGTGACCCATGATCACCATTTGTTTATGCGGATAGATTTTCTGTAGTGTTTGAAACTTCGAAAACAACCATTCAATGTTTTTTTCCTTACTTTGTCCGTGACTGGGTCTGATGATCTTGATGGAATCCTTTGGTATGCCCATTCTAATCAAATGGGCACGATTGGGCAGAAAATAAGTCGGCACCCATCGATGCAAAAATCCAGGCACAAAGACATATAGATAGTGATACGCCGGATCCATCACCGTCAATTTCATTTGAACAGGTTTAATAAGATGTTTCTGGTAGGTTGTTTCAAAGTCCTGAGAGGTAATACATGTTTCGCCCAGGATAGACGAGGACAACACCCCAACGCATAAACAAAAAAGAAGTTTTTTTACGCATTTCAAACTCATATGCAGATCACTTGAACTGATAGCTCTATTTTCTCACTTATAGTGAGTGAGTGCCAGATTTCGAGTAGATAAGCGACCTGCCAATCCCTAAACTATTGAATAGAAATAGATTAGAACCGGCCTCATAAATAACTTCGTAATGAGATCGAGCGAAATCTGTAGCCTCAAGGCCGCAGGTGAAAAATGCTCGGAGGTGGCCTCATAGGCCATCGAGAACAGTTTTCACCGAGAACGACGAGGCTGGGCAGATTGCAGCTGATCGGAATAGAAGTTATTTATGAGACCGGTTCTAGATCAACTGTGATTATTTTTTAACCTAGGGCGTGCCCTCATTTGGGATTCGTTACGAGGAAATTGAGATTTTGAGCCGAAACGAGGAGATTGAGTGGAAAAACCGCAGGTGTAGTTGCGCTACGTCGAGGATTTTTTCATGATAATCGACGAAGTTGGAGGCCAAAAAATCTATTCCACAGTAGAATCCCATATGAGGAGACGCCCTAATATTCAGACATATCAAAACTAGGAGATAATAGCGTTTATGGTTATTCGAATATTGATTTCCGTTTTTGTTGGATTTGTGGTGATTCAACTCCTTGCGATTCTCCTCCAACGACGACTCACGTATTTCCCGCCTCGCGTTTCTCTCAAAGCAACTTTGCACGAAGCTGAAAAAGCCAACGTGTCTCTTTGGGGGTCACCCAAAAATCCATTCGGCTTGATGACAACTCAACCCTCTTCCACAGGCAGCCTTGTGTATTACCACGGCAATGCAGATTACATGCTCACTCAGTTGTATCAGTTTCACTGGTTGATGAACGCCTTCCCACACACCACGCATGCTTTTTTTGAATACCCGGGCTACTCTGAGTTCCCTGGCACGCCTTCAGAACAATTGATTACAGACCATGGATTAAAAGCCCTGCAATCCTTAAAAGGGCCTACGATTCTGGTGGGACACTCGATAGGTGCAGCTGTGGCTGCGCAGTTGGCAGCTCAATTGCCCGTAAAAGGGCTCATCTTGATCAGCCCTTTTACAAGTCTCGAAACAATGGCACGTCATCATTATCCTTATCTTCTATCCCGTTATTTTCTACGAGAGTCATGGAATTCACTCAAAAATTTATCTCAACTGAACGTACCTTTACTGATCATCCACGGTGAGCAAGATTCCATTATCCCCTTTCGGTTCGGTAAGGAACTTTATGATGCTTATACGGGACCTAAAACACTCATCCCGTTACCTCGTATCAATCACAATGATATTCCTCTGCATAACAAAGAGCTTCAGAAGCATATTGTGAAATTTATTCAAGATACGTTCAGCCGTTAGGAGATTGCCTACTTCAACAGTCATTGACCGAAGGTACTGGAATAGCCAGTGGTTGCTGCCAAAAGGTAGCCGGGGAACCTAAGTGGGGAACCTAAGTGCATGGGGGATCCATAATAAGTGGCTGGCCAAATGCTCCTCCAATGCTAAAATATGAACCTAATGAAAGGGATGTCACTCAAAACCAAACTTACACTCATTTGCTGTACCTGTTTATTGTTGGTTTCTGCACGAAAATGTGACAAAAAAAAAGTCGAGGCTGTCATGAACCAGCCCATTCAGGCTTTGCCCAGGCAGGCATTCAAATTTGAACCCACTCAAGTCGAACTTTGCCCAGTACCCAAAAAGAAAGTGAAATACGTTCGAGTTGATGCATCTTCAAAAAGAGTATCAGGTAACGTAGCTGATACATCAACACCTGTCCCTTGTCCAGTCGAAAAAAAACCCGAAATTCCTGATTACAAAGCTGTCTCTGGATTGTTTGACTTTTTAATTCCAGATCGTGACTTGATCGATATAAAACTGGCATGTCTCAATGTTACAGAGGCAGCAAACTCTAAAAGTGAAAGCAAAGGGTTAATAGAAGGCTTGAATGCCTGCAATACCCAAACTGCAAGCTATGAACGGGGAAAGCTCAAGCTGATTTTTGTTAAAGATGAGGATGGCAAGATTCATCCAGATGCCAAAGCGCTCGGTATCGCAGCACTAGAATCTCTCTGGTTATTGTATTACGCAGATGGGTCTAAAGGCGGCACACAAACATTCGATAGCCCTTCGGATTGGATCACCAATCAATATGACGTCATTTCAGAGTATGGATCTCGAATTTTTATCATTACTGATGAACAATGCGGAATATACATGGAAAGTTCTGCTCCAGTTGCTTTTTTTAGTAGCCATAAAAGCGTAAAGCCCGAATGGGTCAAAAGCAATATGAGGCTGGGTGATATCGCCCTATGCGCACCTCCAGAGGCTGTTACAAGTCAATATAGCCCTTATCTCATCGCTGCCACATTGGCCCATGAAGCTAGACACGCCTACGCCTCCCACGTAACTAAAAATACTAATCGAGAACAACCTTCATCATCAGACTTGTTTTGGATTGACAAGGAAACCGCTGGATCCAATGTTGTGAGCGCTGCAGTCCAATCTTGGTTTTTTAACCGGATTAATTCAAGTCTAATTACTGGTAACTCTTGGTACGCCGCCCAGTTTATATTCCTACCCAGATCTATCCAATGGAAAATGTGCATTTTGGATCATGCACGTGACATTCGTGAGGGTCGGCTCTCAACTACATCCTCGACAATTGTCTTTCGAAAATGGGGGTTTTCTCCCACAAAAATCAAACAAGCTACAAAAGATGAAGATTTGCTGACGAAAGATTATCCTGGCCCCCAAGTTTATTTTCCAAACGACACTCGATATAACAAATATCCATATAGCTTTTTTGTAGACAATAAAATCAAACGATATACATCAAAAAAAGCACCTTCCAAAAAGAAAAAATCTATCCCAATTAAAAAGAAAGGATCAACTAAAAAAACTATTATCAAGAAAGAAAATCCTGTTAAAAATAAATATAAATATATTTCGGAATCAAAATATAGAAAAAACAAATATGTAATTGCCTATTGTGGCGGACATCCCAAAGTATTCTCTCGAAAAATAAAGTGCTTACCTGACTCCACTGACCCTGAACCGTATTTGGACTACCTAGAACGAAATCCTGAACACAAAAAATATATAAGCGCTGATCAACCCAAATACTGCCAAGCGTTTGCGCATGTTAACTATCAATACCATGGCACCAAAAAATGTCGCAAAGACTATAATAAAGCACATCCTGAAGCAAAGCTGAGCAAAGACGAAGTTCTCGGCTATATCAGCCAGCTCAGACACAAAATTTCCAGAAATTTTTCAAACCCAGGATGGTGCAAATTCGCCATCAGCAGCGAGCCTGAAAGTGGAAATGATACGGTGCTGATCAAATATGATAAAGGCAGACAATCAGAAGAATTCGACAATTTTACGGAACTATTTATTAAGTTTTTTTAGGCCGTGGCCTCATTTGAGATTTGTTACGAGGAAATTGAGATTTTGAGCCGAAACGAGAAGATTGAATGAAAAAACCGCAGGTGTAGTAGTGCTACATCGAGGACTTCTTCATGATAATCGACGAAGTTGTAGGCCAAAAGACCTATTCCACAGTAGAATCTCAAATGAGGACACGGCCTAGGGCAGGCCCTATAGAATAGCCACGAGGGGGATTAATCATGTTAAGACGCATATCATTCATGATGCTGGCATTCAGCCTTACGTCTGTACTACATGCCAAAGAGTCTGGCATCTTTATCCGTAGTTTGGCAACTAGCAGCGCCCAACCCTATCTCTTTCAAAATAGGTTGGCCAAAAATCTGGATACAGTGTTTGAGGGTAAACCCGCCTCATCAATTACACCCGAAACCGTCGAAAACAAACTTATCACGCCACTGTTTAAAATCATGGAAGGATATTTCAGCAAAGCCAACTATATGAAAGCCGTACAGAGCAAGTCCGGCAAAACACTCAAGGCAGAATGTCGACTCTTTGCATATTGCTCCCTGTGTCACCAAAGTCCTGAATATATCTCACAGGTCATGGATGTCATCAGTAACAACATGGCACACGATCCACAAACCAAGAACTTGCTAAAAGCGCTCGACACCACAATCGCCTACGCCTCAAAGAATTTGAAAATCAGTGGGGACAAAAACTATACGGCACCCGGCAGTTTTCGGGACTTGGTCAAACGCGTGATGGTCGGCAGTGCTGCACCTTACCCAGCGCTTGCGCACGATCTCACGTATTTGCAACTACTGAATTTAAACACACTTTCTTTGTTAGACAATTTGAAAACAGGTGCCGTCGAACCTCAAGCCATGCGAAAGCGTCTGACGGAATATTTCGAAAATGACAAAGATATCATTCTTCAAGAAGCGATGGCATGCCCTTACATCATTCAGAAATCCGCGACGCAACTCCCTAAGGGCGTCGCACCCAAAGCCTCCGTAAAACAGAAGACAGATACGCGGGAAAAAACCTCATCCTTTACAGATCCACCGCCCTACAAAGAGCACACACCTAAAACGAGAAAGCTGTTTTTTGAACATGTATTTCCGGGGGAATGAAGAAAGAGGTTGGGGACAGCTACCTATTTTAATAGGTGGCTGTCCCCAATTAATTAAGGGGTAATCTAATTATTTCTTTTCGGAGAAAAACACAGCCTTACCACCCACGACAGGGCCTAACTGCTCAGCAAATCCACCTACACTGATTTCATAATTCAGGTAAATCATCCAAACAGGCTTGCCCTGTTTGTTGATTGGATTGGCTTTATAGTCACGAATACTAATATCGCCTTTCAAACGTGCAGACAAGCTGACAGATGGCTCAAGCGCTTTCAGCTCTTTACCAATAAAATCAAATAACTCTTTTGCCAAGGGCTCTTCACGAAATTTATCCAAGGCCGTTCCAATCTCTTTGTACGTATCACTCGTATGAATCGCTTTGGCTTTTTCAACCAAATACCGGACATAGCCAATCTCAGTTGCCATAAATGGATAGGCTTTCTCATAACCTTTAAACCAACCATCTATGGCTTTAAACGCAGCTTTTTTGTCCCCGTGAATTTGGATCAAAAAGTTTATGAAATGTGCTACATCAGATAAGGACACTGTTTGAGTAACTGTGATGTCCACAGGAATTGAGAGCTGTTTAAGTATTTTCTCGCTTCCTCGCTCCACTTCACCCACGGCACTCAGTATTTGAGGAGTTACCTTTTTTAAGAGTTGCCTATTGAGCTCAGAAAGCGCTTTTGCGCGATTGTACCCTTTAAAACTTTCGACGGGTTTGTTTTCTGAAGTTGCATATTCTTTCCAGTCATTTAACACATCGGTTGACATAAGTTTATGAGATTCCAACGGATTAGAGAGGACGGTGTCACCCTCTGCATTCAGATGTAGGATGTTGTACATACTACCCGGAGAAAAAACCATGGAACCTTCACTTTTCTCTTCAGACAGATTCAATTTAAGTTGGGATCTGAGCCTGAATTGTTTTTCACTGAAATCAAGGGTCACTCCATGGATCTGAATGGCTCGCCAAATATGTTCATACGTATCAGGTCGGTAGGTATCAGATTGCATTTCTTTCATGACAACCGAAGCAGACAGTGCACTTTCTCCACCACGAATTGTTCGTAAATAATTGAGTAAATATTTACGCGCAAGCGCCTTTGGTGTAGCGACCGCTCCTACAGGATTACTTTTTACATAGTTCGTCGCTTTGGGAAAATAAATTACATTTTGACCCACAAAGGTTCGACCCTTAAGTTCCTTAATAATGGATTCAGCCGAATGGGACTCTGCATAACTCGAAGAAGGTATACTCAAAGATAGTGCCAAAACGGCAATCGGGGATATCATTTTTAGTTTCATCATTAACTCCTTCATCATGACTATTCGCCTAATAATTTTATGGTTCTTTTGTAATACTTAACCGCATCAGAATCTTCAAGGTCAGAAAATCCTTCGAATTCTGCCTCACCCTCTTCAGAGGGCAACTCTTTGTAGGTTGTTTCTAAATATGATTTTTCAGCTTTGAGGAATTTTTTAATACTGACATGATTACGATTACTCTCATTAATGAGATCCAAGAGGTTGTTCTTTGCAACCCACTTATCCTTTAAATCGTCACGATACTTTGGACCTACATCACTCACAATCATTGTCCGTATACCAGAACTTTGATTGAATTTCTTAACTTGAAATAACGCCCATTCAACCAGTGTGGTTGAAAAATTTTCTTTTGAATTATTTAACGCAATTCGAATTACAATGGTTGCCCAATCAAAATGTGCTTTGGTTATTTTCTTTTCCCAAATTTCCATCAATGGCCTTCGTTCACCTTTGGGTTTAGCTAGAATATTATTCAACAAATCGGTGAGCCACTTTTTGGCTGCTTTTTGCTCATTAGGGATCGTTTCCTTATTCAACGCCACTCGGTCTTTAGACAGGTCATACTGTTTCACTTGATTTTCAACTATAGGTTTCGTTTCTTTGGTACTACTTGGGCTTCCGCCACCACAGGCACTGAGCAAAGTTAGACAAAGCAACCAACACTTTTTATCCATCATTAACCTCCATAATTCAACCTGGCAAACTTTGCCCGGGCGGGCAAAGGCAAACAGGACGATAGTTTCAACGGTGCCTAAATCCCGATTGGGATTAGGAAATCAAATTAAATTTGTTTAAATCTATCAAAATATATAGTTCATGTCAAGAATAAAGCCTGGTTTTAAGCATCAATTTGGATATCATACGTTTAGTGAGATTTTTTGTCTTTAATCTGATTAGTTTAGGCGTGCTTGTTGGCCTCATTACGCTATTTCAACCCCCTCTGCCTCATTCTGGACTGAAAACTGAGACACAAGCGGGGACCTCAGAAGCGCTCAAAATAATCAATTGGAACGTCTGGATGGGCACCAATGGCCGCGGATATCTAGAAATGGGCGACTACGAAACCCCTACCACCCGACTCGAACGCTATGCCATACAAGAACGCACGCTTTTAGACTTAAATCCCGATATTCTATTTCTTCAAGAGCTCAGTCCTTATTTGGACCGCGCAAAGCGACTTGCCCAACTCCTAGATATGGATTACATCGCACGTGGTGACAATGCCGGTATCCGCCTTAAAGGCATCGGCATCCCAACCAATTTTGAAATGGGGATTGCCATCTTTGCCAAAAAACACCTCGAGCTTAAACACTTTCCCATCGAACCCCCAAGCCTCACCGAAGGCAGCTTACCAGGCCATCTCTGGGGATTTGCCACCGACTGGGGTTCATTTCAACTCGCAGAACGGCGAGTTTACCTCTCAGGCCGAATTACGTACAAAAATACACCGATCGTTCTAGTCAACACGCATTTTCATGCCAAACACAGTCTCGAATCTATCCAAAATTATGATCGACTTAAAAAATGGCATCAAGAAGGCCGCCTCACCTCTGAAGAAACCTATGCCCTCGTTCAACAATTAAGCAAGGCGGATCGAATCCGAAAAAAGGCCAGCCAATTTCTACTCGAACATCTGGAGCCCATCTCGACTCCTATTATCTTGGCTGGTGATTTAAACACTGAGCCCACAAGTTCTCCACTCGCCCTATTTAAACAAGCCGGATTTCTAGATCTCACGGAACATCTTGCACCCACGTGGGATGGCATCCACAACTCAATCATTGCTCACGAAATCAAAACGAACCCTACCTTACTCAAACCCATGACCCCCTCTGAAACTTTTCTTTATAGTCTGGATGATCGAAGCCGTAAAATTGACTACATCCTAAGCAAAAACCTGACATTCAAGAGTACGTCCAAGCTTATTTTGAACCACACCGTCCAAGGCACCATGCTTTCGGACCATTATGGTATTGAACTCACCCTTTCTCAAGCCGACTCTACGCAGCTGTCGACCGAAGAAGCGCCCTCCCTATAATGTGGCCCCCCACGGGGTTCTAGATTATGATAGAACCATACGAAGGAGGCACTCATTAAAGGCATTATCTGTTTTGCTAAGACAACTAACCCTGATGTGTTCACGGTTTCTGAAGCCTTGTACCGGTGGGCCACCCTGCAACGTATCCCTGTGTTTTTTGAACCCGGTTATCCGCGCGAAGATTTCCCTCAATGTGACGTTGAACAGGCTTTGCCGCTGACGGATACGGCTGTATCTCTCGGCGGTGACGGTACCTTCCTCAGAATGGCTGGCGCACTCTACGGGTTTGACCATACGTTGATTGGTATTAACTTGGGGCAGCTTGGTTTCCTAACAGAGTTTTCTGCGACCGATCTCATAGACACCCTTGAAAAAGTGAAATCCGAAACCCTACCTATTAAAAAACGTCCTTACCTCTCTATTACACTAACCACAAAAAATGGTGACCAAGAAACATTCAAGGCTATTAATGACATGGTTATCAACAAAGCAGCCCTTTCTCGTATCATCGGCGTGGACGTGTTTGTCGGAGATGATCCCATGGGTGAAATTCGAGGAGACGGCATGATCGTCAGTACCCCCATTGGATCTACCGCGTATTCATTAGCAGCTGGGGGACCCATTCTATTTCCGACTCTCGAAGCCTTAACCATTACCCCCATCTGTCCTCATACCTTAACCAACCGGCCGCTGATTATTTCAATGGATAGCAGGGTTACCTTAAGAGTGGTAGATGATCCCTACAGCTCAGCTGATATCGACGTTTACCTCTCTATTGATGGCCAACGGGGTCATATGATTGCCTGTGAAGATACGGTCTGCGTGGAAAGGGATCCAAAAACGATCAACTTACTCAGTAATCCCAACCACACATATTTCGATGTTCTACGTAATAAGCTGCGTATGGGCGGATCAATCACTCAAAAAAATGGATGCCAACCTCATGAACCCTGTTGACCAGTACGGACTCAGCCGCATTGGTAAAGTGCGGTCACAAAACCAAGATGCCATTTTACTTGATCCAGGTCGGCATATCTATCTGCTAGCTGATGGGATGGGCGGTCATAAAGGCGGTGAAGTCGCATCTGCTATGGCGCTGACCATCATGCATGAGCAACTCACACACGGCATGACCCAAAGTTCTTGGCGTGCAACATTGACCCACTCTTTTGAAAAAGCTCACAATCAAATCGAAAAAAGGAGCCATGAAGACGCCAATCTTTCAGGCATGGGCACGACTGCAGCTTGTGCTTTAATTGATCCTCAAGGCCTATGCCATTTTGTCCACGTGGGTGACAGTCGTATTTATCTCCTGACTGAGCATCTGTCTTTTTTTCAACTCAGCCAAGATCACGCTATGACCCTTGACGGCAACCCCTATCGCCAGGTGCTCACCCGGTCATTAGGCCATACAGACCCTATAGAGGTGGACTACCTTCACTATAAACCCACCTACCCCATTCAAATCCTGATTTGCTCTGATGGACTCAGTAATCTGGTTCAAGATACCGAAATTAAAAGCATTTTAACAGCCTCGGACTCCTGTCAACAGGCCTGTGAAACCCTGGTTAACCAAGCCTATAAAGCAGGTGGACACGATAATGTCTCTGTTATTGTGGTATACTTAAAGTGAAATCGTGATTTATGAAAGAAAAAAAACAGAAATCAGTGCCTTACCTCACCTTCATGGTGATCCCCGAAGCTCAAAAGCCTAAGCGATATAGCTTATCCAAAAATCAGTTGCGTGCTTGTGTGGGCGGCCTTGTGCTATTTGCCTGTCTACTGGTAAGCCTTATCACTCACGAAATTTACCTTCTGAACGAAGTCAAAGAACTCTCTCACATCAGCCTCCACAACAAAATCCTAAAAGAAAAGTTCAATGAGATGAAGTCTGACGTGGCTCGCGTGGCATCCCAGCTGGATCATATTGACACTTTTGTTTCAAAATTAAAACTGATGACAGGGTTGGATGATCCCAGCCGATCCAATACACCAACCTTAGCTGAAGAAGACATCACCCCTGTGTTTCCGTATTACGAAGAGA